>CAMIYN010000004.1 GCA_946403075.1 uncultured Lachnospiraceae bacterium | reverse complement strand
ATGTAAGAATAAATAACTTGCTATTTTTACACTTTAGAGCGATATATACACTAACAAAAAAAAGAAAGGATAGGCGAAAGCCTAAAGGGTAAAAGAAAATGACAACAGCAAATGTAAATGTAAACTTTGTAAAGGAAAACAAAACTAAAATTTATTGGACTTGGCACGATGGTTATCAAGTAGACGAATTAATTAAGAAAATCAAAAAGTTTGATTTAGCAAATGTAGAGAAAGCACTTGATTGGGGTAAGGACTCAAATGGTAAAGAAGACAAATTTGAAAAAGCAAATGAACAAGATGGCAGAGGAGATTGGACTTGGACACTTACAATTATTGATGAAAAAACAGCAGTGTTAAACGGTGTGGGATGCGGCGAAGGAAAAACTAAATGGTTTAACTTAAAGGAGAAGAAGTAAGATGGAACTTAAGAGTATAAAGAATTTAAAAAATCCATTTGAAGGTTTTGGTAAATGGAAAGAAGCAATAATTGAAAACAAAGGAAAAGAAAAAGTAGCAAACTACGATAGGGGTTGGGATATAGAGCCAACTGATGAAGACACAAAAGCAGTACTTGAATTATTATTAGATAACGAGGGATAGGAAAATGAAAGCTAAAGATTTTATAGATGATGCATCTAAATTTAAAAAGTATTTTAACATAAAGATTGATGGTATTAGTGCTGAAAGAAGTGTTAAATGTAAAGCAGGAAGGTTAGAGATTTATGCTCAACTTTATAAAAATAGATTAAGTGCTCATGTATTTACACATCCAGTTGAGACAGCATTTGAAACTGAAGTCTTATGCAAAAATTGTAAAACAATGTATGAAGTAGTAGAGCATTTAAAGAAAACTGAAGAAAAGTATAAAAAGATGAAAACTTGGTGTCTATTTCTTTATGAGAAAGGTGGTAATAATGAAAAGTAGAACTGAAACAATGAGAGATTTTTTAGACAATGCAGCAATGTACATGTTACTATTTATATCAATACCATTTATGTTGGTGGTGATGGGTTTATCAAAATTAGTAGAATTAATTACTAAAAAGAAATAATTAAATTTGAAAATAAGTAGATGAAAGCCTTATAGGGCTTTTGTCGTTCACATATAAATAATAAAAATTAAGAGACTCATTAAGTCTCTTTTTTATTGTTTTGGAGGTTTAAATGAAAAATAAATATGAATTAATAGATAATGGGAAAGTGTGCAAAATTTACTTTAAGGATAAAACATTCTTTTTAATTGATGCTGATGATTTGGAAGAAGTTTCAAAGCATAGTTGGAATAAAGGGAAAAGAGGATATCCAGTATCAACAATAAGGAATTTTAGGGGATATAAACAAAGGTCGTGGTGTTTGCATACATTTTTATTAAATAAGTCTAATTTTGACATAGATCATATTTCAGGTAATAAATTTGATAATCGTAGATGTAATTTAAGGCTTTGCACTCATCAACAAAATACTTTTAATCAAAAAATGAGATGCACTAATACATCAGGTTTTTATGGTGTTAGTTTTTTTAAGCAAGTAGGAAAGTATGAGTCATATATTAATTTAAATGGAAAAAAGATACATTTAGGTTTGTATGATACAGCCCTTGAAGCAGCGAAAGTTAGGGACAAAGCTGCAATAAAGTATTTTGGACCATTTGCAAGATTAAATAAGGATTTGTTAAATAGCTAATGTGTAAATTGAAAGATTATAAACCAACAAGATTTATGCTTCCTACTTCTCACTATGATAAAGAAAAAGCAGACAAAGCAGTAAACTTTATAGAGCATTATTTAAAACACACGAAAGGTGAGTGGGACAAGAAACCATTTATATTAATTGACTGGCAAGAAAGAATAATAAGAGATATTTTTGGAGTCATAAAAGAAAATGGCTATAGACAATTTAATATAGCATTTATAGAGTGCGCGAAGAAACAAGGAAAAAGTGAGTTAGCGGCAGCGGTCGCACTTTATCTACTTTGTGCCGATAGAGAAGCAGGTGCAGAGATTTATGGGTGTGCATCTGATAGACAACAAGCAAGTATTGTATTTGATGTAGCGAAAGAAATGGTGAGAAAGTCGCCTGAGTTATCAAGAAAAATAAAAATACAAGAAGCAAGTAAGAGATTAAGATATAAATCAACAAATAGTTTTTATCAAGTTTTATCTGCAGAAGCATATAGTAAACATGGATTCAATATTCATGGATTAATCTTTGATGAGTTGCATTCAATGCCTGATAGAAAACTATTTGATGTGATGACAAAAGGGAGTGGCGATGCAAGAAAACAACCGTTATTCTTTTTTATAACAACAGCTGGGAATGATTTAAATTCTATTTGTTATGAGGTGCATCAAAAAGCAAAAGATATACTTGAGGGAAGAAAAATAGACCACACATTCTATCCTGTTATTTATGGAGCAGAGATGGATGATGATTGGACTTCAGAAGAAGTTTGGAAGAAAGCAAACCCATCATTAAATATTACTGTAGACATTGAAAAAGTTCGAGTTGCTTGTGAGTCTGCAAAACAAAATCCTGCTGAAGAGAATGCATTTAGACAATTAAGACTAAACCAATGGGTAAAACAAAGTATAAGGTGGATGCCAATGGATAAGTGGGATGATTGTAAAGATGAAATTAATGAAGATGAGTTAGTTGGTCGTATTTGTTATGGTGGACTTGATTTATCATCAACAACTGATATCAGTGCTTTTGTATTAGTGTTCCCACCAAGAAATGAAGATGAAAAATACATAGTTATGCCTTACTTTTGGATACCTGAGGACAATATTGATTTAAGAGTTAGAAGAGACCATGTGCCATATGATGTTTGGAAAGCAAATGGTAAACTTCAAACAACTGAAGGCAATGTAATACACTATGGATTTATAGAAAAGTTCATTGAAGAGCTTGGCGAAAAATATAACATTAAAGGCATATGCTTCGACCGTTGGGGAGCAGTGCAGATGTCACAAAATTTGGAAGGGTTAGGATTTGAAGTCATAGCATTCGGTCAAGGATATAAAGATATGAGTCCAGCAACTAAAGAGTTAATGAAACTTGTACTTGAAAAGAAAATAGCACATAGTGGACATCCAGTTTTAAGGTGGATGATGGACAATATTTTTGTGAGAACTGATCCTGCTGGGAACATAAAACCTGATAAAGCAAAATCTACTGAAAAAATCGATGGGGCTGTGGCACTCATTATGGCACTTGATAGGGCAATAAGAATGGGTAATGAAGAAGGCGGAAGTGTCTACGATAATAGGGGATTATTGGTGTTCTAACAACAAAGTTAGGACACAATAATAACCCTAAAATGTAAGAATTAATAACTTGCTATATTTACACTTCTACGGCAGTATGTGAATACAATTAAAAAAAAGGAAGGTAAATAAAAATGAAAAATTTAGAAAACAAAAACTACACAGTCCGTTTTTATGACAAAGGATTAAAGGAGCATTTCTATTTTGCAGGGTTTTGCGAGAATGGAATCATAAACGGTAAGAAAAACATAGCACCAACTGGATGCCCAGTAGTAGTAAAGAAAATGACAAAAGAGAAAGCAGAGAAGATTTTAAAGAGATTTATAGAACTTTGTGGAAACGATAGAAACACAAAAGTTGTAAGAGTATAAGAAAGAGAGGAAACGAAGATGAAAAAATTTATTGAAAAAGCAAGTGAGAATTTATTAAAAGAAGTTTGTAGTGATTTTAATTGCAAATGGGAAAACTATGAAGAAGATAAAGAAAATGGAGCATCTGAATCATTGATTAAAGAAGACTTGGAACAAGCAAAATTAGAACTTGACATTTTAGAAGAAACTGAAAAGAAACTAAAAGATTATTTAGAAACAATGAAACAAGAATACAAAAAGGCAAGTAAATAAAAATGAAAAGTAAACTTTATGTAGAATATAATGATGTAATGAAACTTAAAGAATTATTTAGAAGTAAACTATGGACTTAAAAATATTTGCTTACACACATACCCAGTTGATAAAGAAAATGGAGATATAATGAAATGAGTGGCAACAATTGTGTGTTTGTAAAACTATACAATTTAAACAAAGGAAGTAATTAACTTTCGATAGATACCTTTCTTTTTTGGGAGTAGCAGGAATGCTACTCTTTTTTGTGGAGGATAAATGGGAATATTTGACATATTTAAAAATAGGGGAAGACCAAGAGATTCTACAGCAGGGAGTTTTTTAAGATTCTTTTTTGGAAGTAGTGTTTCGGGGAAAAATGTAAATGAAAGAACAGCAATGCAGATAACGGCTGTTTATGCTTGTATAAGAATTTTAGCAGAATCAGTCGCTCAACTTCCACTTCATTTATATAAATATAATGGTAATGGTGGCAAAGAAAAAGCTACTGAACATAGTTTGTATAGACTTTTGCATGATGAGCCTAATCCTGAAATGACATCATTTGTTTTTAGAGAAACACTTATGACACACCTTTTACTTTATGGTAATGCATATGCACAAATCATAAGAAATGGTAAAGGGGAAGTTCTTGCTTTATATCCTCTAATGGCAAATAGGATGAAAGTTGATAGAGATGAAAAAGGTGAACTTTATTATGAGTATCAGCATATGAATGATGAAGCAAACACTATGAAAGGTGCAATGGTAAAACTTAAGAAAAAAGATGTGTTTCATATAGTGGGGTTAAGTTCTGATGGTGTTGTCGGATACTCTCCTATAGCAATGGCAAAGAACGCCATAGGAATGAGTATAGCTTGTGAAGAGTATGGCTCTAAATTTTTTAATAATGGAGCAGTTCCAGGTGGTGTATTAGAGCATCCAGATCAATTAAAGAACCCAGAAAAAGTAAGAGAGAGTTGGACTAATACATTTGGTGGTTCACAAAATGCAGGCAAGGTTGCAGTACTTGAAGAGGGTATGAAATATCATCCGATAAGCATTCCGAATAACGAAGCACAATTTTTAGAGACAAGAAAATTTCAAATAAGTGAAATTGCAAGAATATTCAGAGTACCAAATCACATGATATCTGATTTAGAGCATTCATCATTTAATAACATAGAGCAGCAAAGTTTAGAGTTTGTTAAATACACATTAGAACCGTGGATAAGTAGGTGGGAGCAGACAATACATAAGTGTCTATTAAATGAAGATGAGAAAAAAGATTATTTTGTGAAATTTAATCTTGATGGGCTATTAAGGGGTGATTATCAATCAAGAATGAATGGATATTCAGTAGCAAGACAAAATGGCTGGATGTCGGCTAATGATATAAGAAGTTTAGAACAGCTTGATTTAATACCTGAAGATAAAGGTGGAGATAGTTATCTTGTAAATGGCAACATGATACCTTTAATGACTGCAGCAAAAAAAGAAAATATTGAGGAGGAAAATAATGGAAGCGAAGAAGTTTTGGGAGTGGAAGGAAATCAAAAAGAAAAAAACGATAGACAAAGTAGAGATGGCAACATTAGAGAACAAAGACACGAAAGAAGTAGTAGAAGAAATGGAAGAAGTAGTAGAGCAAGTCCTACTGCTTAATGGACCAATAGCAAGTGAGTCGTGGTTTGATGATGAAGTTACACCTGAAATATTTAAAAATGAGCTTGAAGAAAAGGCAGGCGACATTACTGTATGGATTAACAGTCCTGGTGGAGATTGTATAGCTGCAGCACAAATTTACAACATGCTTAAATCTCACAAAGGAAAAGTAACCATAAAAGTTGATGGACTTGCTGCATCAGCAGCCTCAGTCATTGCTATGGCAGGAGACATTATGTATATGAGTCCAGTATCAATGCTTATGATACATAATCCAGAGACAATGGCTATAGGAAATTACGAAGAACTATCAAAAGTTATAGATATGCTTACAGCTGTTAAAGATTCAATTATTAATGCTTATGAGTTAAAAACTCATTTGAGTAGACACAAGATTTCAGAGCTTATGGATAATGAATCTTGGATGGATTGTAAGAAAGCTATAGAGCTAAAGTTTTGTGACGGAATGCTTGGAAGAGATGATACTGAGATTATGGAGAATCATTTTAGACCACAGATTTTTGAAAAAAATGTGGTAGAGAAAAACTTAACAAACAAGCTAAAAGACAAATACTTAATAAAAAAAGAAGAACCAGTTGGTGTAAAAGTTGATGATATTTACATGAGACTCAACACCATCAAAAAATTTATTTAAAAGGAGAATTTAAAATTATGACTATTACAGAGTTAATGGAAAAGAGAGCTAAGGCTTGGGAAACAGCGAAGAATTTTGCTGATACACATAAGGACAAGAATGATATGTTGTCAGCAGAAGATAATGCAACTTATGAGAAAATGGAAAAAGAGATTGAAGATTACACGAGAGAAATCAAAAGGTTAGAAAGACTTCAGGATATGGATAAGGAGTTATCAAAGGCTACAAGTAAGCCTATAACTGAGAAACCATATCACGAAGATGATGAGAGACCAAAGAATTTTAGAGCTGCAAAAGCTTATAAGAATGATGTGTTAACAGCTCTTAGAAGTAGAAAGCCTTATATGACTAACTACTTACAAGAGGGGAT
Organism: uncultured Lachnospiraceae bacterium; assembly: GCA_946403075.1. Classification (GTDB taxonomy): domain Bacteria; phylum Bacillota; class Clostridia; order Lachnospirales; family Lachnospiraceae; genus UBA3633. The sequence continues at coordinate 51,966 of CAMIYN010000004.1, read as the reverse complement.
AGACACATCTGGCGGATATTTAGTACCAGAAGAAATGGACAGAGAGATTATAAGAGTTTTGGAGCAAGAAAACATCTTCCGTCAATATGCAAAAGTCATAAATACAAGTGGCGAGTATAAGATTAATATCGCAGCTGATAAACCAGCAGCTGCTTGGATTGATGAAGGGGAAGCACTTGTATTTTCAGACCCTACATTTAATCAAATAACTCTTGATGCACACAAATTATCAGTAGCAGTTAAAGTTACAGAAGAACTTCTTGCTGATAATGTGTTTGACTTAGAGAACTATTTGATTGAAGAGTTTGGAAAAGCACTTGGTAATGCGGAAGAAGATGCATTCCTTAATGGCACTGGCACAAATAAACCACATGGTATATTTAATGAAACTGATGGTGGAAATATATCAGTACAACTTGAAAATACAAATATCAAGTTTGATGATATCTTTACACTTGTTTATTCATTAAAAAGACCATATAGAAAGAATGCAAGATTTGTAATGAACGACCAAACAATAGCACAACTTAGAAAGGTAAAAGACAATAATGGTGCTTATATTTGGCAACCATCAGTAAAAGAAGGAGAACCAGATAGAATACTTGGCTATCCTGTCCTTACATCTGCATATTGTAATAGTGTAGAGGCAGGTAAACCTTGCATAGCATTTGGGGACTTTTCATACTATAAGATTGGCGAGAGAGGTGTTAGATCATTCCAAGAGTTAAAAGAATTGTATGCTGGGAATGGAATGATAGCATTTGTCGCTAAAGAAAGAATTGATGGTAAGTTAGCACTTAGAGAAGCAGTACAAATTCTTAAAATCAAAGCTGCTACACCTTAATTAAATTTAGAGGAGATATAAAAATATGGTTACACTTGATGAAGCAAGGAACTATTTAAAGGTAGACACCAATTTAGATGATGCACTGATACAAGATTGTCTTGATGGTGCTATAGGGTTTGTTAAAGACTTACTTAGAGTTGAATATTTCAAAGACTTTAAAAAGAAAGAAAAATCACTCATTAAAGTAGCCATATTTTATGCTCTTCATTTTTTATATGAAGGTAGAGGAAATGCTAACCACCATGAGTTAATGAAGACATTAAGGTCACTACTATCTGGGATAAGGAGTATAGAGTTTTGATAAATATAGGACGTCTTAGAAATAGGATACAAATACTTGAATTTAATGAAAGTGAGAACGAACTCGGTCAAACTATAAATGGATTAGTTCCAATAAGAACAGTATGGGCTGAAATACATCCACTTAAAAGTAAAGAGTATATAGAAGCAGGACTTACACAAACTGAAACCACTTATAAAATTACTATGCGATATTTTGAGGGACTGACTGAAGAGATGGTTATAGGATATAAAAATAGCCAATTATCTATTGAGTCCATTTGTGATATTGAAATGAAACATTTATTTTATGAACTTATGTGTAAAGAAGTTAAAAAGAAAAAGAAGAAGGAGTTATCTAATGATTGAAGTAGATTTATCTGATCTTGATAAATTAGCAAAAGACTTCTCAACTGTTGCATATCAATATCCTAAAAAAGTAAATAGTTTTATGAGTAGACAAGCAAGTGGAACTGCTAAAGAAATTGAAAAACATGAGAAACCACAATATAAAGTTCAGCAAAATAAAAATACTAAAAATTGGATGCCGTTTGCTAAAGGTAGATATAAAAAATCTTCTGAAAGAGATGGTATTAAATCTTGGTGGATTATTAAAAATAAAGTATGGTATGAAAGACTTGTAAATCTTGGGCATAAAATAGTTAGAAATAAAAAAGTAGTAGGAGTAGTTCATCCTACTAATTTTATTGAAAAAGGTGCAAAACAATATGAGCCTAAACTCATAAATAACTTTGAAAAATTAGTAAAGGGGTTACTTGGCAATGCTTAATTTAAGTAAAGTTTATAAATCATTTAATGATACATTAAAACAAAATTTTAATTGTAGAGTTTATGGTAAAGAAACAAACAAAGAATATAATATGCCATGTTTTAGCACAGAACTAATTGTAAGTCCAATGGAAAAATTAAATAAACACATTGTTAAAACTGAAATAACAATTAACTGTGCTTATTTAATGGAAACGGTAGACCAAGTAGAGCAGTTCAAAATCATAGAGAAAATGCGAGAGTTGTTTCTTAATTATTTAGTGGTTGATGATAGAACACTTCATATAAAAGAATTTAGACAAGAATACACAGGCGAGTTAAACGATATTTTAGAGTTTCAAATAGACATAGATGTGTATGACAACACAGTAAATAGAGATATAGACCATCCGATAGAACAGGTAGATTTAAGGCTTAAGAGAAAAGAAACGGATGAAATTTATGACTAAGGAGGATTATATGGGAGCACCCATTATAAACATTAGCTTTATTGAAAAAGCGAAGACAATATTTGGCAGAGCCGAGAGAGGCATAGTTGGACTAATACTTAAGGATAATGTAACAGGAAGTAATCCGCAAAAGTTCACTGTGCAACTTACTGATGAAATACCTGAGTATTTATCAGACTTTAATAAGGAGCAGATAAAGTTAGCACTTATGGGTAATGTTACTGCACCTAAAAAGGTAGTGTGTTTTGTAATGAATGTAGCAGCACCGAATGATGAAGATGAGCCAAGTTTAACTGAAGAGTATAAGAAAGCGAGAGCTTGGGTCAGAGAAACTAAAATTCATTATTTAGCATGTCCTACAGTTGAAGTTGATGGGCAACTACCTGATATGATTTCTTTCATAAAAGAAGAAATCAATGTCAATAAAAATAAAATAATGGGAGTATTCCCATTTGCAAGTAGTGAAGATTGTGATGGAATTATAGGTTGTGAGTTTACAGCATATACCACAGGCGAAACACACACTCAAACATCTGGTGTTTATACTGCAGAAGAGTATTGCAGTAGAATCGCAGGATTTATTGCAGGCACACCTTTCACACAGTCTATCACTTATGGCACACTTAATGATTTGTCAAACTGCAATAGATTAACTGTTGCAGAGCAGGATGAAGCAGTTGATGCAGGAAAGTTAGTGCTTATGCACGATGGTGAGAAAGTAAAGATTGTTAGAGGTGTCAATACTTTTAAATCTACAACAAAAACAAAGAGCATAAGTTTTAAGAAAATAAAAATCGTAAACATTATGAATTTAATATACGATGACTTAGTGAAAACTATAAGGGATGAGTATATTGGTAAATTCAATAATGACTACGATGACAAATGTATCCTTGTAACTGCTATAAATGCTTACTTTATGAATTTAATCACTCAATCAATAATCACAAGTGGCGAGTGTCAAATTGATTTAGAAGCACAAAGAAACTATCTAAGGATGGCAGGCGAGGATGTAACCGAGATGACTGATAAAGAAATCTTGAAAGCGAACACAGGGTCAATTGTTTATTTAACTGGTAAAGTTGGGATACCAGATGCAATTGAAGATGTAGAGTTCCCAATTTATTTATAAGGAGGTGTCGTAAATGGATAATTATACAGCAGACCAAGTCATAAATGGTGTTGATGGAGAGTGCTGGATTGATGGTGCTAAGATGGCAGAAGTCAGTGAGTTTGAAGCAATCATCAAGATGGTTTATACCGATATTCCACTCGCTCATAAACTTCAAAAAGGAAAGAAACTAACTGGCGAAGAGCACACAGGTAAACTTCACTTATTCCATGTATCTGACACTATAGCAAAAAAGGTAGTAGAAAAACTTAAACAAAGAAAGTGTCCTATATTCACAGTTAATGGTAAGGTTGAAGACCCTGATAGCTTAGGTGCTACAAGAGTTAGTTTATTTGATGTAAAACTTGATGAAGTTCCACTTCTTAAATGGGAGAGAACGGCGGTTGGTGAGTTTGACATCAATTTTACATTTGGCGACTATGACTTAGAGCCAATAGGTTAGGAGGAGTAGATGGAAAATTTAATACAAAACTTATTAGAGCTTGACGACAAGAACTTTAATACAAGCACAGAAAAGGAAGTAGAGATTCCAAGACTTAGTAAAGCCACAGGTAAAGCATTTAGTGTAAAAATTAAATCTTTAACACCTGATAGGATTTATGAGTTGCAGGACAGGTCACTTGATAAGACTGGTTCTATTTCTATGAACAAGTTTTATAAAGGAGCACTTAGCATTTGTACTGAAGCAATTGTAGAGCCTGACTTTAATGATGAAAAGTTAAAGAAGAAATTAGGACTACATGAAAAAGCTCTAAAAATTGATGTTATAAAAAAGGTATTTAAGGTGTCTGAAATAAACACAATAAATAGTGAAGTAATGTCAATTAGTGGCTTTGATGATATGAGTGCTTTGGAGACTGAATTAAAAAACGATTAGAAACGGATAATGAATTTTATCTTTGTTATCTTTTGTTTAAAGAGAAGAACATGCTCCCAAGCGAGTTTTATAAACTAAAGTTTGGCGAGAGGATTATACTATCCGTTTTTATGAATAAGTACTTTAAGGAAAAGACAGATGAAGTAAATAGAATTTATGGAAATAGTATACAATACTAAAGCATAGTCATTGTGAGAGTTTCTTGATATAATTTGACACATTGATAATAAATTTATATAATTGTAGATAATTATAGAAGGAGACATAAAATAATATGGATAGGAAAAATAAAATTTGTGGAACAATATTTTTTGTAATTTTATCGCTAATACCTTTTTTAGCTTCAATTTTTACTCAAGATTTAGATTATGCTGGAATACCTATTACAAAATATTTTCAATATTTAATGTATTGGCTTGGTGGCAGTTGTTTGTTTTTAATTATACTAATATGGGTAGAAGAAAAATCTTATAAAATATGGGCTGTTATTTATTTGATTTTATTTTACTTTGCATCATTATATGTTGCACATAAAGATATTGGATTTTTCTTTTTTATACCAATACTATTGCTATTTATAATTATATATTATTTTATTAGAAAGGTTTTTTGGAATGTATTTATTATAGTGATTTTATATTTCATTTTATTTGCAATACTATATTTGTGCCATATAGATAAAAAATTTATTTTAGTCCTATCGTTTATTATGTTTTCAATTTATTTAAGAACATTTCATATTAAACTTGTGGCATATTTAGGTAAAAATATTAGTACTGCATTTGATTTAAACGGTAATTCTTCAATAGATGATATTGTAAAAAGTACATATTTGATAATAACAATTATGATTTATTTCTTTGGTACAAATTTATTGGTTTCTAATATTTCAACAGGACTATTAATTGGATGGTTAACTTATGATACAAATTGGAATAATCTAAAGCCATAGTTTGTTTTGTTTAAAAAATATAATTTTTAGAGAGACTTTTGTAAGTCTCTTTTTTATTGTAAGAATTTATGGGAGGTAAAAATTGTGGGCACACACACATCGGAAGTCATACTTAAATTTAAAGACCAGTTTAGTAGTGGCTTTGACAAAACCCTGCAACGATTAAAAAGTGGCACAGTATTTACAAAGAAAACCATAAATTCACTTAATAGTGCAGGTGACACAATGCTAAGAACTGGCACTATGTTATTTGCACCACTTGCAGTAGGAATAAGGCAGTGCATAGCTGCCGAGATGGACTATGAGAATGCAATAGCAAAAGTTAAAACAATAGCTGATGAATCACAAAAGCCAATGGAGACCATAGGAAAAGAAATGAGAGATATTTCAAAAACCTATGGTCAGGATATTGGTGATGTTGCTGACACTTTTTACAATGTCATATCAGCAACTGTAGATACAGCTAATGCAATTGATTATGTTCATGTTGCAAGTAAAATGGCTATCGGTGGATTTGCTGAAATGAATACAGCAGTCGGTGGTTTAACTGCAGTAATGGCAGGGTATAGTAAGCAGGGCTATGACATGTACAGAGTCGGTGACTTACTCGCTCAAACTCAAGTTTATGGTAAAACAACTATTGATGAACTTTCACAAACACTCGGAACAGTTACACCTTTTTCATCGCAAGTTGGAATGAGCCTTGAAGATTTATCAACCATTATGGCTGTTTTAACTTCTAATGGTCTTGATACTGCAACAGCTACAGTTGGACTTAAAAATGCAATAACAAGCATTCTATCTCCAACAAGTAGTGCAGTAAAACAGTTTGAAAAGTTTAATTTATCATATGGCTCTAAAGCATTTAGTGAGATGGACTTTGGAAGTTATCTTGATAATTTAAAACAAGCGGTCGGTCTTACTAAAGAAGCTGAAGAAGAACTTAAAAAACTAAAAGCAGATGAATCAGTAACTGATGAGCAACTCGCTGAGTTTTATAAAAATGCTGGTGTAAATATTGATAACTTACTTACGATGTTTGGAAACATTAGAGGTGCAACTGCGATGCTTTCATTAACTGGTAGCATTGATAAATACCATCAGTTTAGAACTCAAATGAATGAAGAAAACTCTAAAGGTGTATTAGAGAAACAAGCAAACATTATGTTATCAGCACCACAGCAACAATTCAAAATCCTAAAACAAAACTTTACTGATAGCCTTAGGTTATTTGGTGAGAAGTTGATGCCAAAGGTTAATGAATTGTTAGGACATGCAACTAATATGCTAAATAAACTTAACTCTATGTCCGATGAGCAGATAAGTCAAATTGTAGATAATGTAATAAAGGTGGCTGCATTTGGTGCGACTTTAATAGCAATAGGTACAGCTTGTAAAGCACTCGCATCTATTCTTTCACTTGTAAATTTAATATGGGGTGGAGTTTCAAAACTTGCTGGTATTAAGTTAGTAGGCGATGCACTTAAAGGTGCAGGTGGTGCAGCTGCAGGAGCAGGTGCAGCGAAGGCTGCAGGCGGAGCAGGTCTATTTGGAAAAGTTGGAGCAGGCTTAAGTGCAGCTGGTGGAAAACTACTCGCAGGAGCAAGTGCTGCAGGTAAATTTCTACTTGGTAAAGCACTGCCTGCTTTTATAGGTTTCAAGATTGGTATGGATTTATCTGAAACTAAAATCGGCAATGATAGTTTGTTTAAGGAAGGCGAGCCAATTTATTATTACGACAATGTAGATGATATGAGAGCTCAAATGCGACCTGAAGTAAGAGAGCGATTTGAGTTAATGGATAAATTACAAAAAGAGAATAATGAGAAAAGAAAACAACAGGAATTAGAAAATCAAAATAAACCAGCATATCAAACCTATGACCCTAAGACTAATAAATTCACTAATGTTTACATTTCTAATGTTGATGTAAATGGAGTTGAAAACTTAGACAATATGATTAGTGAAATTGAAAATGCTGCCGATAGTATGAGGTAAAAGTTATGGAAATATACATAGGTGATATAAGGCTTCCTGTGGTAGAGCCAACATTTGAAATACAAGAAGTTCATGATAATGAAGAACAGCAAGTAGTAGGTTTTGGTGGTGTTAATTTAATAGGCAAAAGGGGACTAAAAACATTTAATTATAGTTCATTCTATCCTAAGAATTATGACCCATCATATTGCAATTTTAGAAACTTACTAAAGCCTGCTTCATTTGTCAATAAAATACTTGATTATAAAAATGGCACAAATAAAGTGAGACTTGTAATTCCAAAGATGCAAATTAATGGTCTTTATTCAATTGAGGGATTTTCTTATAGAGCAGGCGAAGGAACTGAAGACATTTATTATTCAATATCAATGAAGGAGTACCAGCTACCAACACAGGTCGCAACTAACTATTCATTTGAAGATTACAATGTATCGTATGTAAAAGAAGAAAAGGTGGTTGATGGTCAATATTACACAGTAAAGGATTATGACACTTTAGTAACAGTAGCAAGAAAATTCAATATGAGTGTGTCAGTTCTTTATTTGGATAATCAGTCAACGATAGGAAATAGTCCTGCGGACTTAGTAGCAGGCACAACTTTATGGATTAGAGGTAATGCAAAATGAGAATAATGCTTAATAAAACTATGACTGGCGAGACATTTGACATTACTAATTTACTAACAAGCTACACTTGGAGTGGCTCGGTTGAAAGAGCCGTGAGAGAGTTTAGTTTTGATATGATAAATGCTCCGTATGATAAAGAGTTAAGAGAAATAGTGCCACAAATAACTATTGGTGACATTGTTTCTTTTTATACGGATAGCGACTATGCAGTTCCTAACTATTTATTGTTTTATGGAAAAGTTGCATCAACAGGTCGCAGGTCAAGGAAGGGAACTATTACTTATAATTGTTTAGACTTCCTAAACAATTTATCAAAATCAGAAACAAATAAAACTTATGATTCTACGGCGGAAGGGATAGCAGTAAGTATCGCATCAGAGTTTGGTTTGCAACTTGGAATAGTTGCTCCAACAGGTGTAAGCATTGGAAAGAGTGTATTTGAAGATAAAACCTATCTTGAAATAATAAATGAAGCTTATAAAAAAGCAGGACTATCAACAGGGAAGAATTACTACATTCAAATGGATGGAGATAAGTTTTGTATTTTAGAGGAAGGTCAAGTTGAAATTCCAGTAACTCTAAAAGACACAATTGATGTTATTGATAGCACTTTCGATGAATCAATAACTGATATGGTCAATCGTGTAAATGTTTATGATAGCGATGGGATATTTAAAACAAGAATAGAGAATGCAGACCTTATAAATAGATTTGGATTGTTTGAGAAAAACTACACCATAGAAAAGGATGTAGATATGACAACTGGTGCTATGAAACAACTGCATGGAGTTGATACTGTTATAAGGTTTACATTAGTAGGCGAAGTCAATTATTGGAGTGGCAGGTCAATTAGAGTGTGGGATGAGGGACTTGGACTTGCTGGAAAGTTCCTAATAACAAATGATACTCACACTTGGAGCGGAGCAAGTTACACAACACAGGTAAATTTAAAATTTATGGAATTGTAATATGAACAGTAAAGAAAAATTAGTAAATACAATAAAGAAATTAATAAGAAAAGAGCGAGAAGAAAGAATACAAGTCGGAATAATGACAAGTGAAAACACACTAAAGATTAAGGACATGGAAATTGATAAATCGCTCCTTTGTTTTATAGAGACTGCAACAGTTGATATAAACACAAAATTAAATCTCGTAGGAGTTAATGCTGTAGGTGGTGCAGGGGATTCCGCACACACTCATGCTTGGTCATTTACTGACACGAGTACCTACATATATAAATTGAAAGCAGGAGACAAGGTTGCGGTGTATAAGCTTGACAAAGGGGAGTTCTTAGTTCTCGGCAAAATAATAACAATATAATAATATCGCAAAAGAAATACACTTGGAGGGGATTATGGGATACTTACCAAGCATAGTGGCAGAAACAAAAGAGCCTATAATAATAGAAGAAAAGAAATATAAAGACTTTTATTTCGATGAAACTACTGGCACATTTACTGGACAAGTTGTAGAGGGGGTATCCGCCTTAAAAGGCTGGATTTACTTCGCACTTAGGATAGCAAGATACAGGTATCCTATTTATTCTTGGAAATATGGCTCAGAAATTGAAACATTAATAGGAAAGTCATTTGATGATGAGGACTACTTGCTATCAGAAACTAAACGATTTATTGAAGATGCACTTTTAATAAATCCACACATTAAATCAGTGGAGGATGTAGTAGTTAATAAGCAGGAAGAAAAATTAAATATTAGTTGTACGGTCAATACAAAGTATGGAGATATTTATGTCAAAATATAGTGATAAAACATTTGAGAAAATTTTAGATGACATGTGCAGGCGAGTGAAAGAGTGCTCCACAATGGAGGGCTCTTTTATTTATACAGCACTCGCACCATTTGCGATGGAGTTAGCACTTTTATATTTACAATTGGAGCAAGATGAAAAGAATGGATTTGCTGATACTGCAGATTATGAGCATTTAAAGAAGTTAGCACTTGATAGAGGAATAATACCAAATAGTGCTACTCATGCAGTAGGAATTGGCAAGTTTGATGTAGAGATACCAGTTGGTAGCAAGTTTTCAATAAACACTTATTCGTTTATCAGTGGAGATCAGATAACAGGAAAGCAAGATGGATATTTTTATTACAAAATGACCAGTGAGCAGACTGGAACTGAAGTAAATACAGTAATTGGAAAATTAACTGCTATCACTTTTATTAGAAACTTAAACTATGCTTACCTTACTGAAATAACTATACCAGCTGAAGATGATGAAGAAATAGAGTCATTTAGAAGTAGGTATTTTGAAACATTTAATAAAAAGTCATTTGGCGGAAATAAATCAGATTATATAGATAAAATCAATTCATTTAATGGTGTAGGTGGTTGTAAAGTGTATCCACTTTGGAATGGAGGTGGGACTGTTAAGATAATTATTATTAATAGTAATTATGAGATGCCATCTCCTACATTAGTACAGCAAATACAAAATGAAATAGATCCAAGTTTAGATGGCGAAGGTAGTGGCTATGCACCAATAGGGCATAAAGTCACAATAGAAAGTGTGAGTAGAAAAACAATAAAGGTAGGTGTTTCAATACAACTTGATGGTAGTAAAACTTTTGAAACAATAAAAAATGATTTAATGATTGCTATTAATAATTATTTTCATAGTTTATCTAAAACTTGGGATAGTAATGAATATTTAACAGTAAGGATAGCACAGGTAACAACAGCATTATTGAATGTATCTGGAGTTATAGATGTTACAAAGTGTTTATTGAATGATGGGACAGGGAACATTGAATTAACTGATATAGAGATACCATATCTAAGTGATGTGGAAGAAATTGTGGAGAGTTAATTATGGATTATATAAAGTATATACCAAATGAAATGAAACAAATCAAAGAGTATCAGGAGATTGATAAAGCAGTTAATCCTACATTTATGAGTGTTAGGGATGATATGGCATCCATATCAAGTAACCATTATTTAAGTGAACTTGATGAAGATGGTTGCAAAAGAATGGAAAAAATAATGGACATTGAAAATGTTGATACTTTATCACTTGAAGCAAGAAGATTATTGATTATTAGTAAAGCAAATAATACTCTACCATATACACTTAATAACCTAAAATCAAAGATTATGTCTTTACTTGGAAATGATGATTTTTCAATGGATATGAACTACAGTGATTATCATTTATCAATAACATTATTAGTTGTTAATTTTTTAAAGGTGCAGTATGTGAAAGAAAATATTGAAGGAATGATACCTTGCAATATAAGACTTACAATATATGCAAAGTTTAATAATTATGGAGTGTTTAAGGGTAAGTATAGTTATAAAGAATTGAATAGTTTTACTCATTATGATATGAAAACTAAATATTTTGGAGGATAGATATGGAATACACAAAGAACCTGCATTTGAAGAAACCATCTGATAATGATGACTATGATATAAAAAATGAAAATGACAATATGGACATCTTAGATGCAGCATTTAATATGGGAGATATTGTAAAGGTAGATACTGAAAAAGATCTACCAGAACCTACGGAAGAAAACAAAGCTCATATTTTTTATTGCAAAGATACTGAAAAATATTTTTATTTAAGAGAAATAAATGGAAGTTATTATTATCAACTACCAAGCTATAGAACTAATCAAACATTTAATGTAGATAGTGATTGGCTTTCATATCAACATACAATGGATACTGATAAATGGTATAAGGGAAGTAGAAAAACTATAGATACTGATTTTGTTTTGATTGAAGGGTCATTAGAACCAAGTGGTAGCTTTGCAGAAGGAACACTTGTTTTTTGCTATGTTGATAATAGTAATTATAAATTATTCCGATTTGAGGATGGTAATTTTATAGAGATGTCTAATATAGGAATTTGCAATGGTGAAAACATCAGTTTGTATTCTGTTGAAAATGACAATTATTATTATTGTGTTGGTAGTAGGAAACTAAAATATTTTGATAAAAACGACTGGGAAGAGATAGAAGTTATTCATTATGATTTTTATGAGAGACCACCATTTATTAAATACTATGCAGATAAATACTATATTACTTTAAGAAATGAACTTATTTATATTGGAATTACAAAAGTAGGAGAACTTAATTGGGAACAATTACAAACAAGCATTGACTTATTAAATTTAAGAAAAGATATTGATTTATCTAAAATGGAAATTGTGTCATTTGATTATTACATGAGGCCTGAAGCATCAGAAGAAACAATGGGCAAGATTTATTATTGTGATGAATATAGTCTTTATCTTATATCAAATAGAAAAGAAGTATTATCAAGAGTAGTAGCAACCACACAAGATGGTTCAATATCTTATCAAGAAGGATTATTAGAAGATAGACCAGACGCAAGAACTGGTGGGTGTAGATGTTATTATGCTACTGATGTTGATAAATATTATATTAGAACATCAGGTAGTGGTGGTTTAATAATATATTTTTGGGAAGAAGTAGTAATGAATAAACAATCGTGGATGCCATCACTAAATTCTTCAAACATAGGATACTATTATTTTAATAGAGACACATACATAGAAATAATATCTATTTATGGAACATATGACTGGGTTGATTTAATAATGGGCGATAAAGATAAGTATAAAACTATCACTATTCCTATTTCTGGTTGGACAGAAAATACTGATTCTGATGGTAATAATTACTACACGATAGAAATAAATGTTTATGGTATGTATGTAGGGTTTACTGGATTAAGTGATACGGATTATGTTAGACCAAATACTTATAATGTCAATGCAAACGAAACACTTAAAGAAAACTTTAAAAAAATAACAAAGATTGAAAGTATGAAGGATAAGATTAAAGTTTATACAAATGAGCCAATAACACAGTCATTTCAAATAATTATTTATGGAGTTTAGATATGTCACAAATTAGATTAAAGCAATATGAAGATAGAGAAGAGCCATATTCTATTGATACAAATTTAGAAGAAGTTGCAACTATTTATAGTGGTTCAATATACTCTTATTTGAAGACTTGGGCTGGTAGCAATTGTTATTGTGAAGGACTTTTATATTTTAATTTGCTCTGCAAGTATAAAGGTATGTGGTGGGGATTTGAATGGTATGTAGGTCATAGTAATGGTTGTGATAATAATGGGACTAATGGAACGACAGTATATGGGACAAATGTTTTTAGTGGTGGAGCAAAAATAGTTTATTTTAATCCTGCTACAAATATTCTTTATAGAACTAATTTAGTGTCATATCGATATACTCAAGCAGGTATGTGCGTTGATGAAAAAGCAAATAAACTTTATATAGTAGGGCAGGGTAGCAATGCAAACTATGTAGCAAATAGTGGAACTTTTGAGTATATACAACTTAATGAAAATTGGAGAGCAGGAGATGCTGTTCAAATAAATACAATTTCAACCTTTCTTCATTCAATGTGGTTTATAAATGATAAGAGAAGATATAGTCAAGGATATTTAGCTACAATAGTTGATTACGATGGTAGTGTATGGGTTGCAAGTGAGTATTCAACAAGCTCATCATACTTTGGTGGTGCTGATAGTTTATATAGATGGAATGGTAGTGGTTGGGAAGATAAGTCAAGTTTGTTAAATATTAATAAAGCAGATTACTCCCCTTACTATAGTGGGGAATATAGACCGACATTATTATTTAAAACAAAAGGAAAACTTCTAATGACTGATGGAATGCAGTGGTATAAAAATAGATATTTATATCAAATAAAAAATGGTACAAAAGAAATAATAATGACAAATCCATATTCAAATATTATTATTCAGCCACATTTATATAAAAATACTTTTAATCATTTATGTGCTGAAGGACAAACACTTACATATCAAACATATTTTACATCATTTGATTTCAAGGGCAATAAGAAAATGACTTTATTAAGTATTCCTGTTAGTTATTCATATGGTTACAGACCAGGTTGGGGTTTTGAATTGTTATTTATTGATAGAGGGTATGCATATTTTAAGAGAATAATTAGTTCTGCAAGTGCTAATTTTAATACATCATATGGCTATGGTCAGTATTGGGGTTGGAGTTCACCGCCTGCAATTCAATATGATGTCAGAATTTTTAGGGCAAAATTAAAATAGGAGGTATATAAAATGTCAAATAAGTTAAAAATTGGAGAAAGGGAATTTGATTTAATTAGTTATAGTGGTGGTAATGCTGATACACCGATTTGGTATTTTAATTTGAATGCTAAATATGATGAAGTGCTACCATTGATTGTAAAAGACCAAACTTATATTGTCATATCTTATGTTGGGGATGACAAAAGTGAGCTTGATTTATCAGATGAATGTAATGTTTTCATTAGTCTTAAAAATATAGGGAATGAAACCTGTGAGTTGGTGCTTGGGGGATATTCAATAAATGATTTGTTATCTCAGGTTATAAATACTTTTAGTCAGTCAACATTAAAGAAAGCATATACAAGTAAAAAGATATCAAAACCAGCATTCAAGAGATTAGCAAAATTAAAGATTTTAAGTAATGAGCAACTGAATCAAATAATGGAGGAATAGTATGAGTTTTTATCAAATTATAAGTATCATTGGTGTGCCGAGCATACTGACAATTGTGGGTTTAATTTACAAAAGAGAGAAATCATTAAGGCTTGGACTTCAAGCATTGCTCCGTGCCGAGATGATTAGTGACTATTACAAGTATATGGAAAAAGGCTATGCACCACTCCATGTTAAAGAAAACTTTGAAAATTGCTACAAGCAATATCATACACTTGGTGCTAATGGCTTTATGGATAAACTCAGAGAAGAATTTTTAGAATTACCAATTTCAAAATAATAATTTTAGGAGGGAATTTTTATGTTAAATTTTGTTTTATTTTTGTTAGTTTTAATGGTTGTGGTTTCTTTAATCACAGCACTTGTTATTGAGGCAATTAAAAAAATTGTCAGTGAAGAAACAATAAAAAAAGCTTTTAAGTCTTTAGAGATTTTTTCATTATTTTTCACTTTTATAGTTGCAATAATAACTTATTTATGTTTTCTATTGTTTGCTAATTTGCAAATTGATTTACTAAAAGTAGTAGTTGCAGGAATTTTATTTGTATTTGCTTGTGGCTGTGGCTCACAGGTAGGATATGACAAAGTAATAAAAACAATAAAAGACATTATTTCACTACTTGGTGGCTCACATGCGATTCAGTAAAAAAGTCCTTATAGGACTAATCATATTTATTATTTTAATCACGGTGGGATACACCGTGATTTTTTGCATTAAAGGGTCATATCCAGTAGAGATGTATTTGGCACTCGTTCCTACTTGTATAACGGAGCTGGTGCTACTTTACAAACTTAAAATCAATGAAGAAAAAGAGGAAGTAGAAAATGACAAGAATTGAAGAACTAAAACGAACTATAAAAGAACTTAGAGAGAGTGGTGCAGAACAGGAAGACATAGCTCAAGTAGTTCAAGAGTTAAATATGGAAATTGCGAGAGCTGGTAGCACACTGCCATTTAATAAAATAAAAGTAGGTGGTGGCAAAGCTGTAAAACGAAGAAAGAAGGTGGTGCAGAATGATTAAAGAGTTCTCTATTAAAACAAGTGGCGATTTAAATTTGTCACCAAATTTCAAAGTCAAAGAGTTTAGTTGTAAGGATGGCTCTGACAAAGTTTTAATTGATATAAACCTTGTAGAAAAACTCCAAGAGTTAAGAAACTATCTCGGAAAGCCAATAACTATTTTAAGTGGATACAGGACTGACAGCTACAACAAACAATGTGGCGGTGCTAATAATTCATACCACTTAAAAGGTCAGGCAGTTGATATTTACTGCAGTTGTGTTAAACCTATAGTCATTGCACTTTTTGCAGAGTTTAATGGACTTGGTGGCATTGGTATTTATTTAAATCGAAGTCAGGAGTTTGTCCATATCGATACAAGAGATAATAAGTATCGCTGGGCAAATAGAAATGGCACAAATCAACAAATTAAATCGATTGTAGACCTCTTGTAAAAGGGGTCTTTTTTTTATTGTTTTTAATGGCTTTTTAGGTAGGGGGTAGGCAATTTGTCTATGTAGTAGAGGTATTAAATCTCGGTAAGTTATAGGAGGTGTAAACAAATGAAACATTCAGTAAAAGTATTGGTGGAAACAAAAAATGGAAGAGAAGAACTTCTACAGAGTAGGCATTTAAGAGTAAGAGAAAGGTTTATGAAGTTTTTGTTTGGAGATTTTTGTGAAGTAATAGTTCTTAATCCATCTAAAAAAATTGACAAGATCCAAGTAGAAGAAGTTAAGGAGTAACTATGGAAAATTGTAGCATTATAAAAGTAAAACCATTTGAACATCAGATTAAAGGAATGGAATTAGCAGTAAATAGATTCAATAATTCATCTCTTTACAGTAAAGGATTTGCGTTATTGATGGAAATGGGAACAGGCAAAACTTTAACAAGTATTTTAATAGCAGGGAAACTTTATCAGCAAGACAAAATAAATAAGGTTCTAATTGTAGCACCACTCTCAATTCTTGGTGTATGGGAGCAAGAGTTTATAAAGTTTGCAAACTTCGAGTATGATTTAAAGGTTCTAAAAGGGACACTCACTAAAAAAAGAAAAGAACTGATGTCATTTAAGGATGATGAGAAATTAAAAATTGCGATAGTAAATTATGAGTCTGCTTGGCGAATGAAAGAAGAGTTATTTAAATATGATGCAGATTTAATTATTGCTGATGAAGGACACAAACTTAAAGATAATCGTAGTTCTCAAAGTAAAGGAATGCACGAGCTCGGTGATAGGGCGAAATATAAACTTTTACTAACTGGCACAGTTATCACAAATAAAGAAATTGATATTTTTAGTCAATATAGATATTTAGATAAATCAATCTTTGGAGACTCTTTTTATAAGTGGAGGAATTATTATTTCACGATGGGTGGATATGGAATGCATACACCGATATTTAAAAAGGCATTAACTGATGAATTCCAAAACAAATTTATGTCAGTAGCTTATAGAGTTAAAAAGGATGAGTGCCTTGATCTTCCACCAATAACGGAAGAAGTAAGAACTCTTGATTTAGAACCTGAAGCAAGAAAAATTTATAAACAACTTGAAGATGAGATGTTTGCAAGATTTAAGGATGACAAAGAACTAACTGTCACTAATGTTTTAACTAAAATATTAAGGCTCTCGCAGGTGACAGGTGGTTATCTACCAAATGACAATGATACAGAGTCAACTAATATCAGCACTGTAAAAATGGAAGCACTAATAGATATAATTGATTCGGCAAAACAAGAAGATAAAAAGGTTGTAGTAATAGCAAGATTTAACAATGAGCTTGATGCAATAGAAAATATGCTGCAACTTAAAAAAATAAAGTATGCAGTGGTAAGAGGCGATGTAAAAAATAGAGATGAGCAGATTCTAAACTTCCAAGAGAATGATGATTGTAAAGTATTTGTAGGACAAATTGCTACATGTGGACTCGGTATAACACTCACAGAATCAAGCATTATGATATTTTATTCAATGGACTATTCAATGAGTAATTTTGAGCAGTGCAAAGCAAGAATTCATAGAGCAGGACAAAAAGAAAACTGTCACTATATTTATCTCATTTGTAAGAATACAATTGACAAAAAAGTTCTACGAGCATTAAGAAATAAAATTGATTTAGCGAAATCGTTAGTTGATGACTTTCAAGTCGGTAAAAAGACAAGCGAGGAGTAATTTATGGAAATAATAGATGAAATCATAGCATTAAAGAAGAATGGATTAAAAAATGATGAAATAGCCGATAAACTAAATATTCCAGTCGGAACTGTTAAATCAAAAATATTTAGATATAAAAACAAAATTACAAACAAAATAAACATAGTAAATACAAATGAAGTGTCATTAGATAAACATTGTAGAACTTGTGGAAAAGAAATTAAATCTATAGCTGGAAAAAAAGAAAAACAATTCTGTTCTGATTACTGTAGAGTAAAATACTGGAGGATGCAAAAAAATGACAAAAAAAGAGTTTGATAATGAGATAATTTATTATTTTACTAAACAGATGCTAAAGGATTTAAAATCAAATGGTGATTTAAGTCAAGTTGAATGTGACACGGTAATAAGAAAAATAAAGGCAGAATTTGAGCCATATTTCGATTTATTATCTGACTAATTAACTTGACTTATATGTCTTTTAGAGTGATATATTACACTATGAAAAAACTAATTAAAATTGAAAAAATTAATAGACTTAATAATATAATAAAACCTCATAAAAAAGTAGCAGCATATGCAAGAATATCAGTTGATAGTGATAGTTTAAATAATTCACTTGCTAATCAAATTAGTTATTATAAAAATATGATATTAAATACAAAAGGCTATGATTTTGTAAAAGTATATTATGATAAGGGAATTAGTGGTACAGGTACAAAAAAGAGAGAAGCTTTTAATGAAATGATAGATGATGCGAAAGCTGGAAAAATAGATTTAATCCTTACAAAATCTATAAGTCGTTTTGCAAGAAACACTGTTGATTTATTAAATACAGTTCGTATGCTTAAATCAATTAATGTTGAAGTTAGGTTTGAAAAAGAAAAAATAAATTCTTTGTCTTCTGATGGGGAATTGATGCTATCAATACTTGCATCATTCGCTCAATCTGAATCTGAGTCAATATCACAAAATCAAAAATGGTCACGTAGAAAAATGTTTCAGATGGGAAAAGACCAGTATAGACAAACATTTGGTTATAAGTATAAAAATGGCAAATATGAAATATATGAAAAAGAAGCAAAACTTGTAAGAGAAATATTTAAATTGTTTTTAGATGGTAAAAGTTATACTGAGATAGGAAAGATAATAAATAATTATGGTATTAAAACCAGAAAAAATAATGCATTTAGTTATGAAAGTATAAAATGCATATTAAAAAATGAAAAGTATATGGGTGACTCAATATTGCAGAAGAGTTATGTGGCAAATACTCTGACTCATTATAAGAAAAGAAATAAAGGAGAACTTCCACAATATTATGTTAAAGGAACTAATCCAGCAATTATTAGTGAAGAAGAATATAAGAAAGTGCAAATAATGATTAAAGCATTAGCTGAAAATAGAAATATAAATAAAAAATGTAGTTGCTGGTATTCAAATCTTGTTATTTGTCCAGTTTGTAATAGTCCATTTTTAAAGACAAGTGATAATTTGAGATGTAAAGGAAGCCTTAATGGTAAATGTAAAAATAGAAGTCTTGTACCAATTACAAAATTAAAGGAAGTTTTAATTGATATTGATATTGATAAAATTGATAGAATGGTATTTAATAAAATTGATCTTGTTGAGCCTAATGGGAAAAGATATAGACCAAAGATTAAAGCTTTAAATGATATTAAAAAGGAGGACTTTAAGATACTATGGAAAGAGTGCTAACTGCTAAAAATGTCACATGCATACCAAAAAAACTTGATAATAATACGAATTTAACACTTGGTAGGATAGCAAAGAAGAAAGTAGCGGCTTATGCAAGAGTATCAACTGACTCAGAAGAACAAGCAACATCTTATGAAGCCCAAGTTGATTATTATACCAATTATATAAAACAAAATAAAAATTGGATTTATATCGATACATATAGTGATGAAGGAATTAGTGGTACAAGTATCAAAAAAAGAGATGGTTTCAATAGAATGATAGCTGATGCACTTGATGGTAAAATAGATTTGATACTTACAAAATCAATAAGTAGATTTGCAAGAAATACAGTTGATTCACTAAATACAATTAGAAAATTAAAAGAGAAGAATATAGAAGTATTCTTTGAAAAAGAAAATATAGGAACTCTTGATGGAAAAGGCGAATTGTTACTAACAATAATGAGTTCAATCTCGCAGGAAGAGTCAAGGAGCATTTCGCAAAATACTACTTGGGGGATTAGGAAGCAGTTTGCTGATGGAAAAGTGCGAATGTCAACTAAAAACTTTTTAGGATATGATAGAGATAAAAATGGAAAACTTGTAGTAAATAAAGAACAGGCTGAAACTGTAAAACTCATATATAAATTATATTTACTTGGATGTTCAACATATAAAATAAGTGAAGAACTTGAGAAAAGACATATTAAATCGCCAGCTGGAAAAGATAAATGGCTACCAAATACTGTTATGTCAATACTTAAAAATGAAAAATTTAAAGGAGATGCCCTATTGCAGAAGCATTATACCCAAGATTTTTTAACTAAAAAGCAAGTAAAAAATAAAGGAGAAGTAGAACAATTTTATGTATTGGATGACCACGAGGCAATAATAGATAAAAAGACATTTGATATGGTACAACTTGAAATTAAAAATAGAGATTTAAGATATTCAAGTGACATAATTGGTAGTAAGTTAGTATGTGCAAAATGTGGTAATAAATTTGGTAGAAAGATATGGCACAGCAACGATAAGTACAAAAAAGTCATTTATAGGTGTAACCATAAATATGAAAACAATGATGCATGTGATACGGGGTATGTAACTGAAGATGAAATAAAAGAATTATTTATAAAAGAGTTCAATTCAATTAATAAAAATTTACATATAAAAACAGGCAAAATCATAATAGAAACATTATGTGATATTTCAAAAGAGAAAAAAGAACTTGAGAAAGCCATAAATCGAAAGAATATAGTGGTGGAAAAGGACAATAAATTGATGGTTCAAAGTTCTGAAAATGAAAATGATTATACTCAAGAGCATAACAAATTAGTAACTGAGTATGAAAAGTTGCAGAAGAAGATTGATATACTTAAAGAGAAAATAGAATCAAAAATGTATAAAGAAAAAGTAATAAATTCATATATAGAGAAATTAAACACTACATCAAAGAAAATTACAGAGTTTGATAAATCGTTATTTGCAATGCTGGTAGATAGAATAATTATAGATAAAGCAAAGAAAGAATTAAAATGGAAAATAGATCCAAATTAAAAAGTTCCCACGAGTTCCCAAAGTTCCCAAGTTCTTTATAATAGTATCAAAAAAGTTCCCGAGTGGGAACTTTTTAAGTTTAAGTGATACGATTTGAAAAAATATTATTGTATCAAAATCTATCTCGTGGGGAAAGCAGAATTTGCAGCAGACCTCAATAATCTTTCTAATAGGATGTCTTCCCTTGAAAACTCACTTGATGCTAAAATTGATAGTTTGGTGTCTTCATACCTTAGTAGAAATGGTATATGGAATGGGGAAACACAGATTTATAGTTTGACTTTAAATATAGGAATGAATTTTCCTGTAACTCAAAATCTGAGTAATACTGTTATAGCAAAAGATGAAAACGGATATACTAATATTGTAATGATAGGAACTGATAGTGTGAAAGTTAATGGGACACAAAAAGGTTCAAATGGAGGTCAAACAAATACTACTGCATCACAAAGCTTCTGTATAGGGATAGCTAATAAGTTTATGAAAATGAGTAAAGCAGGTTTACTAAGTTTTTTTATTAAGTTTGAAGCGAAGGATTTAGATTATAATGAACTTGGCATACTTATTTCAGAATACTCTAGTAACAATAAAAATAATGGGATTACTGGTACAGCAGGCATCATAGTATCAAAAGGGGATGAGTATAATTTTAATAATTTAAATTCTCAATGGGTGGCTTCGTCTTTGTATGGATTTGGATCAACAGTTAGTGCTGATGCGATTTTAAGCAGGATATATATTCCTTTTCCTTTTGGAAGTATTAATATGTTGGGTTTTGTTGATAAAGATGATGAATTAAATTTGGGTTTTACCGTTAATGCTTTTAGTGCATATTATACAATAAATAAATGGAGGACACAAAGAGAGGGAGGATACAAGATTGTTGATCTTAAAGCAAATGTTTATTAGTGAATTATGAATAAACTAATAGTGTAGATGAATTGGAAGAGGCACTTGGTGTATAATAAATTAAAAATAGCTTATACAAAATTATTTCATCGATTTTTAGATTAAATTCCGTTTATAAAATATAAATGAATATTCCTAAACTAAAAAGCATATTTTTAATAAAAAAATAACAGCAAAATCAGTTTTTAGTGTTATTTTGGTTTATAGTAGTGCTTTTTTAAGCATAGCAAATAGAGAAACAAATTCCGTTTCTCAAAGTAAATTCCGATTTAAATTTTAGTGATTGCTCTATCATTTTTTTAATTTTGTTATATAATCAATTGAGTAAATTGGTTTTTAAGTTAACCTGTTCTGGTGGTATTTCGGTAATGTTTAATTTTTTTAAAAAATCATTACCGAAATATTTTTTTGAAAAAACTTAAGGTGTTGTTTCAGTGTTTTCTTTGTAATAAGAGTTGATATGAAAAACCAATTTATCAATATTATTTTGATTTAAATTATAAAATATATGACCTTTGGTATTATATATCTTATTAATTTATGATTTTGTTCTATAGAACCTTTTTGATAATTTGTATTAAAAATTTCGATATAGCTATTTTTTCTCCCAATGTTAAATGTGGACTACCTTTAATATTCATAAATTACCTTCTTTCAATGAAAAAGAGCAACCTATGATATTATAATGATTCTCAAACTAAAATGCATATTTAAATTAAAAACGGAATTTAAAATAAGAATTTACCCTTAAATGTTAAAATTAATGTTTATTGCTAAAAATATATAATTTTAGTATAATAGACTGAACTTAAGAAATTAGAGAAACCTATAAAAAAATGTAATTTATTTGAGATTTTTTGTATAGTTTTTATTATCTAGCAATTTTAAAAATAAAATTTTGGAAGTTGTCAATCAGTAGAGATTACCATAAAACATAAAATTTATATTTTTTTTTAAATATAGAAAGGAGAAGTATAATAAGTTTTTATTTAATAAGGAAACCTCTAAAGGTATAACAATTTATCTAATGTTTTCTATGAAATCTTTATTATTCAGTGATTTTAAAAATTTAATTTTGAAAACTGTTAATTTTGGAGGTTGCCACAAATTAATCTAATAACTATATTATACAAGTGAGTATGGATTTTGAAAAAAAAGGAAAAGAATTAAGGGAAAGTATTTTAAGAATGATTCATAATGCTAAATCAGGACATACTGGTGGTTCTCTATCTTGTGTAGAAATTTTAATGGCTCTTTATTATGATGTCCTAAATATTAATCCTAAAAATCCCGAATGGGAAGATAGAGATAGGTTTATAATGAGTAAAGGACACTCTTGTCCTGCACTATATGCAGTTTTAGCTGATTTAGGTTATTTTGATAAATCTGAACTTATGAATTTGAGGAAAATTGATGGAAAACTCCAAGGGCATCCTGATTTTCATAAGACAAAAGGTGTAGATATGAATACAGGGTCATTGGGACAAGGTGCTTCTATTGCTTTTGGGATGGCACTTGCAGCAAAGCACAAGAAAAAAAATTATAAAGTTTATGCACTTCTTGGAGATGGTGAATGCCAAGAGGGAATAGTTTGGGAAGCAAGTATGGCAGCAAGTCAATTTAAACTTGATAATTTAGTTTATATTTTAGATAATAATGGATTACAAATAGATGGACAAGTTGATGATATAATTTCACTTGGAAATATTACAAAAAAATTTGAAGCATTTGGATTTGAAGTTTTTGAAGTAGACGGGCATAATGTAAATGAAATAATAAATGCATTAAGAAAAGAGACAAATGGAAAACCTAAGTTTATAAGGTGTGAAACTTTAAAGGGAAAGGGAGTTGATTTTATGGAAAATAATTATAAATGGCATGGAAAAGCTCCAAACGATGAAGAATTAGAAAAAGCATTAAAATGTATAGGAGTGTAATATTATGGGTAAGTCTATAAGAGAAGCATATGGCGAATCACTTTGTGAGTTTGGTAAGATTAATGAAAAAATAGTAGTTTTTGATGCAGACCTTGCAAATGCTACACAGACAATTAAATTTAAACAGATGTTTAGTGATAGATTTTATGATTTGGGGATAGCAGAAAATAATTTATTTGGGACTGCTGCTGCTTTTGCAAGAGAAGGTTTTATTCCTTTTGCAAGCACTTTTGCAATTTTTGGTGCAGGGAGAGCTTATGAAATAATCAGAAATTCTATTGCCTATACTAATTTAAATGTGAAAATTGCATTAACTCATGCTGGTTTATCTGTTGGTGAAGATGGAGGTTCGCATCAATCTATAGAAGATATAGCACTTATGAGAGTATTACCCAATATGACAGTTTTAGTACCGTGTGATCCGTTAGAGACAAAAAAAATAATTGAAGCTGCTATAAAAATTGATGGACCTGTATATATAAGGTTAGCAAGACCAGAGTGTCCTAATTTAGTGGATGTAAATAAAAAATTTGAAGTGGGTAGAGGAGATATATTGCGAGAAGGTAAAGATATATGTATAATTGCTTGTGGTTTAATGGTAAAAGAAGCATTAGAAGCTCATACTTTATTATCTAATGAAAACATAAATGCAGCAGTAGTTAATATGCATACAATTAAGCCAATAGATAGAGAGTTATTACTCAATATAAATAAAAATTACAGATTAATTGTGACTTGTGAAGAGCATTCTGTTATTGGAGGACTCGGGAGTGCAGTAGCAGAAGTAATAGCAGAAGAACCACATGCAAAATTAAAAATGATAGGAATTAAAGATAAATTTGGACATAGTGGAAAGCCAAATGAATTATTTAAAGAATATGGGATAACTTCTACTGATATTGTAAAAGTAATAAAAGAAAATATTTAATGCATCATATATTTATTAAAAAAAATCAAATAATAGATAATTGCATTATAATTAACAATATAGAAGATATTGAAAATTTTAATCATTTAAAATCATCACTTCGAGTTAATATAAATGAAAATATACTTGTATCTGTTATAGATGAATTAATAAATTATAATTCCATAGTAAAAGACATAAGCGATAGAGAGATTTTATTAGAGATAATTGAAATAGCTGAAAATAACGAATTGGGGTATAAAATAAATCTCTATCAAGGATTAGTCAAACTTGATAAATTTGAGTATATTATTGAAAAGGCAGTTGAACTCGGTGTATTTTCAATTACACCAGTAGAAATGAAAAATTCTATTGTAAAATTTAAAAATGATAAAATAGAAAAAAAAATAGAAAGATATAATAAGATATCAAAATCAGCAAGTGAACAGTCAAAAAGAAGTATAATTCCAATAGTAAATAATCCAATAAGCTTTAGAGAAATGATAGATTTAATAAAAGATAATGATAATAATTTATTGTTTTATGAAAATGAAATAGATTTTGATAAAACAAAAAGTGTAATAAGTAGTATTAAAGATAAAAATAAAAAAATTATAAATATAATTATAGGACCAGAAGGTGGATTTTCAAAAGCAGAAATTGATATGGCATTAGATTTTAATATAAATATATTGACACTTGGGAAAAGGACACTTAGGACGGAAACAGCCAGTATAGTTGCACTTTCTTTTTTATTATATAATTTGGAGTAAGTATGAAATTATTGATTTGTTTTTCAATTTATATTTTTATTATGACACAAATTTTGGCAGCAGGTATTAAAGGGTTAAAATTAAGAAAGATAAAATATTATTTATTTAATATTTTATGTCCTATTTTTATTATTATGATATTAATGCTATTATTTGTTCTTTTTTATTCTGCGAGTTTTATTAAATACTATTTAGATTTAGATGGATTTATAACTTATAATATATTTTTTATACAATTTGTTTTTATATTATCATTAGTTTTATTTTATATATTAGGTATTAGCTTTTATTATGTTCATGAATTTAGAGGAACTAATTTAAATTTTTCTGATGTTTTATCTATAAATACTGCAAAAGAAGTGGCAGGTGGCTATAAATTTAAAATTAAAATATCATTTATTGTTTTTTTAGTATTGAATATTTTAATAATGCTTTTTTTGTTCCACTGTTTATATTTTAAAAATCAATTTGTAAATAACATAATTTTTGAGTTTATTAATAGTTTAATATATATATATTGGGTGTTAGATTTTACCAAATTAAATTTTCAACTTTTTGTTTCTCTCTTTGTGATATTGTGGGCTTGTTTTGTTCCTTTTTTTGTACTTAGATTTTTTATTTCTAACGAAGAATTTGATTATTCAATTATGGCAGGTGAAAATCAAGGATATCTATATAACTTTTTTTCATCAATACCAATTTTCCAAAGAAAAGAAAAAAATAAAAAAATACAAAAACAGATAGTTGAAAATTTCATAAGAAATGAAAGTAGCAAATTAACAAAAATTAATTTTAAAAATTATGATTATCCAAATGTTATAGTTATTATGAATGAGTCATTTGGTTCTATATATGAAAAAATTGAGACAAATAAAAAAGTTTGTGAGTATTATGAGAGTTTACAAAATGTTGCAAAAGGTAATTTATATGTAAATACTTTTGGTGGAGGCACGGCGAATACAGAATTTGAGTTTTTGACTTGTAATACTATTGGAAATATGAAATATCCAATTATGCCATATAATAATTATGTTAAAAAAAATAAATATAGTATAGCAAGATATTTTAATAATTTAAATTATAATACAACAGCTATGCATCCTTATACTGCTACTAATTATCATAGAGATAAAGTTTATAAATTTTTTGGATTTAATGAATTATATTTTTATAATGATTTTAAAAATAGAGAAACAATTAGGAACTATGTTTCTGATGAAGCTATGTATAGAGAAGTGATAGAAAAATATGAAAATAATAAAAATAGAAATCTAAAAAGTTTTATTTTTGGGATAACTATGCAAAATCACGGGGGCTATGGGGAATTTAATGATGGAGAAATTAAATCTATAAATGATAATGAAATTTCAGTTGACACATATTTATCTTTGCAATATCTATCTGATAAAGCAATTAAGGTATTAATTGATTATTTTAATAAAGAAAGGGATAGAGTTATAATTTGTTTTTTTGGAGACCATAATCCAAGTTTCAATACAAGAATTAATAAAAAATATTTTGATACAGATTTAAATTATACTTTTTCTAATGTTTATAAAACTCCAGTATTTATATATGATAACAAAAATAAAAATTTGAGTGATATAGGTGATATATCAGCAAACTTCTTGGCGGCAAAAATTTTGGAGATAGGGAATTTGCCATTTGATGTAATCAATAAATATAATTATTCATTACATAAAAATATATCTTGTTTTAATTTTTATGATGCAAAATTAATGGATGGGAAAATTATTAAGATTAATAGTTTAGTAGAATATAGTTATTTGCAAAAAGAGTTTTTGGGGATATAATTTTGGATTATATATATTTAGATAATGCAGCGACAACTAAAATGTCAAAAGAAGTTGTGGAGGAAATGAATTACATAAATCAAAATGAATATGGGAATTCTTCTTCTTTGCATCGTTTTGGTTATATTGCTGAAAAAAGAATTGATAATGCAAATCAAATAATAAGTAAAATAATAAATTGTGATAGTGATGAAATTATATGGACCTCAGGTGGGACAGAATCAAATAATCTTGCAATTTTAGGTTATGTTTATGCAAATAGACATTATGGAAATCATATTATAACTACTAAAATTGAACATCCCTCAGTTTTGAATGTTATTAAACATCTTGAAAATAATGGTTATAAGGTTTCATACTTAGATGTTGATAAAAATGGACTCATAAATCTCAATGAATTTGAAAATTTAATCACAGAAAATACACTATTAGTGAGTATAATGTTTGTAAATAATGAAATAGGTACGATAGAAAAAATCAGTGAAATATCAAAAATAATAAAGAAAAAAAATAAACATATTGCTTTTCATGTTGATGCAGTGCAAGGCTTTGGTAAATTAAAAATTGATGTAAAAGATTTAGGAATTGATATGATGTCAACAAGTGCTCATAAGATTCATGCAGCAAAGGGTGTTGGTTTTTTATACAAAAATAAAAATATAAAAATTAATAATATTCTTTTTGGCGGTGGGCAACAAAATAATTTGAGATCTGGAACTCTAAATACTGCAGGAATTGTTGGATTTGCAAAATTTGCAAATATTATATATAATGATTTTGATATATATAATAATAAGATAAAAGAATTAAAAAAATATTTTGTAGAAAAGATTAATGAAATAAATAAATTTTTAGATTGTATCATTATAAATAGTTATGATGAAGATGTGTTTATTCCACATATTGTATCATTAAGCATAAAAAATGTTAGAGCAGAAGTGTTAATACATAGTTTAGAAGAAAAAAATATTTATGTGTCTGCTGGTTCTGCTTGTTCTTCAAAACAAAAAAAAATGTCAAATACTTTGACTGCAATAGGTTTGAATAAAGAGTTAATTGAAAATACTATTAGAGTATCTTTTTCAATTTATAATGAGATTTTTGAAATTGATTATTTTGTTGATATATTAAAAGAATTAATTAAGAATTTGCAAAAATACACAAGGAGATAGAATATATGATGAAAAAAATTAATTTATTTGTAAGCATAATATTATTAATTTTTTGTATGAATAATATTAGAACTTATGCTGCATATTGGTACCCAGTAGAGCAGATAAATGGATTTATTTGGTTAAATGATGATTTTACATATCCAAAAGGGACTTGGTGTCTTATAGATGATGATAATGATGGATATGGTTATTATTATTATTTTGATGAAATAGGGAAATTACTCGTTGATACCATCACACCAGATTATCGTATAGTAGATTCTGTAGGTAGAAGGACTCTTTTAAATGGTGATGTTGAAAAAATTGATATGAATGAAACATTTTATAACGAAGATGATGAATTGATGATGAAATTTTATAACGATGCTCAAAAATCTGTTTCAAATTTTGGGATAGTATCTTCTGGAACTATTGGGATTGCTGATGTGGACGGAATACTGCCTAATTTGGGAGCCGAAAATAAATATTTAGAAGGAACTACAAATAAAATACTTGGCAAAAATGTAGTTTTAAAAGAAAAAGATAATAAAGATGTGTATGATAGCTCAATAGATCATAATTGTGTAAAGTATATCACGGCTGGAAGTAATTATAGTAAAAAAGTTAATGGGACAACTTTTTCAAAAATTAAATGGAAGGGTGTTATTGCTTTAAAGGGGACAGAATCTTATTTTGATGTAGAAAATCCAAAAAATAATTTTAATAGAGTTAGAGGGAAAATTGCAACACATTATTTTACTTATTCTGATAGAACTACTATGTGCAGACTAATTGTATCAAATGAAAATGGAGATGAACTATATTCTACAAATTCATTTAATTATAACAATGGAACAAATATGGATTTTACTTTTCCTAAAAAAACAAAAAAGTTGAGATTTGAGCTTGTAGTTGATGGTGAATATACATCAAGAGTTGCATATATAAAAGATTTGAACTTTTTATTCAATAGAAAAGCATACAATGTAGAACATGAGGAAGATTTAGAGGAAGCTCAATATCAAGAATATAGGAGAAGTATGGGATTAATTGATGATGAGACAGAGGCAGAAACAGAAGAATATGATGAAGAATTAGAAGAAGATATAAATGATGAAGAAAGTAGTAATGATATAGATAGTGATGATAATACAGCATCTGGACCAGCCTTTGATACAAAATTAAAAGTTGCAACTGTGAGCAAAGCAGGGCCTAATGGCACAGATTCTATTAAAAAGGGAACAGGGGGAGATTAATTGAGAGATTTAGACTATTTAAATCTTTTAAGTAAGCAATTTAAAAATTCTCAAGAAATTAATATTGAGATAGCAAATTTAAATGCCATATTAACCTTGCCAAAAGCTACTGAGTATTTTTTTTCTGATTTGCATGGAGAACATGAGAGTTTTATTCATTTGATTAGATCTGCTGCTGGTGTAATAAGAAAAAAATTAAGGATTTTGTTTTCTAATGAAATGACAGAAGAAGAGATTTTGGAACTTGCCAATCTCGTATATTTTCCAAAAGAAAAACTTGAAAAATATGATTTCACTGATAGAAATACTTATGAATTTCAAGTTGCTATAATAAAAAAGATTCTAATTTTGGTAAAAACATTATCTGAAAAATATACAAGGTCTAAAGTTAGAAAGGCAATGAATACAAAGTATGCTTATCTAACCGAAGAATTATTATATAAGGATTTAGATACTCAAAATGAAAAAAAAGCAAAATATTACCAAGAAATTATTAATTCAATAATTGATATTGGGTTGGCAAAAGAATATATTGTAGAATTGTGCAAATTAGCACAAACTCTTGCACTCGATACTTTACACATAGTGGGTGATATATTTGATAGAGGTGCAAGGCACGATAGAATTATTGATGAATTAATGAATTTAAAAAATGTTGACATCCAATGGGGAAATCATGATGTGGAGTGGATGGGTGCTTTTTTTGGCAATGAAGTTTTGATAATTAATTGTTTAAGAATCGCTATTAAATATAATTGTTTTGATATGTTAGAAGATGGATATGGTATAAATTTACGAAAATTATCAGAATTCGCATCGGAAGTATATGGAGATGATCTCTGTAGTTGTTTTATGCCAAGTATTTTGGATGAAAATGAATATGATGTTGTGAGACCTGAGATGACAGCAAAAATGCATAAAACACTAGAAATAATTCAATTAAAACTAGAAGGTAAATTATTAAAAAAACATCCAGAATATAAAATGACTGATAGAATAATTCTTGAAAAAATAGATTATGAAAAAGGAGTTTTGATTGAAAATGGAGTTGAGTATAAATTAAAAGATAATAATTTTCCTACTGTTGATCCTAAAAATCCACTTGAATTAACAGATGCTGAATGTAAATTATTAAAATCATTAAAATCAAGTTTCATGCATTCAAAAAAATTATTAGAACATATAAATTATGTATTTGAAAAGGGCAGTTTATATAAAATATATAATAATAATCTATTGTTTCATGGGATAATACCTATGACAGATGATGGAGAATTTGATAAA
Organism: uncultured Lachnospiraceae bacterium; assembly: GCA_946403075.1. Taxonomy (GTDB): domain Bacteria; phylum Bacillota; class Clostridia; order Lachnospirales; family Lachnospiraceae; genus UBA3633. The sequence goes on along the minus strand of CAMIYN010000004.1, from coordinate 21,007 downwards.
ATTAAAAGCTTTAATAGTGATGATTTTTATTCTGGGATGAGTCTATTTGATTATTTTAATTCATTGATAAGTAAAGCATATAACGATTATAAATCAAATAAAATAGATAGTGAAAACATCGATCATATGTATTATATGTGGTGTGGGAGGTTTTCACCATTTTTTGGTAAAGATCAAATTAAAACTTTTGAAAGATATTTTTTGGATGATGAAGATATGAAAAAAGAATATGAAAATCCATATTATTCTTATGCCTATAGAGAAGAAGTTGCAATCAAAATTTTAGAAGAATTTGGATTAAATAGTGATGGACATATCATAAATGGGCATGTTCCTGTAAAGCATAAAGATGGAGAACATCCTGTCAAAGCAAATGGAAAATTATTTATAATTGATGGTGGACTTTCAAAAGGTTATCAAAAAAAGACTGGGATTGCTGGATATACATTGATTTATGATTCAAAGTATTTAAGTATTGCAGTGCATAAACCATATGAAAAGGGGAAGTTTAATACTCCTATAACTGAAGAGATAGAGAGAGTTGCAAAAGATGAAAGAGTATATGTTAGAGATACAGATATAGGAAAAAGTATTAAGAAACAAATTAGTGATTTAAAAGATTTGTTGGTTGTATATAGAAAAGGATTAATTAAAGAAACAAACTAAATTCTTGACTTTTAATATCTGTTTTGATAATATATTTTAGTTATGTGTCTATAGCTCAGCTGGATAGAGCAACGGCCTTCTAAGCCGTGGGTCGGAGGTTCGAATCCTCTTAGGCACATTTTTTTATTTGAGTGCAAAAAAAGATTGGGGATAGCTTAATGATAGATTAACATAATATAAACTCTTAAAATATTTTAAATGCTACAATATTGTTAGGCTTTTTAGAGATTTTTATAAAACTAAAATGCAGATATAATCAAAAAGAAAATAAAAAGCAATAAAAAAAAATGGAGGAAATTTTGAAATTAATTGTAGGACTTGGTAATCCTGGACTAAAATATGCCTTTACAAGACATAATATTGGTTTTTTGTCAATAGATAGCTTGATGGATGAACTTTGCATAAAAAAATTAGATGAAGAAAAATTTAATGGTTTATTTTGTAAAACTAAATTAGATGGTGAAGATATTATAATTTCTAAACCTCTCACTTTTATGAATAATAGTGGAGAGTTTGTAAAACAATTATCACAATTTTATAAAATTAGTAATAATGATATAATCATTGTATATGATGAATTAGCAATAGATTTTGGCAGAATTAAAATTACAAAAACAGGTTCAAGTGCAGGACATAACGGGATTAAATCAATAATTAATTATTTGGGGACTATAGATTTTATAAAAGTTAGAGTAGGTATAGGACCAGTGCCTGAAAAAATAAAACAAATTGATTTTGTTTTGATGAAATATATGAAAGATGAATTTATGGAAGTTAAAAAAATCACAGATAGAGCAGGATTTGCAATTATTGATATAATAAAAAATGGTGTTGATTTTAGTATGAATAAATATAATGTTAAATAAAAATCTTAATTTTTTTAAAAGTAATAAATTATATGATGAAATTGAAGATATAATAAAGTCAAATGGGAATATTTATGTGTATGACATTTGTGAAGGAGCAAGGACATATTTTATATCTTCTTTTGATTCTTTCAAAAAAATAATTATAGTCAGTGATGAGTTAACAGCACTTCAATTTCTTAATGAATTAAAAATTTTTGATGAAAACATTTTTTATTATCAAGAAAATGACATAATATTTAATAATCAAATTGCAGGGAGTGATTCGATTTATCAAAATCGAATGAATATAGTTTCTGAATTTTTATTAAAAGAAAGAGCTACAATAATATTAACTATAAATTCATTATTTGAAAAAGTCCAGTCAACATCTACATATAATGAAAAAAAAATTAAAATATTAAAAAATAGTGATTTGGGTTTTAATGTATTTATAAAAAAACTTTTAGAAATTGGATATACACGGGTAAATACTGTGTCAACTTTTGGAGAGTTTTCCATTAGGGGAAGTATTGTTGATATTTATGATTCTATGTATGAGATGCCTATAAGAATTGATTTTTTTGATGATAATATTGATACAATACGATTTTTTAATGTCGACACTAAAATATCTGTTGATGAAATATTAGATATTGAAATTCACCCATTCTTAATAAAAGATATAGAAAATTGTTATAATATATTAGAAATTTTAAATAAAAAAAATGATTGTAAAATTTTTATAAATAATTTTGATACTATTTTTGATAGAATGAATTATTTATATGAAGTATTAGAAGAACCTATAAGTGTTAATGGTGAAAATAATATAGATGAGTTAAAAAAACCTAATAAAAAAAACGAATTTTGGACTATTGATGAGATATTTGGTTTTTTAAAAAATGAAAATTTAATTAATATATCCTTATTATTAAGTGATAATTATTTGAGTTTGGGTTTAGAAAAAAATTTATATAAATTTGAATATAAATTAGTAAGCCCTATATATAATAAAAAAGATTTCCAATTTATAAAATCAGAATTAAAAAAAATGATGTTAGATAATTTCTCAGGCATTATTTTTATTGAATCAAGATTGAAAGCAGAGAGAATTTTAAAAGAATTAATAGATAATGAGATTAATTCATATATATATAGTGGTGATATTTCTTTAAATCATTCTGAAATATGTATATATATAGGAAATATAAATAGTGGTTTTATAGATTATAATAATAAATTTTTTATATTTTCTGAGAGTGATATTTTTGATATTAAAAAAGAAATAAGAAAAAGAGTAAAAAGTAAAAAAGATGAAACCGTATATGAGATAATTGATACAATAAAGGATTTATCCATTGGAGATTATGTTATACATGAAAATTTTGGTATTGGTATATATAGAGGTATTGAAAAAATCAAAACAAATGATGTAATTAAAGATTATATAAAAATTCAATATGCAGATAATAGTAATTTATATTTACTCGTTTCAAAATTAGATGTAATACAAAAATATGCTTCAAAAAATTCAATAAAACCCAAAATTAATTCACTAAATAATAATGATTTTATTAAAATAAAAAATAAAATTAAAGAAAATATTTTAGAAGATGCAAAAGAGTTAATAAATTTGTATGCAAAAAGAAATGAAAGAACGGGATTTTCTTTTAGTAAGGATACTGTCTGGCAGAGTGAATTTGAAGAGACTTTTCCATATATAGAAACAAATGATCAAATAAATGCAATAGCACAAGTAAAAAGTGATATGGAAAGCAAAAAAATTATGGATAGATTAATTTGTGGGGATGTAGGTTTTGGAAAAACTGAAGTTGCGATTAGAGCAGCATTTAAAGCAGTCCAAGATGGCAAGCAAGTAGCAATTTTGGCTCCAACTACAATACTTGTGAGACAACATTATAATACATTTTTAGAAAGATTTAAATCATATCCAGTCAATGTTGATTTTTTATCAAGATTTAAAACTCCAAAAGAAAATAAAAAAACAATTTTAGATATTTCAAATGGCAATGTTGACATAGTAATAGGGACACATAGATTATTGTCAAAAGATATTATTTTTAAAAATCTTGGTTTATTAATTATTGATGAAGAGCAAAGATTTGGAGTATCACATAAAGAAAAAATAAAAAAAATGAAAATAAATGTAGACACTTTATCATTAACTGCAACTCCAATCCCGAGGACATTATATATGTCATTAAATAAAATTAGAGATATATCTCTCCTTACAGAGGCACCGCCTGAGAGAGTTCCAATAAAAACTTATGTTTTTAGATATAACAATGAAATAATTAAAGATGCAATTAACAGGGAATTAAAAAGGGATGGGCAAGTATTTATAATTCATAATAGAATAAGTGATATTTATACTTTTGCAGAAGAAGTTTCAAAAATTTGTCCTAATGCAAAAATTGCTGTTTCACATGGTAGGATGAACGAAAATGATTTAGAAAACATTATAAATGATTATATAAATAAAATATATGATGTCTTAATTACAACTACAATTATTGAAATTGGCATAGATATAAGAAATGCAAATACTTTGATAGTTAATGATGCAGATAAATTTGGGTTATCTCAATTATATCAATTAAGAGGCAGAGTGGGTAGAAGCGATAAGGTGGCATATGCTTTTTTCTTATATAAAAATAATTTAACTATTGATAGTGAAAAAAGATTAAAAGCAATAAAGGAATTTAGTGCACTTGGAAGTGGAATTAAAGTTGCACTCAAAGATTTAGAAATAAGAGGTGCAGGGGATGTATTTGGACTTAATCAAAGTGGACATACTGATATTATTGGATATGAATTATATATTAAATTTTTAAACAAGGCATTAAAATATTTAGAGGGAGATAAGAATAATAAAGATTTTATTGATTCATATGATACAACGGTTGACATAGATATAGATGCCTATATACCAGATAAATATATTGAAGATGAAGAAACAAAACTAATTATGTATAAAAAAATTGCAGGAATTTTAGATGATTCAGATAGTGATAATTTATGTTTAGAAATGAAAGATAGGTTTGGTGAAATACCAATTGAAGTTAAAAATCTAATTTTAATATCTAAAATAAAAAATAAAGCACATTCACTATATATAACTGATGTAATAATAAAAATAGATAGTTTTAAAATAGTTTTTTATGAAAAAGCAAAACTTGAAACCAAAAAACTTTTTGATTTAATTAATGATTATAATAGTGAAATGAGATTATTATCAGGTATTCCTTCTACACTTACATACAATGCGAAGAAAAAAAATAACGATATTTTAAAAATTATTTCGTTAGTTTATGATGTATTAAATTCTATAAAAATTATATAGATATTTATATTAAAAGATATGAATTTATAAATACCTTAAATAATATGATTTTTTAAAAACTTCAATATTTTAATTTTAGATTATATTACCCTTGAAAAATACTTATTATTATGTTAATATTTTAAAGAATATTATGTTTATGGTTTTGTGAGCCTGGTGCCATATTTTGGTTACTCACATAAGTAAACAGAAGTAAAAACTAGGAGGAAAATTAAATGAGTGTTATTTCTATGAAGCAGCTTTTAGAAGCTGGTGTTCATTTTGGTCATCAAACGAGAAAATGGAACCCAAAGATGGCTCCATACATCTTTACCGCGAGAAACGGTATTCACATTATTGATTTACAAAAAACAGTAGGGAAGATTGATGATGCCTACAATACAATAGTTAATATTGTAAAAAATGGAGGCACTATACTTTTTGTTGGAACAAAAAAGCAAGCACAGGAAGCAGTAAAAGAAGAGGCCATTAGATGTGGTGAGTTTTATGTTGATGTGAGATGGTTAGGTGGAATGCTTACAAATTTTAAAACTATCGAATCAAGGATTAAGAGACTAAAAGATTTGGAGAGAATGGAAAATGATGGTTCGTTTGATAGGTTGCCAAAAAAAGAAGTTAGTTTACTTAGAAAAGAGAGAGAAAAATTAGAAGATAATCTTGGCGGCATAAAAGATATGAAGGCATTACCTACTGCAATCATTGTTGTTGACCCAAAAAAGGAAAAATTATGTATAAGTGAAGCAAGGAAGCTTGGGATAACTTTGATAGGAATTGCTGACACAAATGCTGATCCAGAAGAACTAGATTATATTATACCAGGAAATGATGATGCTATAAGAGCAGTTAAGTTAATACTTGAGAGAATGGCTGATGCAGTTATTGAAGCAAAACAAGGAGAAGCTCTATCGGTTGAGACTGATAACGATACTGTAGGAGATGATATAAAAGAAGAAATATCTAACGAAGAAGAAGTTATAGAATAGGAGATAGATTATGGAAATTACAGCACAAATGGTAAAAGATTTGAGAGAAGCTACTGGTGCAGGAATGATGGATAGTAAAAAAGCATTGGTAGAAACTAATGGAAATATTCAAGAAGCAATAGAGTATCTTAGAAAGAAAGGTTTAGCAAGTGCAGAGAAAAAGGCAGGGAGAATTGCAGCAGAAGGATTGGTTACAACATTAAAATCTGATGATTTAAAAGAAGGTGTCATAGTTGAAGTAAATTCAGAAACTGATTTTGTAGCAAAAAATGAAAAGTTTAAAAATTATGTTTTTGATGTGGCAAAACAAGCAATTAAGAGTAATAGTGATAGTATAGAAAAGTTTTTGGAAGAGAAATGGTTTTTGGATAATTCAAAAACTGTTAAAGAAGAGTTGTCATCACAAATTGCAGTAATTGGTGAAAATATGAATATAAGAAGATTTGACAAGGTAAAAAACGACAAAGGTTTTGTATTTGATTATATTCATGCAGGTGGTAAAATTGCTGTTTTGATTTCAATAGACACAGATGTAGTTAATGATGAAATAAAAACAATGGCAAAAAATATATGTATGCAAATTGCTGCTATGAGACCAACTTTTTTAGATAAGACTGAAATTGATGCATCTTTTGAAAAAAAAGAAAAAGAGATTTATTTAGAAGAAGCAAAAAATGATGAAAAGAATAAAAACAAACCTGAAAATATAATTATGCAAATGGTTGAGGGTAGATTTAATAAAAGAGTAAAAGAAATATGTTTGCTTGAGCAAGAATATGTAATTGGGGCAGAGGATAAAATGTCAGTTAGTCAATATATATCAAATGTAGGAAAAACAAATAGTGCAAATATTAAAATTAATAAATTTATAAGATACGAAACTGGCGAAGGCATTGAAAAGAAAAATGAAGATTTTGCAGCAGAAGTGGCAAAACAGATAAAGTAGTAGATTATTTATAAAATGAAAAATGTAGGGGCAAAACTTTAAAAATGTAGGGGCGAAGCATTGCGAGCCCGTTTCAAGATAGTAGTGCTAGTTCGTAGGGGCGAACCTGCAAAACCGTATGGGAAAAACTTTAAAAATGTAGGGGCAAAGTACCACGAGCCCGTATTCAAGACAGTAGTGTTAGTTCGTAGGGGAGAACCCCTGTGAACTTAAAAGAAAATAGAAGTGCTAGCCATATGTGTAAATAAAAAAATCTATATAGAGAAATGGTGAAAGCCTAATAAGATTTTAGAATTAATTAGTAGGAGGTTAATTATGTCAATATGTCCAAAGAATAGAACTTCGAGATCAAGAAGGGATATGAGAAGAGCCAATTGGAAGATGGGGGAGATGAATTTGGTAAAATGCTCAAAGTGTGGAGAGTTAGTATTACCACATAGAGTTTGTAAAAATTGTGGTTCATACAACAAAAAAGAGATAATTGTTAAAACTGAAAATAAGTAATAATTATCAATAAAGATGGGCTAAATTTAGCTCATTTTTTATGTAAAAAATTAGCAAATATTATAAATTTGTGTTAAAATACTATGGTATGTGTATTGATGAAAAAATAAAGATCGGAATAGACACTTATGGTGCAGATAATGGTGAAGAAATTTTCGTTTTGGCAGTAAAAGAAATAAGTAATAAATTTGATAATATAGAATTTTACTTATATGGAAATGAAAATAAATTAAGTGAATTATTTAATAAGTATGGTGTAAAGTCATCAAATGTTTTTTTGGTTAAAACAACCGAAGAGATTAAACTCGATGAGCATCCCGTAATGGCACTTAGGACAAAAAAGGATTCAACCATTTATAGATTAGGAGAAGATTTGATAAGTGGTAAGATTTCTGCGATAATATCAGCAGGAAGTACTGGTGCAATACTTGCTCTTGGTCAGTTATATGTAAAAACTCTTGATGGAATTAAAAGACCTGCTATAGCAACTTTAATACCTACTGAAAAAAATATGACTTTGGTTGTAGATAGTGGTGCTAATATGGATGCTGATAGTGAGTGGTTATTACAATATGCGATACTTGGTTCTGTGTATTATACGGAAATGATTGGAGTTGATAAACCAAAGGTTGGATTATTAAATGTAGGGGTTGAGCCGACTAAGGGAAATAAACTATCACTTGACACATATAAATTATTATCAAATGATAGTAGAATAAATTTTATTGGTAATATTGAGGCAAGGGATATAACAAAAGGTCTATGTGATATATTAGTTGCAGATGGATTTAATGGAAATGTAATTTTGAAAATGTATGAAGGAGTGGCAAGCAGTTTATTTACAGTAATTAAAAAAGCTATGACAAAAAATATTATGACAAAATTTGCTTCATTACTTTTAAAAAAATCATTAAAAAATACATTAAAAAAATATGATGCTCATGAATATGGAGGAGCTCCATTAATTGGATGTAGGAATTTGATATTAAAATGTCATGGTAATGCTAAAAAAAATGAAATCTGTGTATGTATAGAACAAGCATATAATTTTATAAATAGAAATTTAATAGAAAAGTTTAATAATTCTTTGAGAGGGTAAGATATGGAATTTGAAAAAATTAAAAAAATAATTTTATCTGTAAAAAATATAGAAGAAGATAAAATTACAATTGAATCTGATTTTATAAAAGATTTGATGTTGGATTCTATTGAAGTATTTCAAGTCATTATGGGTATAGAAGAAGAATTTAAGATAGAAATAAACAATACTGATTTAACTAATATTCATACAGTAAGTGATGCTGTAAAAGCAATAGAAAGATATAAAAATGTTTAATGAGTTAGAAAAAAAAATCAACTATATTTTTAAAAATAAAGATTTACTTAAAACTTCTTTGACACATCCTTCATATGTAAATGAACATAAAAAAGATAACCTTGAAAATAATCAAAGACTTGAGTTTTTAGGAGATGCAGTAGTTGAGTTGGTTGTATCAAACTATTTATATAAGACTTTTAAAGATTTTAATGAAGGAATGCTCACAAAATATAGGATAAAAATAGTATGTGAGCAAACATTGGCTAATGCAGCAATTAAGTTAGAATTATATAAATATTTACTCATAGGAAATGGGGAGAATATTGAAAAAGTAAAAAATAATAATAGCATCTTGTGTGATACTTTTGAGTCAATAGTTGCAGCAATTTTTTTAGACTCTGGAATAGATGAAGTTGAAAGATTTTTAAAGAGAACAATTTTGATAGATGAAATAGTTTATTCGATAGATACTGATTATAAATCAATAATATACGAATATGCTTCAAAGCATAAATTTGATATAGAATATAGAGTGGATGAAGAGATAGGACCAGATCATGATAAAAAATTTGTGGTTTCATTATTTTTAGATAAAAAATGTGTCTCTACAGGTTTTGGCAGTTCAAAAAAACATGCAGAACAAGATGCAGCAAGAATAGAAATAGATAAATTAGAGTTAGGAGTAAAATAAATGTATTTAAAACAGATAGAAATACACGGTTTTAAATCATTTGCCAACGATACAGTTTTAAACTTCGAGAGAGGGATAACTGCTATTGTAGGACCAAATGGGAGTGGCAAGTCAAACATTGCAGATGCAGTGAGATGGGTGCTTGGAGAACAAAAAGTAAAACAACTTAGAAGTAGTAATATGCAAGATGTAATTTTTTCTGGAACAGAGCTTAAAAAGGCACAAAGTTTTGCATATGTTAGTTTAGTTATAGATAATTCTGATAGGAAATTATCTCTTGATTTTGATGAAGTACAAGTTTCAAGGAGATTATATAGGTCAGGGGATTCAGAATACAAATTAAATGGAATAGAGTGTAGACTAAAAGATATTAATGAAATTTTTTATGATACAGGAATTGGTAAAGAAGGCTATTCCATTATAGGACAGGGTCAAATTGATAAAATATTGTCAAATAAGCCAGAGGATAGAAGAGAGTTATTTGATGAAGCAGTAGGCATAGTTAAGTATAAGAGAAGAAAAGCAATAGCAGAGAAAAAATTAGAAGAAGAGCAATTAAATTTATCGAGAGTAACAGACATAATGACTGAACTTGAGAAACAAGTTGAACCACTTAGGAAGCAATCAGAGGCTGCAAAAACCTATTTGGGATTAAGAGATGAACTTATATTATTAGAGGCTAATTATTTTGTCCGGGAAGTTGATAGAGAAACAGAGAATATAAAAGAGTTAAATGAAAATTTAGTTATAGTAAAAAATGATTTAAAGGAAGTGAATAAAAACAAAGAAGAGTTTAATAAAAAATATAATGAAATAGATACAGAAATTAGTAAACTGGATGTAGAAGTTGCAGTTTTAAGAGACAATTTATCAGAAAACAATACAAAAAAAGAAAGTTTTGTAGGGAAAATTAATGTCATAAAAGAACAAATTAATTTTGAAAAAGAATCAAATCAGAGTAGAACTGATAGAATAAATGTATTGAATAATTATATTTTTGACATAGTATCAAAGATTGAGACAAATGTTAGTATTATAAATTCTTTAAAAAAACAAATTTTAATAATAAAAGATAATAACAAAGAAGTAGATGATGAAACAAGAAATCTTGATAATGATATATTTAGGATTAATCAAAGAATTGATGTTGCTATTGAAAAAGTTAGAGAGTATATGGGAGATGATTATTTATTTGATATAAATTCAGCAAAAACTATTCAAGAACAGGATGAAGTCCTATCAGGTGTAAATGATAAAAAGATAGAGCTTGATGAGTTAAATATAAAAATTGATGAGTTAAATAGTGATATAAGTAAATTGGGAGATAGGTTATTAAATAAATCACATGAGTTAGAGACTATAAATAATAGTATTTTAAATTCACAAGCAACTTTTCATGGGTTTGAAACAAAACTTGATACAATCAAGAATATGATTGAAAGATACGATGGTTATAATAATGCAGTGAAAATCATAATGGATAATAGAGATAGATTTATAGGAATAAAAGGTGTAGTTGCTGATTTGATAAATACAGAGCCTAAGTATGAAATTGCAATTGAAGTAGCAATAGGTGCAGCATTACAAAATATAGTAACAGCTGATATAGAAGATTCAAAAAAAATAATTGAATATTTAAAAGAACAAAAACTTGGAAGACTCACATTACTACCTCTTACTTCAATAACTCCAAAAGATAATAATTTATATTTAAATGCAAAAAATGAGATAGGTGTAATAGACATAGCAAAAAATTTAGTTCACTATGATAGTGAATATGAGAAACTTGCAGAATATCTATTATCAAGATGTCTTATTGTTGATAATTTTGATAATGCAAATAATTTAAATAGAAAATTTAATCATAATTTAAAAATTGTAACACTTGGAGGAGAATTATTTAATCCAGGAGGCTCAGTTTCAGGAGGGGCATACAAGAATTCATTAAATTTGATAGGTAGAAATAGAGAGTATGATGAATTAAAAATTAAAATTACAGAAAAAAAACAAGAAATAGATGAATTAAACCAAAAAAAAATAGATGAAAACAATGCTTTTGAGAATTTACAAAAAAGTATTGAAGAAAGTAAAAATGTTTTAAATGAAATGCTTGTAAAAAAGAATACTTTAACATTGAATATTGTAAATGAGTTGAAATTAAAATATTCAAATATGATTTCTCAGTTTGAATTTTCATCAACTGACCTAAATAGACTTTATGGAGAACTTGATAATTATTTTCAAGAAAAAGCAGGGCTTGAAGACAAGGGGAAAGATTCAGTTGAGAGTGTTGAGAAAAAACAAAATGATATAGAAAATATAAATAGAGAAATAGAAAATATAAACGATGATATAAGGAAAATTAATGAAGACATTGTTTATCATAATAACAAGAAGGAAGAATTGTTGCAAAACCGAAACGAATACTATGAGTCAAAAGATAGAATTGCAAATCAATTAATTAGTTTAGAACAAGAACAATTTAAATTAAATTCAAATATAGAGAGAGCAACACAGAAAATACAAGATGCAACTCAAAAGTGTTTTGATGAGTATGAGTTAACATATGAGACTGCAAAAGAAAAATATAAAGAAGAATATGGTAGCATTCAAGATATAAAAAATAATATTAATTCCATAAGAAAGAGTATATCAGATCTTGGAAATATCAATATAAATGCTATAGAAGAATTTAAGTCTATTTCTGATCGATATGGACAAATGATTTCTCAATATGATGATTTAAAAAAATCAGAAGAGATGATTCTTAGGATTGTAGATGAACTTGATGAAAATATGAAAAAGCAATTTGATGAAAACTTTAAATCTATAAAATTAGAATTTGACAAAGTTTTTAAGGAATTATTTGGTGGAGGAAAGGCAACTCTTGAATTAATGGATGATGAAGTAGATAGATTGGAGGCAGGAGTCCAAATAAATGTTCAACCACCTGGCAAAAAACTAGGAAATCTCTCGCAGCTTTCAGGTGGGGAGAGAGCGATGACTGCGATAGCTCTTTTATTTGCTATACAAAATTTGAAACCATCCCCTTTTTGTTTACTTGATGAAATTGAAGCTGCACTTGATGAATCAAATGTTGATAGGTTTTCTGGATATTTAAAAAATCTAATAAATGATACTCAGTTTATATTAATTACTCATAGAAGAGGCACTATGGAAAATGCAGATAGACTATATGGTGTCACTATGCAAGAAAAGGGTGTAACTTCCCTTGTGTCAGTAAATTTGGTTGAAAATCAATTAAATTAGGAGATAGATTATGAGAAGAATAATGTTTAAAATATCAGGTGAAGCGATGTCGGGAGAAAAGGAATTTGGTTTTGATGATAAAGTTTTAAATGATATTTGTGAACAGATAAAATTGGCATTAAAGGAAAAAATTGAAGTATCCGTGCTTCTTGGTGGGGGTAATTTTATTAGAGGTAGAGATATAGCAGAAATTGATAAATATAGAGCAGATCAAATAGGGATGCTATCTACTGTTATGAACGGAATATATTTCAAAGAATTATTAAAACAAAATAATATTAAATCATCACTATATAGTTCTTTTAAATGCGATGGAATAGTGGATTTGTTTGATAAAGATAATGCAGAAGTTGATTTAAAAAATGGGGTAGTAGTTTTATTTGTAGGTGGAACAGGTCATCCTTATTTTACAACTGATACAGGAGTGGTTTTAAGAGCACTTGAACTTGACTGCACAGAAGTTTTACTCGCTAAATCAATAGATGCAGTTTACGATGATGATCCTAAAATTAATAAAAGTGCAAAAAGATATGATAAGATTACATATGATGAAATATTAAATAAAAATTTGAAAGTAGTTGATTTATCATCAATTACTCTTGCAAAAGATAATAATTTAAAATTACATATTTTTTCTCTAAATGAAAAAGATGCAATAAAGAGAGCTATGCTTGGAGAAAAAATTGGAACAATAATTTGTGGAGGTTAAATATGGATAAAAGATTAAATCCCTTTGCGGATAAATTAAACAAGAGCTTGGAAAATTTGAAAAGTGATTTTCACACTATAAGAGCAGGTAGGGCAAATCCTAAAATACTTGATAGAATTAATGTTGAGTATTATGGGACAATGACTCCACTTCAACAGATGTGTAGTATTAATGTACCAGAGGCGAGAGTAATAGTTATACAGCCATTTGATAAATCTGCTTTAAAAGAAATTGAAAAAGCTATCAATATGTCTGATATTGGCATTAATCCTACTAATGATGGAAATTCTATAAGACTTGTATTTCCAGAGCTTACAGAAGATAGAAGAAAAGAGATATCAAAAGACATAAAAAAGAGAGGCGAAGATTGTAAAATAGCAATTAGAAATATAAGAAGAGATGCTTTTGATATGGTAAAGAGACTTGAAAAAGATAGTGTTATATCAAAGGATGATATAAAATCTATGAATGATGGTTTTCAAAAAGAAGTTGATAAGTTTATAGAGAAGATAGACAAAGAAGTAGAAGAAAAAATCAAAGAAGTTATGAAGGTATAAATTGTGATTAATTTATCAGATGCAAATTTGCCAGAGTCAGTTGCTATAATTCTTGATGGAAATGGTAGATATGCAGCAAAAAATAAAATCACAAAATATTTAGGACACAAGGCAGGATGTGATAATCTTGAAAATATTTTAGAAGAAACAGTTAGACTAGGAATAAAATATTTAACTGTATATGCTTTTTCTACTGAAAATTGGAAGAGATCTGATGATGAGATTAATGGGTTATTTGATTTGTTTAATTTGTATTTAAATAGAATAAAGGAAAAAGCAATTAAAAATAAAGTAAAAATTAAATTTATTGGAGATTTAAAAAAATTTGAAAAAAAAATTATTGATAGTTGCAAAGATTTAGAAATCACAACCCAAAATTTTGATAAATGTATTTTTTCTATAGCTTTTAATTATGGGAGTCGTGATGAAATAGTTAGAGCTGTAAATAAAATTAAAAGTGAAAATTTTAAAACAGCTATTACCGAAGATACATTTTCTAAATATCTTGATACGAAAGATATAAAAGACCCTGATTTATTGATTAGGACTTCTGGCGAGATAAGATTATCTAATTTTTTACTATGGCAACTTGCTTACAGTGAATTATATTTTACAGAAATTTTTTGGCCTGAATTTACGATAGAAGAATATCATAAGGCATTATATGAATATACAAAGAGAAATAGGAGATTTGGTGGTAGATAAAAAAGACAAAAAAATATCCAGTTTTTTTAAAAGACTACTTAGTGGGATAGTTCTTCTTGCTTTACTTTCTTTTGTCATATACATAGGTGGTGATGTTTTATGGTTTTTTTCTTTTGTTGTGTCAATTATAGCTCTATTTGAATTGTATAAAGTATTTAAAATAGAGAAGAATAGACTTGGGATACTTGGATATTTACTTGTGTCAATTTATTATATAATGATTTCTCAATTTAAAGTTGATGGAATATTGTTTTTTATAATACTGATGGTTTTATTATTACTAATTTTTTATATTTTTAGTTTCCCACTTTTTTCTATAAAGGATGTTGCACTCACTCTTTTCGGTATTTTTTATGTTGCTGTTTTGTTTAGTTTTATATATTTGATAAGAGTTCAAAGAGGAGTATATGGCAAATATTTAGTTTGGGTAATATTTATATCAAGTTGGGGATGTGATACTTTTGCATATTGTGTTGGTATGCTTTGTGGGAGACATAAATTAAATAATGTTTTAAGTCCCAATAAAACTATCGAGGGTTGTATTGGCGGAGTTATTGGTAGTGTTGTTTTGGGGTTAATATATACTTATGTTTTACTAAACAATATTGTAAATAATATTGAGATTTCATTAATTAGGGTTGGTTGTGCTTGCTTTATATGTTCTATCATTTCACAACTTGGTGATTTGGTTGCATCAGCTATAAAGAGAGAATATAAAATAAAAGACTATGGAGATATAATACCAGGACATGGCGGCATACTTGATAGATTTGATTCTGTGATTTTTTGTGCACCAGTATTATATTTTTTATTAAATGTATACAGATAATATATATAAACAATTTAATATAAGTGATAAAACTATAAATTATGTAGAAAAAATAGAGAGTGAATTAAAAAAATATTTTAGTGAAGTAGAAAAAAAGGCAGAGTATAATCAGTTAAAAATTTTAAATGCCTTTATAAAGAATAAATTATCAGATTTCCATTTTGAAACATCAACTGGTTATGGATATACAGATAAGGGACGAGATGTTATAGAAAAAATTTATGCAGATTTGTTTAAAAGTGAAGATGCATTAGTTAGACAACAAATAGTGTCAGGAACACATGCCATATATATAGTATTATCAGCACTCGCAAAATATGGTGATGAGATTTTGTCAATAAATGGTTTGCCATATGATACATTAAATCCAATTATCGGTATGAAAAATGAATTGGGTTCTTTAAAAGAAAATGGAATTAATTTTAAATTTGTGAATTTAAAGAATGATGAATTTGATTTAGACAGTATAAAAAATGAAATATCTAATAAAACAAAAATCATAATGATTCAGAGGTCAAGGGGTTATGCAAAGAGAAAATCATTTTCTATAAATGATTTAGAAAAAGTTATAGATTATATACGAAAAATTAAAAACGATGTAATAATTTTTGTTGACAATTGTTATGGGGAATTAGTTGATATTAGAGAACCAATAGAAGTAGATGCTAATATTATTGCAGGTTCTTTAATTAAAAATATTGGTGGAGGAATAGCAAGAACTGGTGGATATATTGTAGGTAAAAAAGAATTAATAGAAAGATGTGCTTATAGATTGACGGCTCCTGGTATTGGAAAAGAAGTAGGTATATCCTTTGGACAAAATTTAAATGTATTACAGGGATTATATTTTGCTCCAAATGTAGTTTCAAATGTTTTGAAAGGAATTAAATTATTTGCAAAAGTTTATAATAGTTTAGGGTTTAAAACATATCCAAATTCAAATGATGAGTTAAATGACATAGTGCTTGCCATTGAATTTGGAGATAGCAAAAAACTTAAAAATTTTTGTAAATGTATACAAAGTGTGTCTTGTGTTGACTCTTATTTTGAACCAGAATTTATGGATATGCCAGGATATGAAGATAAAATTATAATGGCAGCAGGGAATTTTATATCAGGAAGTAGTATAGAATTATCTTGTGATGCACCACTTAGAGAGCCATACATAGCATATTTACAAGGAGGACTTAGTTTTTATCAAATAAAACTAGCACTTATGAAGAGCATAGAGGAATTTATATGATTAGATTTAAAAATGTAAATGTTAGATATGAAAAAGATAAATATGCTTTGAGAGATTTTTCACTTCAAATAGATGAAGGTGAATTTGTATTTATAGTGGGGAAAACTGGTGCAGGGAAATCAACTATTTTTAAACTTTTAACTCAAGAGATAAAACCAAGTTCTGGCAGTATAAAAGTTTTTAAAAATAAGTTAGAACTTATGAGAAATAAATCAATTCCATATTACCGTAGAAATCTTGGTATAGTATTCCAAAATTTTAGATTATTACCTGACAAAAATGTATATAATAATATTGCTTTTGCACAAGAAATTATAGGCGAAAGTAGTTTTAGGATTAAAAAAAGAGTGATGAAGGTTCTTAGTTTAATTGGACTTAGAAATAAATCAAGAAAATTTCCAAGGGAGTTGTCAGGTGGTGAGCAACAAAAAGTAGCAATAGCAAGAGCAATAATAAATAAACCTGCAATAATTTTGGCAGATGAACCAACAGGAAATCTTGATGAAGTAAGTAGTAATGAAATTATAGATTTATTATTGCATATAAATGAACTAGGGACGACTGTAGTGGTTATTACTCATGATTTACATATGGTATCAAGATTGAATAAAAGAGTTATTAGAATAAGTAATGGAGAAGTTATTTCAGATACTATAGGTTTAGATGATGAGTTATCAGATTATATAAATGTTTAGTGTGGATTAAAAATATTAAAAGTACTATTTTATGTAATTTCTAATAATAAAATGGAGCTTTAGATACATTTTAGACATGATAGAAATTTCTTTGAATAATTTACATTATAATTTAGAAGGTTGATTATGGAAAATATTTTTATTAATACTCATAGTAGTATAAAAATTGTAATTAATGATTTGACATTTTATTTTGACCCATTTATGATAAATGAAGATAAAAAAGATGCTGATTTTATTTTAATCACACATGACCATTATGACCATTTTGATATAAAAAGTATTAAAAGAATTATCAATCAAAACACAACTATAGTATATCCTAAAACAATATGCAGTGTAGTTAAAAAGGAAATATCAAATTTAGTGTTTAGAGATGAAATACTAGTAAAACAATCAGATAAATTTGAATTTACTTTAAAAAATGAAAAGTTTTCGGTGGTTAGCATACCTGCTTATAATATTAATAAAAGTTTTCATAAAAAAGAATTTGGATATGTTGGATATATTTTAGAAATTAATGAAACAAAATATTATGTTGCAGGAGACACAGATGTAATTGATGAAAATAAAAATATAAAATGTGAGATTATGTTTATACCAATAGGTGGGACATATACTATGGATTATATAGAAGCAGCTAAATATGTTAATAGTGTAAATCCTAAAAAGGTTATTCCAACTCATTATGGGAGTGTAGTAGGAGATATAAATCTTGGGAATAAATTCAGAGACTTGATAGATAAAAAAATTGAAACAATAATATTGATTAAATAAAAATTTGTAGGAGATTTTTTAATAAAATTATATTATGGAATTTAGAGAGTTAAAATCATTTTTATATATAGTTCAATATGAAAATTTTTCAAAGGCAGCAGAAGCTTTGTATATTTCACAGCCAACAATTAGCCTTCATATTAAAAATTTGGAGTCAGAATTACATTTTGAATTATTCAAGAGAAGTACAAAAAAAATTATTTTAACTGATAAAGGGAAAGCACTATATGAGTATGCTAAAAAACTTTTTTCTATCGAAAAAAGCTTTTTAGATAATTTAAATCATAAATTTAAAAATCAAATAAAAGTTGGTGCTTCATCTATTCCAGCAGGTTACTTGTTACCAGAATTAATTGAGAAGTTTAAAGAAAGATATAATAATGTTGATTTTGAGATTTTACAAGCAGACAGTGAAGATGTTCTTGGAATGTATAAAGTAGGTCTGATTGATGTAGGAATGATTGGAATGGATATAAAAGATAAAAATTTTATATCAAAAAGTTTTTATAAGGATAGATTAGTTTTAATTACAAAAAATGAAAAAAACGAAAATCACAATATAGATATTAAGGAATTATTGTTAAAACCTTTTATACTAAGAGAAGATGGCAGCGGAACGAGGAAAATGTCTGAAAAGATACTTGTTGATTATGGTGTGTATATGGAGAATTTAAATATTGTTGCAAAAGTGACAGGACAAGATACACTAATAAATCTTGTAAAAGCAGGTATTGGTGTTTCTATAGTATCTTATAAATCAATAATGCAATATGAAAAAAATAAAGAAATTTTGGTGTATGATTTTAATAGTAAACATAGTGAAAGAAATTTGAATATTATATATTCAAATAAAAAAAATGAAAAACAATGTTTAAAAGATTTTATAAATTTTGTAAAATCATATTATATTTAAATGGATAAAATTAAAATAATTGTAAATGTTGTTTGTATGAAAGTTTTGTAAACCCAAAGTTCAAGATGAAATACTTTTGTAAAGTTTAACATAGTATACAGATTCATAAGCCCTCATATTAAATATATTGAATGACTACTTATATAAGATTATGTTGATAATTAAATGTATTTTTTTATAATAGTATATAAATAGTTAATTATAAATAAAATATTTAAGGAGTAAATATATGATTAAAAAGTTGATTATTTTAACAATTCTAACTTTATCTTTTACTACACTTTTTAGTTGTTCATCTAAAAAAAGTGTAAAAGAAATTGTGAAAGAGACACAAAATAATTTTGAAACTAATGAAGCAATAATAGAGAGTTCAACTGAGTTTGCTATCACTAATAATGATAAGAATAATGATGAAAATTTTATCAATAATGTAGAAATAGACAAAATTACTAACTTTCCTATTATTAGATTTGGAACATATAGCAAAGAAATTGGATACAGTGATAAAATTAACTGGCTTGTTTTAGATATGAATAATAATTCATATCTTTTAATAAGCAAAGAAATACTTGATTGTAAAAATTATAATGAAGTAGATGAATATACAAGTTGGGAGGATTCAAGTATTAGGTCTTGGCTAAATGTAGGTTTTTTTGATGAAGCATTTAATGATTTTGAAAAAGATAATTTGGTATTTTTGAATGATTTTTATAATGATAATATAGACGAATTAGATGATAAAGTATCTTTAATGAGTTTAGAAATGTGCAATAAATTTTTTGATAATGATTCTACGAAAATGAGAAATAGAAAACTTGCAGCAACTGCTACAGAATTTTCTGTTTCTTGTGGTGTAGAAGTTGAGACAGATAAAAATAGTGAATTCTATAATTGTGGTTCTTTTTATTTGAGAGATTTAGTTAAAGATAATGAAAATTTAGCTATGTGGGTTGGGATGTTTGGTAGAGTATATGAAAATGGTCAATATGTGAAATTAAAAATTGGAGATGGAATAAGACCTGTAATTGCCATTAAAAAAAGTATGGTTGCTGAAAATGTAAAGGAAGTCTTAGAAAACAGTATTAAAAATATTTTTAATTCTACAAATGATGAAATTAATATTGAACCAGATGCTGAGTCAAATGTGGAAACAGAAACAAATTTGGTAGTAGGGGACTTTTTTGAAACTGAAAATCAAAATGATGAATATGAAGATATAGATGAAGTTTATGATGAAGAAGATTATGATGAGATAAATAGTAATCTCTTAACAAAATATAGTAATACAATAAAAGATAAAATTTCTTCAACTCAAATGCCAGAAAAGAAGGAAGATGGATATATTGATATATCAAATTGGAAGTATGGGCATACTCCTATTGAATGGTTATATGTAAAGCCAAATGTTCAAATTATTTCTAATTATAAACCTAATTCTTCAAAAAACTTTTCGTCAGTTAAAAATGCATCGAGTGGTTCACTCGGTTGTTATTTAACAATTTTCACTGGTAATACCATAGCATATGGTGATGACTATGAGGCAAGATTTTATTGTTTTGATGACTATGGAAAACAATTGCCTGAGGAAATGAGTTTTAAAGATTCTTTTTCTGATTTCACATATAAAGATAAAAATATATTAGAGATTTTAAAATATAGATATGATGTTGAAACTATAAGTAAAGGTGTATATAAGATAGGAGATACTTATATAAATATTATTTATGTAGAAGAGTTAGAAGATATATTAAATAATATGAATTAATGATGGGAATAGAAATATATAATATAATTTTAAATATTTTACATACAAAATCTTGACATTAGTATAAAATAATTATATTTGATATTTAAAATAAGTTGGTGTATAATTAAGACAATCTCAAATATTGAATAGATTCTAGAATGAAATTATGTAAAATTTTGAATAGTGAAAGTTCAATATGAAACCTTAGATAAATTGTTGAGTTTTTTAGAGATTTTTTTAAT
>CAMIYN010000003.1 GCA_946403075.1 uncultured Lachnospiraceae bacterium | reverse complement strand
CGCGACCTTCTCCTTGGCAAGGAGACGCTATACCACTAAGCCACTCGCGCATATTTTATAAATGCCTAGAGGCGGAATCGAACCACCGACACGAGGATTTTCAGTCCTCTGCTCTACCGACTGAGCTATCTAGGCATTTAAGCGGGTGAGGGGAATCGGACCCCCGTATTCAGCTTGGAAGGCTGACATTCTACCATTGAACTACACCCGCAAAGCTTAATAATATTACTAAATCAATATATAATTGTCAAGTTTTTTACTAAAATTTTTGATAATAGTTTTCACCAAAATCAACACCTGCATCGCTTTTTTGTGTATTTTTTTTACTCTTTTCTCTATATAACTTCATTTTTTCATCGATTGTATATTTATTTATTATTCCATTTACTCTATCATCTAATAAACTATTTTTTTCTAAAATATCATACATATATAATTTTCCATTTAGACTAATCCCATCAAAGTCAGTTAAATAATAAATAGCACCATCTCTTGCATTAGATAAAATCATAGTATATAACACATTTTCAGCAATAGTTTTTTTATTTCCATCTTTAAAAATGTTCAAAACTCCTGAACCCTTACTATAATTATATTCTGTTATAAATAAAACATTTTTTAAATCATTTGTGAGTTTGGTTGCCTTAGTCATTACTTCTCTCTCAATCTGTGTTTCATTTACATACATATATGACCTATCATTTCCATAGTCAACTGTATATATTACATCATCTATATATGGACTTGCAAATACTCTAATATTATTAGTCAAATATCTACCATACGAAATAGCATCTACCACAGTGTTTCTATCAAAATTTACACTAAATACTGTATGATACATTTTGTCATCACTTATAGAGTGGAGTATCAATTTGTCTTTTGCCTCATAAAATTCGAATTTATCCCCTGACAAATTTCTCACTCTCATCCCTTCATTTTTGAAATATATATATCTATATACTTCTCCTTCATCTCTAATGGTTTTCATATATGTACTTATGTTTGAATTAGATTTAATAATATCTGACAATTTTTGTTTTTTTATTGGATTTTTATTTGTATCAATTTTATATGCCTCAAAAAATATATATGGTTTATACCCATTAACTTTGACAAGTGTTTTTATTTTTTCATCACAGAAAGTATCACTCTTTCCATCTGTATAGTAAAAAATATTTTTATATTGTGCATTATATGTTCCTCTATCAATCTGCTGGACATATTTATCAAATGTGTCTTTATTTCTGTTTACAAAATTTTTCACTCTATCCCATTCAGCTTTTGCTGCACTATACGAAAAATAATCTGGAACTGCAAAAAATAGCCCCATCATAAAATCGTTAAGTTTTGGTTCTGTTTTGTCAAATTCACCATTGCTTATGTCATCCTCTACATAGTCACTTATTTTTCTCGGTTCTACTAATTGTTTTTGATAGTATAAATAATCTTCATTTTCAAAATATACAACTTCCCCTGTGCATTCTTCTGATATTAATTGTGGTTCTGATTCTCCCAATTTTTTATATAAACTAAATACAGTTTTATTTTCATTTGTATACTTACCAAAACAAATATTATTAAAATCATTGATTGCTAGTATTTTATCATATTTTATATCTGTCTCATCTTTTACTATAAAAGAGTTTGTGGCAATTAATGTTTTTTTATTATTATTACTTCTAACACAAAAATATAAATCATCATTTGCTATCACATACATTTTGTCAAGCAAATCATCAGCAAAAAACTCTTTTACATCTTTTTCTAATAATCTCTCTCTCTTAAAATCACTATAATATAGATTATATTTGCCATCTTCTAATTTTTTATATAAAATTCCATCATTATTTTTTGAAATTTTATATGTTCCTCTTTCTACACCATCTATTTCATACTCATCATTTTCTTTGCCTTTTTGTTTTGCTGCTATTGTATATATATTATTTGACTTATTGTATTCTTTTGCATAGATAGTTGTTCCACTTTTTTTATCATATATTGGTTCAAAATCAATCTCATCCATCTTTAAAACATTTGCTATTTTATTTGACATCGCATCATTCATCAAAAGACTTTGATCATAAACTGCACTCCCTATTGGTGCTTTTTTTTCATTACTAACATATAAGTCATTATTTTTTATATAATAAACTTCTTTTTTTGTAAATAAATTATAAATAAGAGGTGGGAAAACTGTTTTTATTATTATTACAACAATAATAAATGCCAACAAAATTATTGATATTTTTTTGGGAGTAAACCATTCTTTGATTTTTTGTAAAATTGGTTTATTTCTTCTCTCAATCTCTTCACTCCAAAGCTTATCCGCTTGCTTTTGTCTCTTTTTTTCTTTTTTCTTTGTCTTGAAAGTTTTTATATCTTCATTTAAATTTATTTCTTTTTTTGTTTTCATAATTTAATTTTCTTCTCCACTTTTTATATCATTTATTAATTTATTCTTCGTATCTTTCCAATTACCTTCTCTTATTGCACTTCTTATTTCTACCATCAAATTATTATAATAATATAGATTATGCAAAACACAGAGTCGCATTCCAAGCATTTCTTTTGATTTTAATAAATGTCTTATATATGCCCTGCTAAAATGCATACAAGCAGGACAGTTGCAATTCTCTTCTATCGGCTTTTCATCCAAAATATATTTATTATTAAATAAATTAATTTTCCCATATCTCGTATACACATGCCCATGTCTTCCGTTTCTACTTGGATATACACAGTCAAAAAAATCTACTCCCCTATCCACTGCTTCTATTATATTTATGGGTGTCCCTACTCCCATTAAATATACAGGTTTATCCTTCGGAAGGTTAGGAACAACTACATCTATTATTCTATACATTTGCTCATGTGTCTCCCCAACTGCAAGCCCTCCTATTGCATATCCTTGCAAATTTAGTTTTGCTATTTCTTTTGCATGCTCTACTCGCACATCTTCCAAAATTCCACCTTGATTTATGCCAAATAGCATTTGTTCTCTATTTATCGTGTCATCTTTTTGGTTTAACTCTTTTATTCTTTTAACACATCTATTTAGCCACCTACTCGTTCTCTCTACTGATGGTTTTATATAATCATACTCTGCAAGTGCTGGGGGACATTCATCAAAAGCCATTGCAATAGTAGAAGCAAGATTACTTTGTATTTCCATACTTTCTTCTGGTCCCATAAAAATTCTTGCCCCATCAATATGAGATTTAAACAACACCCCCTCTTCTGTGATTTTTCTACCAACTCCTTTAAGTGAAAAAACTTGAAAACCACCACTATCTGTGAGAACTGGTTTATCCCAATTTACAAACTTTTTAATTCCTCCAAGTTTTTTTATATTTTCATCACCAGTTCTAACATGCAAATGATAAGTATTACAAAGTAAAATTTGTGTGTTTATCTCTCTCAAATCAAAAGTATCTACTGCACCTTTTATGGCTCCTACTGTTCCTACATTCATAAACACAGGTGTTTGTATAATACCATCTACTGTCTTAAACTCTGCTGATTTTGCCATCCCTTGACTATTAATTATTTTATAACTCATTTAAATATTATACTATATTTTTGTGAATATTGTGTATACTTTTTAGCATTCCTATTAAATGCTTAATTATTGTCCCTTTTTCATCTTTTTTATCTAAATTTGATTCCATATATGCTACCCCACAACTATTATTACTAGGGCATAGACACTTTACCCCTATGTTTTAAACAAACTGGGCTCGCGGTGCTTCGCTCCTACAACTAACACTACTTTTTTGCTACGGGCTCGCTTAGGGCTCCCAATGGTTCGCCCCTACGGCTAACACTACTGTATTGCTACGGGCTCGCGGTACTTCGCCCCTACAACTTACTCTACCATCTTGTTTTGGGCTCGCGATGCTTCGCCCCTACGGCGAACACTGCTATCTTGCTACGGGCTCCCAAAGGTTCGCCCCTACAAATTAACTCTACTATCTTGCTGTGGGCTCGCGGTGCTTCGCCCCTACGAAGCCCTGCGATTGTTTGTTATCTCCAAATTGTGCCATTTAAACTATATACTATGCCATCTGCACTTTGCAGTGTTCCATCATTACCAAATACATACTTTGTACCATTGATTATTTGTTCGCCAATAGTGACAGCTCCTTTATTTACTCCACTCTCTGCAAGATAGTAAACATTTCCATTAAACTCTGTAAGCCCTGTTCTCATATTTCCAAAATTGTCAAAAATGTAATCATAATATCCACCATTTGAATATAACCTTCTATATGTATTTGTAAGTGGCATTACTTGCCCTGTTTGAGTTTGTTCCATATATTGAACGGAATTATTGTTTACATTTAAGAGCCAGCCTGTAGTATCACTATTGTCTTTTAATACTGCCATCAATGTTCCTTGCTCATTAAAGTAATATGTTTCATTACTGTTTCTATTAAATGAAAGAGCTCCTTGCTTATCTCCACTCTCAAGCATATAGTATGTATTTCCTTTATAATCAATGTAACCTGTCTTCATATATCCGTTTTCATCAAATGCAAAATAATCATCACCTTGACTACTATATATGTGGAACATTTCTCCTGCTAAATATCTTTGTCCACCATCTGTTGTAGCACTTGTTAGATATCTCCACTGCCCTGTGTTTGGTTCATATTCCCATTTACCACCTGCGATAGATGTGACACTTTCGTTTTCCTTCTTTAATGTCCCATCTGTATTAAATGCATAATAAGTCCCATTGATACTTATATTCCCACTTGCAAGTGCACCTTGATTATCAGTTGTGTCAAGTAGATAATAAATATTTCCTTCTGCCTCAGTAAATCCTGTCTTCATTAATCCACCTTCATCAAATTCAAATATATAGCTTGAACCATTCCAAGTGATTTGATAGAAACCAGAATCAAGATAATCAACAGAACTATCTTGTATATCTCCACTTAACAAATTAGAAACATTACCTGCATACTTCCATTTCCCTGTTGCATTATCTTCAACCCAAGAACCTTGATCATTTACTCTAACAGCACTTTTTGGACTCTTTCCACCTGACATTCCTACTCTATAATCTACTTGTACCCCTTGCTGCTGCATAGGTTGATTGCCATACAAATCACTTCCTATTATGCTAATAGGACTATTGCTTTCAACTATACTTGGAGCACCAGTTGGTAGTCCTCCAGTTGAACGATTGGAACCTCCACTACTACTACCACCGCCACGACTCCTTCCACCAGTTGAATCTCCACTTGATTGTCTAGCCCATATTGCATAAATAGTAATTGTAGTATCTAATGTTAAGTCTGATGTTTGAACTCCTGGTGATATTCTTGTGCCTGTTCCATCTGCTCTTGTGTTATAACTTGATAAATACATATTTGAAGAATTTGCCGTAAAGATATTTGATGGTATATTTACATTTTCTCCTCTATTCGCTCTTATAGTATGTGTAGTTTCGCCACCACTTGTCTTTCCACCACCGTTAGCATCTACAATTATGTCATAGCCTGCACCTTTCCAAATTCCAGTCATTATAACTACGGAATTATCATAAGGAGTCAAATTGTATACATAATCTTTATTTACATATATTTTTTCATCGTTTAGTGCTATCTCTCCATCATTAGTTCTAATCTTTGATCTTCTCCATCCACTAAATTCGTATTTGACTGCATCATATACAAAACTCATTGATGACAAATAATATCCTACATCATATACCAAATTATTCATTGCTATAGTAGTCCCAGTGATATCACTAAGTCCACTTTCAAAAGTTATAGAATATGTTATTGGTGTCCATTGTGCGAACAATCTTATAGTAGCACCCTCTACATCTGTCATTCTATCAATTATACTATTATCATTATATGTCACATTGCCTGTTTGTTCTATACTATACCCTCTAAGTTTATATCCATCTAATTCCATATCCATAGTGTTTTCTGGCATTTCATATCTACCATTTATATAATATGTCTTGACTATATTTGATGGACTTGTCCTATTTGTTGATTCTACTCTGCTCGTTGGTGGATTTCCTTCCAGAATTAATGTATATGGTTCATTATAAATCGCTATCAACCTTACAGTAGAATTTTCTATTGTAGTTATACCGGACAAATTATCACCTGGATGAATTTGTCTTATCTTTTGTTCAGTTGTGAGTGCAATACTATTATTTGTATTTGTAACTATGCTGTCTATAGCCCAATACATAAATTCTTTATTATATGAATTCCTAATTCCTATGCCCTCTGAATCACTACCATCAGGTTTTGCAGCTATATCCATACTTGATGGGTT
This sequence comes from uncultured Lachnospiraceae bacterium, assembly GCA_946403075.1. Taxonomy (GTDB): domain Bacteria; phylum Bacillota; class Clostridia; order Lachnospirales; family Lachnospiraceae; genus UBA3633. The sequence continues at coordinate 54,769 of CAMIYN010000003.1, read as the reverse complement.
ATTTATAGCACCTGTTCCGTTATGTCCTGGCAAGTAAACAATGTCATATGGCATCTTTTCCCAAATAGCATATAGGTTAATAATTTCTCCATCCCTAGTCCCAAGTCCATATACTTCTTCCGTATTGCTATATGCTATTCTTGTCAAATTACTTGCAGTTGCCCAACCCTTAAAGCTATGATAGTTTACTTTAAATGTATTTGGGTTTAGATTTTGTTTTTGTCCTCCTATAAATTCTTGATTTAACATATCTGCACTGCCATTTGCAGGTAAATATCCTATTGGTAAATTTATATTAAATTTAATTTCATATCTCAAATTACTCCATATTGCTTTAAGAGTTACTGTTACATTATCTTTATCTATTAGATTTGAATATGGTATTCCAATATTTACTATTTTTCTCTCATACAAGTCTTTATTTAATTCTACTCCATACATGTCAACTACTTTGTCAACGACAAAATATTCAATAGCTTGTCCACCTGCTGCTTGAACTTGTGGTAAGTTATATGAGATATCATAATATTTAATTTCAGTATCTTGTACACTTCCCACATATGCTTCATTTGCCATATCAAATGTGATTCTATAGCTTATAGCTGTCCACACTGCATACAAGTTAACTACTGCACCATCAACATCTGTTATACCATTTGCATATGTTATCAAGTCATATGCCTTTTCTTTTGCACTGCTATATGTAGCCCAACCAATTTGTTTGTATCCTTTTACAAAATATGTGCTTTCATTTAATAGTGTATGGTCTCCACTCTCAACATGTTGATTTGCCATTGGCACACTATCTGCAGTTAGAGTTTTTCCACTTGGAACATTTGCATTAAACACAATGTCATAAGATACTTTACTCCATATTGCCTTTAATGTAACAGTCGACCCACCATACTCTGATAATTCTGAATAAGTTGATCTCACTATTCTTCTCTCAAAGTCTCCACTACTTAAATATCTGCCATCTTTTAGTTGGACTTTATCTACTACAAAGTATAAAAGTTCGTGGTCATCGTATTTAAATCTTTCTGTTGGTAATGTATAAATTTGCGAATATCTACGATTATTTTGTGCTGGCATAGTGCCATATGCTTCATCTGCCCCCTTATCAAAGACTACATTATATGAAGCACTCTCCCAATTCAAGTTAATATAATAAGTTTCATTTTTATTTTGTTTTAAGTTTGTTACTACTTTCTCTGTTGAGAAATCTTGCCCATCTTCACCTGTTATAGAGAGTAGTCTATATCCATCCATTGTAAATGTAGGCACTGATAATTTTACTCGATCATTTACAAAAATTTGTGTTGTATATCCTGATGGAATAGGACTCACTGTTGTGTCGGTATTATTTACATTTACTACTACATTATAAGGTTCTTGATAAATCTTTAATAACACTACTGTATCGCCTGGATTTCTGAGTAAACTTCTTGCATCATCTCCATCATACACTTTCTTCATCAACTCTTCTTCTGTCAATGTATATACTTCGTTATCCTTACTAATAATTCTTTGGATTATATAATATACAAATTGATCTCCATTGTTATTTACTGCAAGCCCGCTATCAATTCTCGAATTATCAGCAGTGTTTTGTGGTTCTCTACTTTGTATACCAAGATGTCCCTCTTGATATACTATGGTACCTTCTGCTATACCCCAAACAGCATACAAGTCTATTATATCATCATCTCTTGATCCGAGGCCTATGACCACTTCTTCATCATCATATACTTTTTCTGTTGCAGTTGATGAAAGTGCCCAACCCTTGAACTCAAGTCCTTTTATATCATATCTATTTGGACTAATTGCTTTTCTGTCTGTAGATTTAAAGATTTGATTATCCATAGTTCCTATTGCCACATAATTACTTGGAGCATTTGAATTAAATCTAAGTGTGTATGATAATCCATCCCACAATGCTTTGAGAGTCACTGTGACACCATCAATATTGGTTAAATTATTAATACTATAATTTCCATTTCCAGATCTTGTTATAACTATTTCTTCATATAGATTTTTTGGAACTAAACTACCATCTGCATATTGCATCTTGTCAATTTTAAATGCCACTAATTGATGCCCTGTATATGTGATATTTGGTGCTATATTTCTCGTATCTCCATATGCTACATTTCTTATAGTTGCTGTATTACTTACTGCTTTATCATTCCCTTTATCAAATACAATGTTATAAGTAATAGGTTCAAATATTGCTCTGCCTACAACTACCGCTCCCTCTATAGTCCAATTTGCTCTCAACTCATCATATCTATGCACTTGTTGTGTTGATTCAACATATACAGTACCAGCAAATTTATATCCACCATTTGGCATCGTAAATACTTCATCAAGCAATTGGACTCTATCATTTACATATGCTTTCTTGCTAATGTTCTCTGGCTCTGCCTTGAATACATTTCCACTTGTATCGGTATACTCTTGCCCATGTATTAAAATTGTATATTCTTCTTTAAATATTTTAAGTAATGTTACTGTATCCCCTTTTGCTCTTATATAATCTCTTGTCATAGCACCAGGATAAATTTTTTCTCTCAATTCTCTGTCCGTGAGCTCATAAAGGTTGCCATTTTTATCTTTTATTGACTCAATTATATAGTGAGAGAACTCTTTTCCAGCATCATTTGTTCTCTTTGTTGGATACAACAATTGTCCTGCATTATAATTTGTATCTATTGTTGGTATAGTTTCTACATTATTATTCCCTGGACTAAATGCAATATATCCCAAGAGTGTCTCCCAAACGGCATATAAATGAATCTCATCATCATCTTTCGTTGCGAGCCCATATAAAGTGTCACCTTTTATATACTCAACTTTATCAGTTCCCTCTTTTATAGCCCATCCTACAAATTCATATCCTTTTACTTCAAATGGTGCTGTATCAATCGAATACTCTTCCCCACCTGTGATTGATATTGTGCTTATTGAAAATTCTGTTAATAATTCTGCATCATCTGGCAAGTTTGCATGCAATACTATATTATATTTTACATTTGACCACACAGCCTTTAAAGTAACTATTGCATCATCATATTTAGTTAGATTATGATAACTGCTACCAACTACTATCTTCTTTCTTTCACTACTTGTAAGAGTTAAATATGTGCCATCTGCCTTCATAATAGAATCTACAACAAAGTAATCTATGACATTCCCTCGATAAGTAAATCCTATATTGTCTAATGGAATTTCTTGGTCATACTTAATGTTAGTCATTGCTCCCATATTTCCTGTCGCATTATTATTTCCTTTGTCAAAACGAACTGTATATTCTACAGGAGTTACATTTGGTATTAGTATGCTGCGATTTTCACTATTTACAGTAAGATTTCTCACAATATCACCAGACTTGTATATCTTTTCATCTACTTCACTTATAAATGTATTGTTAAATAAATATCCTGTTTCTGATACATAGCTTAGAGATGCTATAACATATCTGTCATTGATATATACTATATCTTCTTTCTCCTCTGGATTTATTATATGGCTTTGATTATCTATATCTATTCTTACATCCTGTGGGTAAACGACAAAATATTCTTCTTCATAAATCTTTATTAGAGTTATTGTATCTCCATTATTCCTAATCAAATCATTTATAATCTCTCCAGGATATATCTTTTGTAGTAATTCTTCTTTTGTTAATTCATATTCTACACCATTGCTATTTGTTATTTTATCAATAATGTAATACAAGAATTTTGCACCATTGTCATTTACAAGCTCTGGCTGTCTTACATTTTCATTTGACTGTGAGTCTCTTATTTCTTCTTCACTATTACTTCCCGAATCATACTTAATAGTTCCTATCAATTTGTTCCATACGGCATACAAGTTAACTACATCTTTGTCTTTCTTGGCAAGTCCATATACATTAGCTTCATCTTCATAAGCTATACTTGTAGTTGTAGGACTCAAAGCCCAACCCATAAATTTATATTCATTTATAGTAAATTCATTTTTGTATAATTTCTCGGTGTTGCCAGCAATGACAGTTTGTTTATCCATTGTAGTCTTTCCTGAAAGTGTCAAGCCACTTGGCACATTTGGATTATACACTATATCATAAGTTGTATTTGTCCATACACCTTTTAGAGTAACTACTGCATCACTTATTGTAGTTAAATTATATATAGGTTCTTGTAGTCTAATTTTTTTTCTACCTGTGTTGTTTCCTGTTATTAGTTTGCCGCTTGGGGTTTCTATGGTTTCTACTACAAAATAATCTAATCTATAACTTGAGTTTGGAACAGTGTATCCATTGTATAGCACATAACCCTTGTCATCATAAGTTGCTGTCTTTGAGCTTATTGTTCTCGTCGTTCCCTCTATTCCTGGTGTATACTGTATCTTATAATTAATTGGTTTATATTTTGGACTAAATACAACTACTGCACTCTTGCTATTTCCAAGTCCATCAACTATGTCTCCTGCTTTACAATTATATTTTGTGGTACTTCTCTCTAAACCATACTCATATTCATCAGTATATACATATCCTGTATTAATGTTAAAGTCAAATGCTTCTACTTCAATTCTCTCATTTATATATACTTCTCTCTCAATATTATCAGGTGAACCATAGAATATTTTCTCGTCTGCATCTTTTATCTGCCCTGCTTTATATGTAATTTTATATGGCTCATTAAATATCTTCTTTAAGTAAACTGTATCTCCAGGATTTCTAAGTAAAGTATTTAATGGTGTGCCTGATGGTATTTTTGCAAGTAGTTCCTCTCTTGTCATTTCATAATTATTTCCATCTATATCTGATATGTGATCAATTATATAATATACAAATTCATCCCCAGTAGAGTTTTGTTTTGCATTTGGAACAGGTGCCAATTTTACTTCTGATTCACTCAAATTAATAGATTGTAGCTGTTCGCTATCATAGTGTCCTCTGACAAACGAAATAGTTCCTGTCATTGAATGCCATATAGCATATAAATTAATAACTTCTCCATTATTTCTCGCAAGCCCAAATAGTGTATCGCCTTTGTTAAACTTTGCTGCCATAGCATTCGCAGTCAATCCCCAACCAACAAATTTAAATCCTTTAATTGTATATTCATCATCTGGTATAATCTTTTCTTCTCCACCAACAAAGTCAATATTAGGTATTACTTGATTTGGATTATCAAGGGTATAGCCTTCTGGAACATTTGGATTAAATGCTACTGAATATCTTATATTATTCCACACTGCCTTTAAGGTAACAACTGAGCCATCAATAGAAGATAGGTTTTTATATCCATCACTTACATTTACTTTTTGCCTTATTACATCTTCATCTGGCAAAGAATTACCATTTTTATCTACTATACTCTCCACAACAAAGTATTCCAAATTGTTATTATCAAGTGTGTAACGGATAGGATCCACATCGTAGAGAGTGCCAAATTCTTTATTATTAACTTGTGGCATTCCACCATTTATTTCACGAGCCAAGTCGCTACCCTTGTCATACTTGACACTATATTTGTTTGGTGTAAATTCTGCATAATATTCTACTATATCTCCTGACAAATTACTCAATGCCTCTACTATTGAACCTACTTTTACATTTGGCACCCCATAGCAATCTGTAAATTCATATTCAAACTTATATCCATCGACTTCAAAATTTGGAGAGGATAATGTTGCCCTATCATTTATATACATACTCAAATCATAATACTCTGGTTTAGATACATATTGAGTCTTCGTATATTCATCCCACTCGTTCATACCTTTAAGTCTCAAAGTATATTTCTCATCATAAATTGCAATCAACTCAACTGTTTGACCTGTTTCTCTAAGTAAAGTGTTTGCCTTTTCTCCCTCATAAATTTTTCTATGTAATTCTGCTTCGGTCAATTCTAAATCATTGCCATCTTTATCTGTTATTCCTTTTATAATGAAATATTTAAAAGGGTTACCGAGAACATTATTTGCAAATCTTGTTAAAATTCCATTCCCTTGATTTGTCTGCATAGGTGCTCTTGTAAACTGTGGTCTATTTCCTGCATCAAATACAATCGTCCCCACTTTCTCTTCCCAAATTGCATATAAATCTTTTATTTCACCATCTACTCTTGAAAGCCCATAGACAACTTCGCCTGCCTTATACAATGCACTTGTGGTAGCTGCTATGGTGTTCCAACCCTTGAGTGTGTATCCCTTTATAGAGAACTCATCACTTGGCAAAGTTACTTCTTCACCGCCTACAACATCTACCATTTTGCCACCTTGTGATGGGTCATCAAGGCTATTCCCTTCTGGAACATTTGCATTATATCTTATAGTATATTTTGCATTTAACCATATTGCACGAAGCACTACTGTAGAGTTTTCATATTTAGATAAATTAATAAATCTACCTCTATTCTCTACTTTAGTTTTTGTCACATTTGTTATTTCTGTTTTATCACTCAATATTATTTTATCAACTACAAAATAATCAATACTATCATTTACTTTTCTGAGTGTTGTAGCATTTAATCTACCCTCTATGTCATAGGTTCCAGTTTGATCTGCTGTGGTGCCTGTTCCGTTTCCTGGGTCAAACTTAATAGTATATGTGATAGGCTCAAATAAAGCAACAAACTCATACTCTTCACCCTCGTTGCTACCTATACCTGTATAGTATTTCCCTTCTATATATTCTTCATGTATGTCATAAACATTTCTATACTTATTTGAAAATTTATATCCATAAGCAACTTTGTAATCCAATTTTGGTATTTTAATTCTCTCATTTACATTAAAGTAAGAAATCTCTTCATTTGGTGTCACAGTGATAACATTTGATGACATATCTGTTATATCATCTGCTTTAAATTTAATTGTATACTTTTCATTATAAATTTTCTTTAGAGTTATTACATCTCCATCGTTTCTAGCTAGTTTACTTGATTCGTATCCTGGATATATCTTTTGTCCTAATTCTTCATCAGTTAACTCCAACTTGTTGCCACTATAATCAACAATGTTATCAATAATATAATACTCAAATGCCTTATTGATGCTATTTTGTCTATACTCAGGAACTGGAATTACTCCATCATTATCACTAGTTGTTATAGGTAGCATCTTATCTTGCTCAAAAGCTAAATGCCCAGAATCAAAATATATAGTTCCACCCAACTTTCTCCATATAGCATAGAGAACGACTATATCATTATTATCTTTCCCAAGTGCATATATCTCTTCTTTATCACCAAACATTTTTTCTTTTGAGTTTTTGTCTGTGCTCCAACCCAAGAATTCATAACCCTTTACTCTATATTTATTTTCTCGCAAAGGGGTTTTCTCATCACTTGGAACTATTTGATCATCCATATTTAAAGATGTAGAACTCAACTCTCCATTTTCAGGAATATTAGGGTCATATTGAATAATGTAATTCATATTCCCCCACACTGCTCTTAGTGTCACAGTTGCTCCATCAATATCTGTTAAATTATAATATGTCTCTGTCAATGTTGCTCTTTTTATGTTTTTAACCTTTTCACCATTTTCTTTTTCTATTTCATCTACTACAAAATATTTTAGAGGATAACTGCTATAAAATCCTGATGACTGTATGTTATATATTGTGTCATAATTTCTATCGTTTTGAGGACTTATGACTCCACTTGCAAGATTTGACCCCTTGTTATACTTAACATTATACTTAATTGGAGAATATACTGCTTCAAGGGTCACTGTGTCACCCATACCTATATCAAATATAAACTCATTTCCAGCTGTAAAAGTTCTATTTCCATATTGATAATGTCCTGAGAAATTATACCCTCTTTCCATACTAAATTTTATATCTTCTATTTTATATCTCTCATTTACATTTAGAACTCTCTCTACACTTGATGGAGTGCCTTTATAAACTTCACCACTAAGGCTTTCCTTTATAGAGCCAGTATACTTTATAGTAAATGGTTCATCATAAATCTTAATTAACGATACGGTGTCTCCCTCATTTCTTAAAAGCATACTCATAGTTATTCCTGGTATTACATCATTATATTTTTCTTCTTCAGTTAATTCATACTCAACATTATTAGAGTTTACTATGTTATAAATCCTATAATACAAGAAAGTTCTACTGTCATCATTTGGATCTCCCTCTGGGAGTATACCATCATTATATTTTGCTGCATTAAAGCTAACTGGATTTGCAGAGCTATTATGTCCTGGAAGTATATTGATAGTTCCGTTTTTCCTTGTCCAAACTGCATATAATGGTATCTCTTCATTATTTCTCTTAGCAAGAGCAAATACCGACTCTTCATCACTATAAGCAATATTGGTCGTATTGCTATTAGTTGCCCAACCTACAAATTGATATCCTCGAACTATATACTGATTTTTTGATAATGGCTTTTCTTCTCCCCCTATAAATGTTTGTTTATCCATTTGTGTTGTTTCAGATACTAATTCTCCATCAGTAGGAATATTTGCATTAAATACTATATTATATGGCACATTTTTCCACACTGCTTTAAATGTCAACACTGCATTTGACAAAGTTGTCAAGTTAATTACTTCTGCATTTTTTGCAAACTTCTTTCTCTCCAAACCTTTATGTATTATTTCTTTTCCATATTTATCAGTAGTCTTTTCCCAAACCCAATATTCAAGCTCATTTGAACCATAAGTATATCCCACAGGTAGAAGAGACTTCGCTTCATTATAGTTAAGTGAATAATTTAGTTTATTTCCACCAACTCCTGGCATACCTGGCAAGAATTCTATACTATATTTTAGTGGTGAATACTGTGCTGTCAATTCTACTATTGAGCCTACAACATCACTCAAGTTTTCAACTATTTGACCTATTCTAAATTCTTTTTCTTCATTATCAAGATATACTCCATCAAAAGCATATGCATCTATATTAAATGGTAAGTTTTCTATTACAACTCTATCATTTATATAAATTGTTCTCACAACTTCTCTTGGACTCGCACTAATACTTTCGCCACTCGCATTAATTATACTTCCGCCATTATAAACTAAACTATACTCCTCTTTATAAATCTTCTTTAAATAAATTGTGTCGCCAGGTTTTCTAAGCAGTGTGATTGCTCTAATATTATCAGTTGGATATAGCTTCTTAGTTTTTTCTTCATCCGTTAATACATATTCTGTACTACCATCTCTAGCAACAATTCTATCTATTATATAATGTGAAAATTCATATCCTGAATCATTTGGATTATTGTAGTTTGGTAGTATTCCATTATTGTGAAGCATGGTGTCCATATTTGGTATTATCTCAGTACTGTTATGCCCTGCATCAAATACAATTGTTCCCTTTATTGGCTCCCATATTGCATAAATATTTATTACTCTAGAAGTATTACCTTTCTCAAGCAAACCATATGCTTTTTCATTTGGATAATACAAAGCTTCTGTGTCTGTCCTATTTGTGCTCCAACCTACAAAACTATACCCATCTACTTTGTAAATATTTTCTGGGAACACAACAGCATCTCCTCCTTTTATTAATTGTGGTTTCATCGCTGTTGCAACTTGTAGTGATTTGCCTACTGGGACATTTGCAGCAAAATTCACAGTATAATCAACATCATCCCATACAGCTTTTAATGTAACTGTTGCATTTGATATAGTAGTTAAATTAAAGTATTCATAATTTGAATCTCTTGTCACTCTCTTTCTCAAATTCTTTAATTGATATTTTGTATATTTTTTGCCGTTATTTTCTATTTCATTTACTATAAAGTATACTGGAGTTTTACCACCATAAGTAAATATAGAATCTGTTATATTGTATTTTACATCAAAAACTCTATATGTCTGCATAGCCATAGTATTCTCAACATCTCTCTCAAGTCCACTATCAAATGTCACCCTATAATTTATTGGAGTATACGAAGCATAAAAATCTACATATTTCCCTGCTTCGGTTCTTATATCTTCAATAAAATCTCCAACATTATATATCTTTGTTGTGCCATTATCATTATATTCAAAAGCATTATTGAATATGTATGAATCCATAACAAATTCTACATTGCTTATAGTCGCTCTATCCCCTACATTTACTCTCATTAAAACTTCAACTTCATTTCTATTTCCCTTTATATGCCCCTTGTGGTAAATTCCACCCAAATCTGCTTTTAACGAGCCTGATAATACAATTGTGTAAAAATCCTTATATATCTTTTTAAGAACTACCGTTTGACTTGGAGAAGTTAACACTGCTCCAAGTGGAGTTTCAGGATATATCTTTTCCAACTTCTCTTCATTTGTAAGCTCTATTATGTTTCCATTTTCATCTCTTCTTGACTCTATTACATAATATACAAATTCTTTTTGATTAAGATTTTTTGCTATAACTGGAGTAGGTATGATTCCACCATTTGCATCATCAGTAGATATAGGATTCATAACATCACTATTATAAGCTCTATATCCTGTGACAAACTCTACTCTTCCGTCATATGATTCCCACACTGCATATATTGATACTATATCATCATTCTTATTTGCATATCCATATAAAACATCACCTGGTTGATATTTTGGTATATTTGAATTTTTATCATCAGTCCAACCTACAAATTTATTTCCATTTAAAACATATGTGTTTTCTGGTAATACAAATTCCCCACCTCCAACTACTGCTATGTCTTGCACTTTAACACTCTTTGAATTTAATTTATATCCTTTTGGCAAATTTGGATCAAATTGAACTGTATATCTCACTCTATTCCAAACAGCTTTAAGAGTGACAGTCGCACCATCTATATCCGTTAGATTTCTAAATCTGCCTTCTACTGCTCTCGCATCTACTTTCTTTCTCATATCTTTTGTCATTTCAACCAAAGTTCCATCATTTCTAGTTATCTTGTCAACAACAAAATATTCTATATTTTGTTGTTGATATACAACAGGGTTTCTATCAAAACTTGTATCTTCATCAAATTTTATATTTCTAATCATATGGTCACTTGGCCAAACTGCTGCCTCTGGATTTCCTGCATCGAAATTAATATGATAAACTATAGGATCATATTGTGCCACAAAAATAATTGCCGGATCTACATTTCCCCCTTCTACTGGAATAATATAATTATCAATATTTTCTATAGTACTTGTTATATTATCCACTATTTCAGATGTTCTATAATTCTTATTATTATATGTATATGAATTATTAAATTTATAACCACTATTTATTACAAAACTTGTTGTAGTAATCCTAAATCTATCATTTACTGTTACAATTTCTTCTACATAATCTGGTTTTGCAGTATGTAATATGCCATCCTTGTCAATTTTGCTACCACTCGCATATATAATTTTATACATTTCATTATATATTGCTTTTAATCTTATTTTATCTCCATTTTTTCTTATGAGCTGGCTTGTCTTGGAATATGGTATTATATGCATCATTTTTTCACTATCCGAGAGTTCATATCTCTCACCATTTTTGCTTTCTATAAAGTCAATTATATAATACAAGAAAACTCTACCACTACTATTCACATCACTTTGTGGTTGTGGCAAATATTCATTATCTGCAGTTGAAATAGTTGATATCTCATAAGTCCCATTATGCCCTGAATCAAATCCAATAAATCCTTCAAGTTTTGTCCATACAGCATATAGATTTATTACTTGTCCATGTCTATTTGCTATACCATATACAATTTCAGAATCTTCATATAATATTTCTGTTGCCTCTGGTCTCGTTGCCCAACCATCAAATGAAAAGCCTTGTATACTATACCTATTTGATAGTAATGCTTGACTTTGGCTTCCCACAAAGTATTGTGTTCTCTCGGTCATTGGCACATCTAGAGAATATCCTATTGGAGCATTTGGATTAAATACTATTGAGTAATTCAAATCACTCCACACAGCTTTTAATTTAACAACTGCTTGGTCTATTCCAACTAAATTCCTAAATGAATCTGTTGGTTGATTGCTCCTATATAAAAATTTCTTTCTCTCTATATCTCTATTTCTCAAGACTTGCCCGTTTGGCAATGTAATTTCATCTAAAACAAAATATTGTAGTGTCCCACCTTTTGACCCCACAAAACTATTTCGAGGTAGTCTATTATCCCTATCATATTCTACTGTTATTCTCTGCATAGAACCATAAGCATTTACATCACCTCTATAAAATTCAATATGATATTCTATAGGCTTAAACTCAGCAAGTAATTGCACTGTTCCTGGAATTGTTCTTATATTTCTGACAATTCCACCTGGTGTATAAGTTCTATTTGAATAAGTGAAATTACCAGTAAACTTATATCCATAAGGCATACTAAATGTTGCTCTCTTTAACTTTGCTCTATCATTTATTCTAATGACTTGAGTTTCAATATAGTTTGCAGGTTCTGGCTTTATAATATTATTATCTAAATCTTTTATTTCTTTTGCTATTAACTGTATCTCATAAGACTCATCATATATTTTAGTAAGTGTTACTGTATCACCATTAGTTCTCAAAAGTGAATTCATATCTGTTCCTGGATAAACTTTCATGAGATTCTCTTCTTCGGTCAAAGTATATGCGATATTTGAGTTATTTGGTTGTATGCTTTCTATTATATAGTAAACAAACTCTGCATTGTTTGCATTGTATCTATACACTTCACTTGGTGAAGGCAACTTCCCACCCAAGTCTTCTGTTCCAAAGGTCATATTGGTTTCTGTAGTTTTTGGATTCATGCCTGGTCTTATAACAACTCTTCCCCTTAGTTTTTCCCAGATTGCATATAACTCAATAGTATCTCCTGAATTTCTACACAAGCCATAAACAGATTCTCCATCATTATATTTAACAACACTAGAATTATTTGATGTTCCCCATCCTACAAATTTATATCCCCTTACATCATATGTATTCTTTGTGAGTGGTAATGCTTCCCCACCTGTCAATTTCATATTTTCCATATTGACAGAACTATCTGATAATGAGTATCCACTAGGAACATTTGGATTGAATTTAATATAAGTTATATCACCTTCCCATACTGCTTTTAATGTTACTATTGTTCCCTCTTCTCTTGCTATATTAGAAATCATTGCTAAATTACTAAATGTCGCTCTATTTACATTTTCTTTGATTGTGCCATCTGCATATTGGTATTTATCTAATACCCAATATTCAAATGCTTTTCTCCCGTTGTAATATTCCCTACGATTTAACTGTTTTCTACTATCAAAGAAAAATTCTTGATCTGTCATAGTACCACTAACAACATCTGGTCCTTTATCAAACCTTACATAATACTTAATTGGATCATAATTTGCTGTAATTGTATAATAAACACTTTCTCTTGTTGAAATATCTGTAGGTGCATCCCCTGCATTAAATATTCTTGTTTGACCTGCAAAAGTTCCTGTAAATGTTTTATTAAATTTGTATCCATAGTCCATTGAATATTCAATATCATCTGGAATATCTACTCTCTCTCCTACATACACTTCTTTTGATATTGTTGAACTTGGGCTGCCTCTATGAACTACATTATCAATATCTGTAATTGAACCTGCTGTTATTATTACTCTATATCTTTCATCATAGATTTCTTTTAGTACTACAAGGTCTCCATCTGCTCTAAGTAAAAGATTTGTATAAGTTCCCTCATATATTCTCATAAACTTTTCAGAATCTGTAAGTTCTAATATGTTTCCATTTTTATCATAAATTCTATCTATCATATAATGAGAAAAAGACTTTCCATTTAAATTACTATTTGTAGCAGGTGCAACTATCAAACCATTGTTATCTTTTGTAGATACAGTCTTTTCACTATTATTGCTTCTATTGCCAGGTATATATTGTATTTCACCCTCTTGCTCTTCCCATATAGCATAAAGGTTTATGACATCATTATTTCTATTTCCAAGTCCAAATAACATATCTCCTTCTCTATAGAGTGGTTCTGTTGCATTTTCCTGTTTGCTCCATCCTAAAAGATTAAAGCCTTTTACAGAGTAATCACTAACTGGGACTGGTACACTTTGACTTCCAACAATACTAATAGGATCCATTTTTACATCTTTATCCAAACTATATCCATATGGTACATTTGGCAAGAAATTAACAGTGTATGGAATTTCACTCCACACCAATTTTACAACAACTATTACATCTTCTATATCTGTTAAATTCAATAATTCGTAATAGCCTTCACTGTTTAGAGTAATTTTCTTTCTATCTTGTCCACCTATATCTATCCAATCCATTGATAATTGTTCATCATATTTTATTAAATAGTCAGTAACTAAACATTCTATCTCATAATCAGCATAAGTGAAATTATCAGTTATTGACTTTGAAGCAATCATTGTTACTTTATCGAATTCCATTTCTACCCCAAGTTCTGTTCCTGAAGCATCTTCATTTCCTCTATCAAATGTTACATAATATTTGATAGGGTCATACATTGCTGTCAAAACATATTCTTCTCCTACTGTATCAACCAGACTCTCATATATTTCTCCTGGAGCAAATACATTCCCATCTTCATCACTATAATTTCTTGTAAATGCATAACCACCATTTGTCTCAAATAATACATCCTCTATAACGACATAATCATTTACATAAGCATCTCTTTCAACTTGTCTCTTATTTATAACTCTTTCTTTTCCACTGGCATCAATTACAGAGCCTTTTTGATATATTACTTTATATGGTTCTCTGTAAACTGCAGATATCGTAGCCACATCACCTTCTTCTCTTATAATCATACTTGCTATATCACCAGGTTTTATTCTATTTAGTATTTCTTCATTTGATAATTCGTAAGGATTTCCTTGTGAATCACTAAGTGATACTAATCTATAATACATAAGTGGTTTTCCGTCATCGTTCATATCTGCAATGGTTGGTATAAATCCTCCATAATCTTTATTTGTATCCATTACTAATGTTTCTTTACTTGAGTGATGCCCTGCTGTTATATGCACTATACCACTTGACTTTCTCCACACAGCATATAGTGTTATCACATCGCCATCTTCTCTTGGAAGTCCTACCAACTCGCTTCCAGCTGTATATATTGGAGTTAAACTACTTGATGCAACATTCCATCCAAGGAAGTCATATCCCTTTACATTCCACTCACACTCAGGTATCAAGTTTTCACTCTCTCTACCTGTGACTATATCCATTGTTCCCATCACAAAATCTTTAGTCTCATCAGTTAACTCTTTATTGACAGGTAGATTCTTGTCAAATTGCACTTTATACCTTATATTTCCCCACACTGCTTTGAGATTTACAACAGCATCATCAATGTTAGTTAGATTATAGAAAACATTTGGATATATTCCATTTTCTTCGCTCATATATCTATCTCTATTATACCTATAATTATTTACTTCATTTCCATTTGCATCAGTTATCTTGTCTACTACCCAATACAAAAATGGATGCGAATTATCAAATGTAAAGTTATTGTATGGCAAAGTATATTCTTTGTCATAGTTTCTCGCAGCTTCCAATCCCATTACTCCCACTACATTTGAATTACCTTTGTCATAATACACTGTGTATGTATTTGGTTTAAATTTGACTTCCATTTCTCTCGTTACATTTGAGACACTAGAAAGTGCATTAATTGTTGTTCCAATAAAACACTCTTTGTCATCTACGATATAACTATCATAATGATACCCCGTTATAGAAAAACCATAATCTTCCACAACTATTCTATCATTTGCATAAGCAGAGAAATCATGTGTTCTTGGAACTACTTGCCCCACATTTCCTCTCTCTCCAACCATTTCATTTGTAGTTATAAGCACATTATATGGTTCTTTATAAATAGGTCTAAGAATTACAGTTGAATTATTAATCTTTGTTATATCTTCTATTATATCTCCTGGCTCATACTTTTGTTGTTTTTGTGCTTCGCTGAGTGAGGTTATTTTTTTATTTTCATCCAATATGTCAAGGATTATATAATGTGAAAATTCTGCACTATTATTAAATCCATCACTTGTATCAGTAGTTTCGCTTCCATCTGGATTCAATACTTTATGTGTATCCAAAACTCCATCAAGATTTAGACTTCCGCTTGCTGTGCCATTATCATATTCAACATCAAAATTTACAAATTCCCACACAGCAAATAATTCTATAACTTTATTACTAAAGCTTGTAAGTCCACCTATATACTCTTCATCTTGATATAAAACTTTTTTAGCATTACTACTCGTTGCCCAACCCAAGAATTTGTGATGTTTTACATCATATATATTTTTTGGCAAGTTTGTTCTCTCGTGTGATGCAAGACTCAGAGTTGCCATACTTACATTTTCAACTAAAACCTGTCCTTGCTTTAGGTTTGGCTTAAATACTATTTGATAATTATTATTTCTCCACACAGCTCTCAAATAAACCGTTGCATCTTGCACATATGCCAAGTTTTTGTATGAACCTTGTTGCTCTATAAATGCCTTTTTGTCACCATATGTACCATCTGGATTTATAACTCTATCCACTATCCAGAAAGCAAATGGGTGTGCTAAATCATATGTTGCTTGCATTCTTGGCATTGTATATGTTTGATCAAATTTTCTATTTCTCAAATACTCATTTTGAATACTCTCTGTTTGCATAAATTGGAAATTGCTAATATCTGTATGTCCTGGCTCTAAAACAATATTATATGTTATAGGTTCCCATTTTGCATACATTTCTACTGTGGCTTCTGGAACTGTCGCAAGTGTATCAGTCATGAAATAGTGGTCTACATAATCTATTTTTGCATCAGCTTCATTTGACATAGACCAACCTTGATAAATATACCCATTTAGAGTGATTGAATTTGTTGCGAGATATTCTCTATCATTAATTCTGATTCTTTGACTATTATATTCCGGTTCTGTTTTGTTTCCTTGATCTGCCTTTGGTGCATTACCCACAAACTTTAAATTATAATATTCATCATAAATTTTTATAAGTTCAATGTTTGCATTTTTTATATCAGTCAAACTGCTTGCCACAGTCCTTGGATATATTTTTCTCTCATAATCTTTTATAGTCATTGGGACTTCTGCCCCTGTCGCTGTTTTTATTGATTTGATTTTATAATACAAAAATTCAGAACCATTTCTATTCCTTATATGGCTTGGTGTAGGTATTATACCTCTATTTATATCACTCCCATCACCCTTTGTTGTAGGGATTTCTTCATCATCAGCATTTCCTGCATCATAAGTAATAGTCACATTATTCTTTAACCATTTTCCATAGAATTGTATTACTTGATCATCTCTTCTACCCAATGCATAAACAATACTTTCATCTTTATATAAAACACTAGTTGTTGCTCTGTCTGTATTCCAACCCATAAATGTTAAACCTACAGATGAATATTCGTTTTTGCTAAGTTTTATAGCATCACCACCTACCATTTTTTGTCTCTGCATCGTAACATTTTCTTTTAAACTATGTCCTTCTGGCAAATCAGGTATGAAATCTATATAACTTATTACATCCTTCCACACAGCTCTCAGTGTGATGGTAGCACCCTCTGTCTTTGTTAAATTAAATACTCCTTCAAGATTACTATATGTGGCTATGCCTACAAAGTCTTTTTCTTCTTCGACTATCTCATTATCATTCAGTGAGACTTTATCAACTATCCAATAATCAAATAGTTTTTCACCATAAGTAAATACTTGAACAGACTCTGGAAGATTATATACAGTATCATATAAAATGCTCTGTGCTTCTATACCTGGTCCTTCTGCTTGTGGATTTCCTTTATCAAATGTTACATAATATGTATTTGGTTCCCAAGTGGCATAGAATTGGATGACTGAACCATCTTTTTGGTTTTCTTCTTCCAAATAATCCTTGTTTTGATACTTTATAGGATTTGAGGTAGTTGATAGTTTCCATCCTACAAAATGATATCCTGGAAAATCAAATTTATTTTCATTAACTCTTTCTGTTTTATCTTTTTGATTTACTGATTGTCTATCCATTTGTATATTGGTAGTGTATCTGTTTCCATTTAAGTCAGTTGGAGGGTTTGGATAAAAATCAATATAATAAAGTACTGGCCTCCATCCCGCATATACCACTTGATTTCTCGGACTCAAAAGTCTTGTCCCCCTATATAATTCTCCCTGTGTGAAATTAGTTGGACTTGTATAATATCCGATAAATACATAATCTTTTCTATCATCCACAAGAACTACAGACAAGTCAATATCCCCATTGAGTTGAAGTGGTATTTCTACTGCACTAAGTCCACCATTTAATGTCCCTCCATTTCCCTCTACTCTTATCTTGTATTGAGATTGACTCCAACCTGCCCACAATTCTTTATCTTCTAATTCGAGAAAAACTTGTTGTTCGTATTTTTGCCCTATATCAGTGTTTTCATTGTCATAATATCCTGTAAATACATGCATACCTCTCTCAGGAACTTCTTTTATGATAACTTCCCCATATGTTGCTCTTAAAATTTTTCGTGTAGATCCATCCTTAAATTGTCCTAAACCAGAATTTAAAGTGAGATTAAATACTTTTGGTTGCCAACCTACATATACTGTAATATCACTCTCTACATCCCATATGGTTTTTGTAAATCTCGTTGTGTCATCAAATATTTTTGAATTTGTATAAAAACCTATATTATCATATCCTTCTCTTGGATCTACTTTGTATTTACTCATATCAATTATGTCACCAATACTTGACTTACTACTGATTACCGTTCTACTATCTATCGTTCCACCATTACCATTTACAGTAAAAGTATAAGGTGTATATTTCCAAGTTGCATATATTGTTAAATTTTCGGTATGATAAAAATATTTATTAGTATAATCCTGGCTATCCTCTGTATGATATTTATTCAGGAATAAATACTTTTCCCTTGTTGGTATATATTTTTTAATCTCATCTCCATAATAAATTGTCTCTGTTATATTTTCAGTATTTGTGCCTCCATAACTATAATACCCACCATTTGCACTATAAGTAATCTTATATGGTATCTTTTCCCATACAGCATAAAGTCTTATAACTCTTGGATTTTCTTTTACTCTTCCATGATCTTGTATTACATACGTCGCATATTCCATATCTTCATACTCATAAATATTAGTATCTTTCTCAGCACTCCATCCCAAGAAATTATGACCTATTCTTGTATATGTATTTTTATTTAATCTAATAGTTGACTCAATATGGCAAACTGTATCAGTTATTTGTGCAACACTTTCATCTCCATCATTTCTATCATATATGATATGATAATCTATTACACTCCAACCTATATAAATAGTTGTTATACTATTTTCTTCCCATTCAGTTCCTTCTCCCTCGTATTTGTTTTCATTTACTATACTATTAGCAGTTTTGAAATAGCCAATAGGAACATATCCTGCCCTAATATCTATTGCCTCGGTCACTGATGCCAAATCTATAGTTTTTCCTAATGACATAGGTATATCTACTGTCAATAATCCTCCTATAGTTCCTCCATTTGCATTAACTGTCAAGATGTAATCTGCTTCAGCCCACGATGCATATATTATTCGATTTGCATTTTCTTCCCAAGTATCTTTGCTATATTTCTCTATATATTCGATAGAAGTATAATAACCCATAAATGCATATCCACTTCGTTTTGGTGATTCAAGAGAAATCATATCTCCATATTTATAATTTATATTCTTGTGCCCCAAGTTATTAGAATAAACTCCTCCCATTGCATTTAAAGTTAATACATACTCAATCTTTGCCCATATTGCAAACAATTCAATCTCATCTCTTTCTGAATTATCTTCAATTATTCTTTTAACATCTGCTTCATTTTCATAGAGTGGTATAACATCAAATCTATTTGTACTCCAACCTACAAAATTTCTACCCTCATATGTATAGCTTGCACTTGCAAGTTTTGAGTTATCTTCAACTGTAACAGATGTATTTGCCATTTTTTCTCCAACACCATTATTTGCATTATAAGTAATTATATACTCTTTTGCTTTCCACCCTACAAATATTTCCTTATTTCCCTCTTCCTTCCACTGAGTGTCAGTATATCTATACTCTTCTGATGTTGCTGTGCTACTTGTAAATAATCCAAGTTTTATATAACCCATTCTTTCATCAACCATATCTATAATATCGTTTAGTGGGACTGGGTCATTATAATTCATCTTTAATTGTAACTCTTTTGAGTTATTTAATGTTCCACCATTACCATTTACATACAAAACACTGCTTGCCTCTTCCCACTTCGCATAGACAGTTCTATCTTCTGTTTCTCTCCACTTTATCTCTTTGTATATAATTTCGCCATCTCTTATAGTTGTGTATCCCTTAAATACATAACCTGTCCTTCTTGGAGTTGGATATACTATATCATCTTCGTAGTAAAGTGGTAGTCTCTCAAGGCCATCTCCTGCTCCAAATGCTCCACCATTTGAATTAAATGTCAAAGTATATTCTATCTTTTCCCATACAGCATATAAGTTTATATTCAAATCTTGATAATATTTTCTCACAACATCTCTTATCAAATTATTAGAATCAAATTCCATTTCTGTTGCATTTGGAGTTGTCGCCCAACCTATAAATCGCATACCAATTCTTGAATATGTATTTTCTCTCAGCCTATCAGTAGACAAAATTGTTCCAACAGAATTCTCCATCTTTGGATTTTCTTCATTATATTCATAGCCAGTTATTCCACTATTATATATAATATTGTATTCGTGTTCTTTCCACCTCGTCGTATATACGAGCACATAACTTGAACTAGATACCTTGTCTATAAGCCCCGATACTCTTTCACCTGGCACAAGTGTCTCAACAGCATCTTTTTCAACAATTAATGGATTATTAAGAGATCTCTCTACTCTAATGAGTGAATATGTACTTATATAATACCCTGGTCTCTCATATGGTTCAGTAGGCACAGTGAATTCTTCTGAATATTTGAGATCTGTTAATCGCACATTTTCACTCACATAGCCTGCCTGTAAAACTACATTATAAGTTATTTCTTCCCATATGGCAGTTAATATAGCAAGTCCTCCATCTTGTCTAGTCAATCTAACTACTGGATCTCCTGGATTATATATATCTCCATTTTCAGCTCGCCAACCTTTAAATTCAAATGTCTCATAATATCCATATGGATTATCAATAATATTTATTACTGTATCGCCACCTATCACTGGAACATCAATATCTTCACCAATAATATCCACAATTTCTCCTGTGCTTTTTGTAGCAACTCCTGGCTTATATATGAGATCATATGTAAACTTTGACAAATCAAAGTCCACTATGAGTTCAGCATTTTCTCCAGAGCCAAATATACTTGTATATAGCTTTGAATGTAAATTCCTATCAGGTCCAAATACGAAAGCATATCTCGCATCAGTTGGACTCGAAATGTTTGTTCTATTCCAATTTTTATAGATTGTGCCATGTCCATCTTCTGACACAAAAGAAACACTTGTCTTTACTTCTTCTATTTGCAATTTTGTCCCAACTAATTGTTTCATAAAACCTTTTGTATTCCTAGACCTAAGTTGATATACATGCCTTTCTACTTCACTATCATTTTCCTTTGAATAAGTATTGTTAGTAACTTGCAAGCCTACCGAACCAAGTGTCAAATAAGCTTTTTCTCCAAGATACAAAGCAATCAACTCACTCTCTGTGCTAATTCCTGCAACAGTTCTATCTTCAAAAACATTGTTGACTATATATATGTTATTGTTGCTCTGCAATTCTCCCGTATTAAGCACAAGTATATCTTGACCTTCTTTTGCATAGTATATATTATCTCTAACTTCCAATCGAACATACTGTGCTAAACGATTTTCATTTTCAAACACTATAGGAGTTGTATTTTGCGATGTTAATCCCGTGTTAAATACATTTTCTGCAATTCTTAATCTTGAATTATTTCTATTTTTCAAAACGAAACTACTTGAAGCAAATTTTACAAATGTTCCTACTGAGTTATTCTGCTCTGCAATAAATTCATCTTCATATTTTGCTCCATCAATAGACCAAAAAGGATCAGTGTGATTTGAATATGTTATATTATTAAGGTTTACATCTCTAAATACCCTTTCCTTCTCATCATAGTTATTTGTATTTTTAAACATTGGCACATTACTTGTGATGTTTTTAAATTCAACATCATACATATAAGAATCTATATCTGTAATATCAATTAAGTTCATTGTTTTTAAAGTATAATTTTGTATAATACAGTTCTCTAAAACTAATTTTCTATTTTCCTCAACACCCTTATAGAAAAATGTCAATTCATCATCATCAATTTTGCCTAACTTTCCATCAAACAATACATTTTTTGCTTCAAATGTATCCTCCGCTACAAATCCTCTTGCATTTTCTACTATTATTTGTTCTGCAGCAATGATGCTTGTTGTTCCAACAAATAAAGTTTTATTACTTCCTTCATTATTTGCAATTATTTTTGTTTCATTATCTCTACAATTTGTTATATATCTAATACCTGCACCTATTGTCTTTACTTCTAGTGTCTTTCCATTTAGACAAATGCTTACTATTCCATTGTCTAATGTTGTTATACTATCTGTTGATATATCTTTGGTTAAGAAATAGTGTCCACTCTCTAATTCAGTTTTTGTTCCATCCCAAGCAATATATTCCTGTATTTCTTTATGTTCTTCTATAAAGCTGTGACTACATTCTTCACTTTCAAGATTTCCACACTCTCTATGCCTGTGAGGCATATTAGCCATTACCACATCATCAAAAAGGGCTATCTCTAAGCTACTATCTTTGGTATTGTCCACTTTAAATACTGAATCATAAGAATAATCTGCAAACCCAAGCACATTTTCTTTGTTCCAAGTTGAATAAATAATACCTGACAATAATTTATGTGAAAAGGCTACTGTCATAAATGTCTCTGCAGCTACCAACTGAGTCTCTTCTTTTTGTACCAAAAATCCATCAATATTCTCAACTAAAACTTGATATACATGAACATTTGACTGATCTGGTGCACGATTATCTTTTACCAATATATATGAATTTGCAATTCTTGCTGTCGAATATCTACCAACTCTAAGTGCAGCAATGTCAAGATTTTCCTGTTCTGTTTGCAAGCCAAGTAGATTGTTTGTGATTTCAAGTGAACCATTGAGGTAGAGATGTCCTGCTTTTTCCTTGTCTTTGCCTTGCAAATCAATGATACTCCCTACTATAGTTGTTGAACCAGTGATTTTTAACACGGTTGTGACATCAACGATGACAACTCCATGCTCTACTTCTATAATCTTTGAACCTATATCACCCACTGTTCCTCTTGTATTTATAATTTTTGTTTCACTATTTTGTGTGTTCTTGAATGTGATTTGTCCATTATTTGTAACACTAATCAACCTTCTGTCCAAAACATTATTCTCAAAAGTTACATCATTAAACACTATGTTTCCATTGCCACTTTCTCCATTTGCCTCAAACATAACATCAGATGTGCAAGAATTTGATTTAAATAATACATTTTCAAAATAAGCATTGCCCTTTATTTGAAACAAATATTTATTTGTGTAAACTGTTTCAAATCTTGTATTATATACTTCAATTTTTCTATTTTTTGCTAATATAAATCCATCTTCGGTATATTGTCCACTAAATCGTGCATTGTCGATCAATATTGAATACTCTGTATCAAGCTCTTCGCTCATATCAAATATGTATTTTCTTTGACTACCTAATCCACTTCCATTTAAATAAGCCTTATAAAATTTTACATTTCTACAAGTATTGTCGCACAACTCCCTTGCATTAATCTCTATTGTATCTTTGCCTAAGATAGTTACTGCAAGTCTTGTAAACATATTTACCTTTACCGTTTCTCTCAAGTCAGTCACTTTTGATTCTTCATTAAAGCAGTTTGTAATGTAAATCTCACTCGCAGATGATAGCCCTACAAAGTTTACATTGCTTAGTGTGTGGCCATTTAAACAAATAACTAACCTACTATCTTCCTTTATATTGATTTGACTATTTCCTACTACATCACTACCTAAAGCAAAATTTCCACTGCTACCTATCTGAGTAATATTTGTCACTGGTGTAAATGTCAAGTTTTCTGTGTGCCCTGCTATATGTGCGGTATGTTCACAATCATAGCCATTTAGAGTTCCACAAATTTTATGCATATGTATATCTTCCCAGAGAGCTTCCAAATTTATAACTGCCCCATGTGTTTTTACATATTTAAAGAAAGTTGTTTTGTCTTTTAACATATTATTTACTTTTTGCAAATCTTCTTCATACAAAACAGAATCTTCTGGAATATCTATACTCTTAACCAACCATCTCGAAAATCTTTTTCCTGCTGGTGCAGTAAATTGTTGTTCTATTGCAGTATAAGATGTAAAATACCTAAATGTCTGCGAATAAGAATTTCCTGTTCCCTCACCTGGAGTATAATTAACGGTATATGTATTTTCTTCCCATACAGCATTTAGAGTTTCAATTGAATTTTCAATTGTGGTAAGTCTGTTTACTCTTGATCCAGCTGGATATCTAGTTTGATATCTATCCCATGCTATAAAGTGAAATCCCTCACACTCATAACCTGGATTTTCGTTTTTTGATAGTATAAATGTAGAGCTTGCAACAGGAACTAACTGGTCAGGCACCCCTCCTGATGGTGGTGTTGGATAATAATAATTTCCATCTGAACCCTGTGGTGCATTAGAATATCGAGCAAACACTATTCTATATGTAGCAGGTTGCCACTCCGCTTGCATTATGATAATACCCTTTTGTGTAGACATAAGAGAATCAACTTTCTCTTTTTCATCATACAATTCTCCTAATTTTTTCTCTGGCACTTCTTCGTAAAACTCATTTAATGCAACTGCCACTTTCCACTTATAAAATTTATATCCACTTGCTCTATATGGTGATTCTGGCATTTCAATTATGCTTCTCGCTGGCACATTTGTCAAAGTTGCGAGAGGACTTGATACATTTATTGCTACTCCATCTGGCAAGCTTCCTGCCCTAAATCCTATAGTGTATGTATTTTCCTTCCACACTGCATATAGATTCACTTCTTTTTCATTATTCTTATTTATATTAGTAACAGTTTGCTTGAGTTCATAAGTTGGTGTTTTTGCTCCACTATATGTGGCCCAGCCTATTAATGTGAAGCCAAACAAATCAAATCCATCGGCATTATCTTTTATCTCAAATGATGTCTTTGTAACTGGGAATCTCACAATGTTCCCGGATACATCATCTTCATTATATTTCCTACCCAAGCTATCAGTCGCTATACCCGCATGATAATTTACAAAATAGCTTACTGTCGCTATGATAACATCATCATTTACTACTGCTGATGACATATCATTACTATAAGTCAAATCAACTTTAAAGATATCTCGCACATCTACCCTTGAATTGTTGCTTCCTTTTGACCACTCTTTATAGATTGTTCCATGTCCATCACCTACAAAATAAATTCTCACATTGCTTTCTGTATTAAATGCAGTATTTTCTCTTTGTGTGAATACATTGTCAGTGTGTGTAGAATATATTTCATATATTCCTGACTTATTTACAAGCACACTAGATATATTCCCAGACACAGTTAATTTGCCCCTTCCTGCATTTATATAAACATTATCGCCCAAGTAAATACTTGATGCAATGTTTCCACTATATCTCGCATCTCTTATACCCATAGCATATGAGTTTCCTGTTATGCTTAAGTTTCCAAATACATTAAACTTTACATCACCTGTAAGTAAGAACATTGCCTGTCTGCCACTATCTTTTGTCATACGATTGTTGTTTATGAGAACTGTAGATTCTGTCGCAAATGTTATTGTCGTGTCTACAGCATCTTCAAAATCAAATGCTGACCCCTCAATTTTATTTAGAGCCTTTATTTCTATTTTTGCATTTTCTTTTAGAGTAAAGTTTGCACTCTTTCTCTTATGTCCCACTGCTGTTCCTTGCAAAAATTTTGTAAAGAGCGATTCGTTCACATTGCAATTCTCTACTGACAAAACTCCATCGATGGTTAAGCTCTTGCCATATGCTATTCTTTTTTTGATGATACAATCTACAAATTTTACATTTTTATATATTGTATCTACATCAATATCATATCCATAGTTTCCACTATTATAGAAAGTATCAATATTTACTTTTCGCATAACTGTATTTATCAAATTAATATCAGCAACTTTATATCCTGTATTTTCAGTCCTTGAAACTTGTGATTCTTGCACATATTCATACAAAGTCATACTATTATATTGACTCGCTGTTCCTATGTTTACCCCACTAAGTGTTATATAATCTATATATTCTCTATCAAATCTCGCTCTATAATTAATTTCACTTGTCTCACCTATTATCTTAATACTTCCATTGAGTCCTGATATATCTACATTTGAAATATATACTTGCCTATGCTTATTATTTGATTGAGTTGTAGTGGTACCAGTTAGCAACACTTCATTTCCTACAGAAATAACTGTTTGATACATTATCTCAATGTTATTTTTATTTCCATATATACCTACATTATAAGAATTTTGATATAAAGACCTATTAAACAATACTGTATTCTTGCCAGATGGATAGGCCGAGATTACAGACTTATCACTTTGACAATTTGTAAGTGTAATCTCTGGATAAATATCTCTCATAGCATCACTTGCAAGTGTAAACATCGCACCCTTTAAACTAAATCCATTTAGACATATATTAATGTTCGCATTTGTCAATTCTATTATAGTATTTTCAACAAATTCCAAATCCCGTACAAGGAAATATCCTATAGTTCTATAACCAGTATTCAGGCTTTCATATTTTTGACCTATCTCTTGAAGTTCAACTTCATCATATATTGGCTTATAGTATGCAGAGTTTTCATGAGTTGAGTGTATTAACTCATGACTACATATAGATTTTTCATCTATACCACAATATTTGTGGAAGTGAACATCTATAACTACATCGTCATCTCTCATAAGCACTGCATATGCATCATTTGTGGTTGTGTCTGCTTTAAATACATCAATATATGCAATATTTGTAAATGGCTCAACATTTTGAGCTGTCCAATCTTTATAGAGTATACCTGTCCCTGGATATATTCCAAATGCAGCAACTATTCTTGATTCTTCTGTATTAATTTTCCCTGCAACCTGTGTTATTGGCCCATCAGTGTTATAACTCAAAAATTGAAACATCGAAAGATTTGGATTTTCTGCCAATACATTGGCATTTGCATCCGAAGTATTACTATGTATTTGTATTTTTGCATTTCCATTTATATTTAATTTTGCAGTAGAATTTGCCATCACAACTCCACCGACTCTTCCCTTGAAACTTGTATCGTTACTCCCAGTCACCTTATTTTCTGTTACCGAAAATTCATCTCTTATGTATAAACTCTTTGCTCCTCTTATAAGCAAGATCCCTTGAGGATTATCTGCTTCATTGTTCGCTCTTATCAAAGCACATTTTGTGATTTTATTAACACCAATAAATTCTATAATCCCTGCATCCATTGTCTCAATCAAGTTTCCTGTGATTCCTGTAATATTTTCTATTGTTGTATTGATAATTGAGACCTGTGTGTTTGCTGGTATCAACATAAAGTTATTTCCAGATGAGAAGTTATGCATATAGCAGTCTTCAAATATTCCCCTACTATTTCCTCCTCCTGTAAAATACATAATCGTCTGTGTTGTTTCAAAATTATCAGAATATTGTGTAAACAATGTATTTGTAGCTTTCAAGTCTCTATTTGGAACATCGCCAGCAAAAACTCTATTTGCCTTTATTAAAATGTTTTTGTTGATTCCATATACCTCTGTTGTTGTATTAAATATTGAGTTAATACCTGCATAAGTTACTTCACTCTCCACTATTACATCTTCTTCTATTCTCTGTCTACAATTTGTTATATAGACTTTTTTGTTTACATTTTCTGCATTTTTAAATTGTATATTTTCTATATTAAAGCCACCAAGACAAATATATAAATCTTTTGAATTTTCAGTAAATATTACTTCTATCAATATATCTTCAAGTCCAATGTTGCTACCAAGATAATAATTGCCGCCTTTACTAAACTTTTCTTGTATCGATTCTATTTTTACAAAATCACCTATCATTTTGTATCTAACATCATTATCGTGAGTATCAAAATTATCACTATGGACACATTCAGAAACTGTAGAGCCACAGAGTTTATGTATGTGTGTAGTGATTACAATGTTTTCATCAACAAGGCTCAATGAATATATTCCAAGTGCACTATCTGCTCTCAGGTTTTTTCTATATGAATCATATGACAAATCCTTCACATGAGTTTCATTATAACCTATATATACTGTTCCACTTCTATTATTTGAATCAAATGCAACTATCATATCGTTATCATCATTATTAAAATATGTGCCATCTATTTGCTCCAAAAATCCATTCGCATTGGCAGAAAGGATTTGATACATATAGTTATATCCAACTCTCGTATCATCATTTACATCTTCATAAGTGATAGGATTGTCTGCATCATATAAATCTTCATATGCATAATTGCTTTTTACCACTATAGGATTATTGCCTATTTGCATTGTTTTATTTTGTGCAATATATACAGCTGCCAATCTCTTATCTCCATTTACACCACTACAATTCAATACTTGATTATTTATAACAGTGAGCGAACCCTCTGTCACAAATTCGGCATCATTAAATATTATTGCTTGCACAAATTCATCGCCAAAATATTTGTTTTTCGTTGTCCTACCTATATAATTCTCTATTATATTTAATCCAGCCTCTTCAGTTATAGTCAATTCCCCTACATTTGTTATTATATTTCCCTCTTCAACTTTGTTTCTAAGTATTTTGCTTATACCACCACCTATTTCCAGTTCACCACTATTTTCTATCAAATCATATTTTGACATATTGTTTTCTATCGATGCTGCATTGAGCAAGAGTTTTGCTCTTTCATTTTCTATTTTAATAAAATTATCATCAGTTACCTCAAAATCTCGAATAGTAGATTCATCAAGTACAAAAGTCATAACATCATTTCCAAGCATCTCAACCACTGCAGTTTCGCTATTGTTTGTTCTAAGTAGAGTGGCATTATAAAAGATTACTTGATGGTCTTTTGTAAGTCTAGCTATCCCTGCTGTATATATTTCAAGTTTATTGTTTCCTCCAAAAATTCCTCCTGACACATCTTCAAATAAAACTTTTCCTACATTTCCAGATGAAGGATGTTGATTGAGTGATGTATCGCCACCCACACAGTTTGTGATATTAATTATACCACCACCTCTTATCTGTCCTACGGTCAAGTCATTACCATATAGACAAAGATTTAAAACTATATTTTCATCTATTGTCAAATCATCTTCTATAGAAAAATCTTCATCAAGGTAATAGTTTCCACCTTCTTGCAATGCATTTACCATTAAGTCTTTTGCAGTATCTGATAATTTTTTATAAACTATATTTTCTTCATGTTTTTCTCCAAGATGAGTACAAGGGTAAGCAAATGAAACTCCACATGCCTTATGTGAATTATGTTCCTTCATATCAATAGTGACTTTACCATCAGCAAAGTATATACTAAGCTGTTTATTTCTAAAATTATCTGCACTAAATACTTTTAAGTATGAATCTCCACCTATGTTCCACTCATTAGTCACACTACCAGTAGCAGTAGTAGTACCAAGTGCAACATCTACTAAAGTCTCATCGACATCAAAATTATTACTTGTCTGTCTATAAAACCCTGTTCCATCTGTATCAAGCCCATACAAATTATACATATGTTGTGATGGAACTATACCAAGGAGTCCTACTGTCGCATCCGAAGTGTTCCCATATATTTTTATATATCCAGCACCATTTGAAATTGTATTGCCAGTTCTATTTAACAATACAGCAGATAGGACTCCTCCACCGTTTGTTTCGTTGGTATTTATGGTTTTATTGTTTCTCACAACAAAAACTCCATTATTTGTTATGGTTCTATCATTAGCCGTAAATCTCAAAATTGCTTGGTCAGCATTTTTTCTAATCAGTTGATTATTTTCAATAATTAGTTTTCCATTATTATTAATTTGAAGATTTTGACTGAGCGAGAACAAGTCTCCCCCAGATTCACAATTTGTGACAGTAAGTTCTGCATTTTGGTTTACTGTCATTTTCCATAGAAACAAACTATTTGTGCCAGTAAGCTTTATATTGCTAAATTTATTTTCCCCACCATAGACTACAAAATTCTTTTGAAAACAATAACTATCACATTCAATATTATCAAATTCAACATTTTTAATATTTAAAATATTGTTTTGATTCGTTGCATTTTGTGTTATATTAATTAATCTATCCACTTTTACATTTTTTATTGTAGTATTAATAATATTCAATATTGATGGACCAGTTTGAATATAATTTGAAACTTTATCATCATATCCTTCAAGTATAGCACCTTGCAATACACCCTCTAAAGTCCCTCCCATTGTTTCAAAAAACCTTGATGCTTTTATATGAATATTTTTAGAATCTTTGGCATAAATGCAGACCCTTGCAGTATTTGTGGATATAAAAGTTTCGCCTTTTGGAGCTTCTACTTCCGACACAATATCTGTACAATTAGTAATAGCTACATCATTTGTAGATACAAATCTTACATTTTTTAGTTTATAACCTCTTAGACAAATTAGCATCGTATCTACAGTACTTCCGTCTGCCTTTCGGCCTATCACTACAGGTTCTTCAAAAATTATGTCAGCTGTCAAAACTACATTGGTGTTGTTTCTAAAACTATCAATAATAGTTTCCTTGCTTGTCATATCAACTCCTACAAAATTTATTGGTTCATGTGTATTATTTCTGATATGATAGCTTGCACCAGCGCATCGCGATGTCTGCCCACAGATAGTATGCCTATGCAATCCTATCGCGAGAGTTGAACCAGATAGTGATATATCCAAGCCCCATTCTGTAGTTGGTTTAAATACATCATTTCTATTTGCAGTATTAAAATTCAGGACATTATTATTGTTCCAAGTTGTATATATAGTGCCAGTTCTTGTTGTTGTTTCATTTACTTCAGTTATTACAGTTATACCTTCTATTCTCACCAAATCTGGATTTAGCATAGTTCTTGTGTTCTGAATCAAAAATCCATTTTGTCCTGGGTTCTTGGCAAAGACTTGATTTACTATTCCTTTATCTGTAGTATTATTTCTTATGCGGATAGCACCACCACCAACTTTAATTTTTTGTGATGAGTATAAATTTAAAATACATACTTCTTTTAGATTATTTATATCATTTTGATTCTCTACGACTCTTTCGATTACATTATTTTCTATTATCAGGTTTGATGCAGATTCCAAATCTATGCTACCAATTGTTTCTTGCATCTCTATAAACTTATTCATACCATCATCTTGATTAGTCGCACTTTTCAATACATTGCCAGATATTTCAAGTGTTCCTTCATTTATTATAGTCATTGTCTCTGTCTCAAGATATATAAACGGATTATTTGTCCCTTCATTATTTGTATGTTTATTATTTAATATCTGAGCTGTTCCATCTATTATGAAACTCTTTGTTCCTATCTGCTCAATAAAACTTGCTTCATTTGAATAAGTATTGTTTTCAATTAAAACAGAATTTTGCATATATATATCACCCTTTATATGCATAAATCCGTTTCCAAGATTATTATTTAGCCCTTTAAAATTGGAAAGAGTTAATACACCACTATCTACATTTATAAGATACAAACCAATAGTAGACCTTGAAGCGACTACATTGTCCAAAATAATATTACTATTCAATGTATCAAACATATAATTCACAGTATTATATTTTGAAAATGTGCAATTAGATAAAATGGAGGTCACATCCACAGTTTCTGTATATTTAGTTTTAAATATTGCAGTAGATCTCTTTGTATTGCTATCAGCAGTGAAGTCAATATTTTCTGCATAGAATACTTTTGCTATCCTAAATTCTTCATCTTCACCAGCAGTCGCATTATTTATCAAATCTCCACAAACTTCTATTTTACCATTTGAAGAATAAATATACACATTACTTCTTGTAAACACATATGCATTGCCAACTTTTTTGATAACAGACTTATCTTTTTTACAATTTGATATAAACAATTTATATTGCACTGATTGAAATCTAAGCCCTGTTATTGACTTACCATTTAAACACAAGTATAAATCTCCAGTCAATGTAACTAGCATGTCCCCAGATACTATATTCCTTTTTAAATAATACATTCCACTTGTAGGAAAAGCCCCACCAACTGATACATCATATGGAGAAAACGATTCTTCAATGGCTGGATGTTCTGTATTGTCATAATGCACACACTGTGTTCCATTCATTCCTCCACAAAGCTTATGCTTATGTCCCACTTCTACAAGAAGTCTATTTGCATCAACAACAACCATCAAATCTTCTGTTTGATAAATTGAATCTGCTACAAATATTGAATTATATCTACCAAGTTGCTCTTCTTCCCAATTATCTATAGGCCAATCAGTATATATTACACCAGTTCCTGCTGGTGAATTAAAAGCCACACCTTCTATCTCATTTTCAATATTAATGATAGTGTCATCTATCTGCTTAAACATCAAATTAATATTTCCACTTAAAACTTGCACTACATGGTTACTTGCATAGTCGTTATCTGTAGAATAATTATTTTTTATCACAATTTTGTTAGAACCAATATTTAGAGCTTGTCCGTTATCTATATATACAGCAGATACTTTCGTGCCATCAACTCTCTCTGCAGCTATAAATTTATTATTTGTTATTTCAAGAGAACCATAAATCTCTGACTTGGTGCTTTTCACAGACAAAATTGTCTGTATTCCCTCAGTGTTTCTAATTATTTCATTTTCTGTAATTTCTAATTTCCCATCCTCTTCTACAATCAAAGCTTCTGTATCTCTAATAGTAAACAATGCCTCTATGGCCTGCATTTTTGACTGCTTTACTTTAAACACTCCATCTCTCACAATCATATCACTATTTTCTAGTTTTATTAAATTATTACTTTCAACATTAGTAATTGTGTTGTTTCCCTCAAATATCAACGAGCCATTTCTATTGGAAATTAACTTCCCATCAGGGTCTTCAAGTTTAATGCTACTTAATTCAATATCACTGAAAATAGTCTTGCTATTTTCACTTTCTATAAAACTTGAAAAAGGACACTCATATGGGTCAAACGAAGTAGTTTCTATTATCATATCTTTAGTTGTGCTTATACTTCCACCATTTGTTACTTTTATGTTATATAGTGCGAGTTCAACTGAATTACTTTGTTCCATCAATCTTCCATTTGTTTTATATTCTATATTTTTGTTTATTCCATATATTTCATATTGTGGTGTATTCTGTTGTAAAAAATTATCCCTGATGTCAAACAGGTTACTTGTCTTGCTACAATTTGTTATATATATACAATAATTATTTTGATTTCCATTTCTATAAAAATAATTTGTATCAATTTTGTGTCCATTTAAACACAAATACAAATCACCAGTTAAATATGCTACTTGTGACATTTCCAAATCTATTGCAAGGTAATAATATCCTTCGGTATATATTTTTGATATATCATTCCACTCGTTATAGCTTTCTGTATTGTCAATATGTGCTTCCTTCACTTTATGCAGGCACAACTCTTTATTTGCTACTCCACATATTTTGTGATAATGACCTTCTTCAAGAGACAAAGACCATGTCCCATTATCATTTCTCTTTAATTTTGCATCCAATCCATTTACCGCATCTCCACCAAATACCTTTTTAAATCCATTTTCCTCACCACCCTCTATCATATTGTCATCCCATAGAGGAGTAATAACTCCCAGATTATCTGAAGTTTTAAATGCTATTGACTCTATTTTACTCTCTTGTTTTATATAAGTTCCATCTCTCTGTGTCCAAAATCCCGTTGGGCTTCCTGAAACTATTGAATAAATATAATCACTATTATTTATAGCAATTTGCTCTTTGTTCATATCTTCATAAGCCAAGTTTTCTTTTATACTTATCATTATATTCCCTGCAGAAATCATTGTGTTTCCACCAAGTAGCATAATTGACATATCTCCTGTTTCTGTTGCTTTGCTATCTGCACAATTAATTATATTGTTTGCTGATATGTTTATTTTTCCACTAAGAAGCAAATTATTTGTTTCAGAAAAATCCATAAATGTCATCTTGGTGCCATTATTTGCAAGCATTACATTGTTATTCATTGTTATTTCTGAATTATCATCCATATTTAGTGACTTTATCCCAACGACAAAGAGTCTCACAAAAGCAGTCGAGGCACTTGCAAGTCTTGCTTCACTTCCATTATCTATTGTGTTATTACTATGCTCAACTTTTGCACTGACCAATTTTACAGTATTGGTAATTTTATAGATTCCCATATTTCCAGTTTCTGCATTAGATTTTACTTGTATCCCCTCAGTGTTGTTTGTAGATATGATATTTCCAGCAAAATTTACATCTTTTGCCTTAATTACATTTGCATCTTTCTCCAAGAGATTTTTTTCTATCTTGATTCCTTCTATGTTAGTTGTTTGATTACCTGTGTTTTCTATAAAGGTATAGCCATTTATATTTTTCCCAAATTGATAATTACTAATACTCACATTTGATAAATTTAATTCTCCACTATTTTTGATGTATGGAATTCTTGCTTCATTTCCTATCCCATTTAAAACTATATTTTTACTCTTTGAAATTATATTTATATTTTTTACATCTATCAAACTATTTATATTTTTATTTGCTGTGTTTTGAATTATAAGTTCTGCATCGCTCCCTACACAATTTACCAAATAGAGAGCATATCCATCGTTTGATGTTGTGATATTATTTATGACAAGAACATTTCCTGAAAGACAAATGTACAAATCACCTGTCAAGTTAATCGTTGATGTCGTTGCTCGATAATTATCTGACAAGTAATAATATCCTCTCATACTATTTAGGTTTACATTTGACTCTGTTAAGTCATACCACTCATCTTGTATAGCACTATGAGTTGCCAAAATCAAATGGTTACATGCCTCACTATTTGCTAAACAACAAGCTTTGTGTTTGTGTGGGAGAGGGAAAATTATTCTGTTGTTTTTTGCCGTTGGTGAATACCCTAACAATGGGTCTTGCCCAAATGTTTCTACAAGAGGATTAACATGCATATTCAAAACATGGTTATTATCCCATGTAGAATACAAAACAATCGTTCCAGAATAATCTTTAAATCCAAGTCTGTTTATCTTGCTAAATGTATCAAGTTTGGTTCCTTCAATCTGTTTGAAAATTCCCTCGTTTGAGCTTGTATAAAAATACATATCATATAGAAATGTTTTACCTGTGTTTATTTCTACTTCTTGGTTAGTGGCTTCATTTTTTCTAACTGAAGTATTTCCTCTTATACGAAACTGTTTGTCACCTATA
Organism: uncultured Lachnospiraceae bacterium; assembly: GCA_946403075.1. GTDB lineage: Bacteria > Bacillota > Clostridia > Lachnospirales > Lachnospiraceae > UBA3633. Next base: position 19,176 of record CAMIYN010000003.1, on the reverse strand, counting down.
TAAAAAACACCATTGCTGCCATTTCCCATAGCAGAGAACTGGGCAAATTTATCATTCTCTTCATTTATCGTATATCTGCTCCTAACTATTATCTTGTTGTTTTCTAATACAAAACTTCCTCGACAATTTATTTGCCCTTCATTATAAAGCAATGCTGGGTTTTCATGATAATTTTCATATATATTGTTTAGATGCACATTCAGTGTATTTCCTTGAACTCTAAATATTGCATCATCAGCTATATTCAATTTTCCTTTATTACAGAACATTTGGATTGTTGACACCGAATCTAAAATCGTTAGATTGCTTAAAGAAAATGTTGAACCTGATGTCATACTCCATGTTCCCACATTGTTAATAATTGGTGTTGTTAGCTTTCTCGATGAACTTTCAGACGGATTCTCTCCTTCATTTATTGTAAACTCTTCAGCAATTTCTATTGTTCCTTGGTTATCTATCAATTGATCGAAATATTTACTTTTTACTTTAGTTCCTATAAATTTGGCTTTTCCATTTTCATTAATAGTTATTACATACTTTTCCCCTTGGGCAGTATAAAATCCCGATGCATCTATTCTAGATTTTTCAAAAATCATTTGATTGTCTACCACAATTGTTGCAAATCTTGAACTTCCATTAAACCTTGTTTTATATAAATATATTCCATTTTCATTTATTTTACTATAATTACTTCTATGAAAGGTAAAAGCTAACATTGTATTTATATTCTCTACATTGTTTGTTGCATTAATTTGTGGTCCTATAACCCCATATATTTCCAAATCTTGAACATTAGTAGAAAATTCATTATCTCTGCTTGATGCAATAGAGTCTCCTATCAACACCGTTCCACTTCGATTTGAATTTTGTCCACAATCTGTAATAGTCACCCCTTCAATATTTCGCGACTTTAAAGTAAGAGAAAAACCATTTAAGCAAATATTAATATTTTTCAACTCTACATTTATGGTTGTATTTGATGTCAATATATAATTATTATTAGTTTTATCATAATCACTATAAGCACCATCTTCTTGCCCAATTATAACTATATCTCTCCAAGTGGAATGAATAGCTTTATGTTGTGTCCCTTCTGTATGCTGACAGCTATTTACAGAATTTTTTATGCCACAAGCCTTGTGTGAAAAATTATGTACACTACTTGTTTTTGTTCCACTTTTGTATCCAACTCCTAGATAAGCAGTATCTTTTATAATTCCAGTATTTCTATAAGTATTTGAAGAATTAGAATCATATTGTACTGATGATGCAGCATCAATTCCTGATATATTTAAATACTTAACCATAGAATTTATCATATTTTCTGGATTTGAAACAATATTACCATTAGATACACATAATAAAATAGCAGCACCTTCATTTGTATTAACATTACTAAAAGCTCCACCTGGACGAGTTCTACCAATCTCACAATTTATTCTCTCGATATAATATTTATCTATTATTTTTACTCCACCAGATATAAAATTATTGAATAAAAATACTACATAGCTATATCCATATGTAAATGCTTCATCTTTTGTATATGTAGGCATAACATAAGTCTGTAGCCCTATAAAATTAGTATCTACTCTCTCATCCGATATGGTTTCTACATTGCCCGTATATGCTCTGTTTTCATAAATTCTAACTATAGTGTCTTGTGTTACAAGACAAGTTGTATATAGCCATGCTATTCCTATTGTTTTATCTGAAGTGCCAAACACCTTGTTGTGTGTAACATAAAGATGTGAATACACTGTTGAAGTCGCATAGTCAGTATACCCATCGCCTATTGACAATAAAATTTTCTCACCCGTGTTATTGCTACAATTCGCTATATTGTTTTGTATCTCTATACCACTATTTGCATCATCTTTCAGTAATCCTTTTATATATACCGCAGGTTTTTCTCCTATATTAAAGATATTATCTTTTATACTCAACATTGTGGATTGAATTATTAAATCATTAGACAATTCCATAGCGGCTTGCATCTCACTGTTTTTTATGCTAAACATACTGTTTTTTTCCATATTTTGCAATGTCAAATCATTAGATATTATAGCAGCTCCTTTAAGTTTAATGTTATCTAAATAAAAATCGTTAATAACAGCATTTTGATTGTATGTATTTACTATATTTGTAAAATCATTTGTGCTATTGTTTGCTTTATAATTTGAAATAGTAGCACATTCTATAACCTTAGTATTGTTTAATAAGGAAGTCCCAGCATAGGCATTCTCATTTGGAGTAAATGACACATTATACAAATTATCTACAATTATTCCCACACTGCATCTTACATTAATAGTTTTTTCTGTTTTAATTGTAAGTCCTCCGTTTGCCTGTGAATTAAAATTATAATTATTGTTTTTTGCAATTACCAAAGTCCCACCTTTCAAGCAACTTGATATGACTATTTTGTGGTTTGAGATTATATTTGGATTTTCAATCGCTAGGCTATGACCATTTAAACAAATGTTTATAGAGCCTACAAGGTTTTCAAATCTTTCTACATTTATACTTACATCTGTTTTTAAATAAACATAATTATTATCCGTATTTATTAAAGTAGCAGCCGCTTCTATTGGTCCCCAAGGAGTGCTAACCACTGCACAAGTCTCTAAAAGATTATGGCTACATTCTACCCCCTCTCCATTGTCGATTCCACATATCCTATGTTTATGACTCTCCATCATGTATACACATGCAATAGTCACCCCAGATTCCGTTTGAAAAGTTGCTGTCGCAACTTCATGTCTATATGGGTTTTGTACTTTTGTCCCATAATAATTTTTATCTTGCGAGCTTGGATTCCTTTCTATACTAATATATGGAGGATTACCCCCTGTCTGTGGTCTATCATCAGTTAGCACCCCTATTTGAGTATTTTCAGTAAATCTAATAACTGGCTGAATTGCTATCTCTGCAGGATAATACAAATCCATATATTTTTCTTCATCAGTTATACTCTCTGTTGCAAGATGTCTCCTTTCATTGCCTGTTATAGCCAATCCCCCCTCAAAATCCCACAAAACACCTGGTCTATTGGTATCAGTTCTTAATGGAACATTAACAAAACCTTTAATATTATTTATTTGAAATGGCCCCATGTAAGAAGCAAAGTCATTCCCATAATATACTATATCTGGACCATATATATTATTTTTAATTTCTACAAATCCATTTGCATCGGCAAGAAAACTTCCTATTGAACTCAAAAAATCATTATCGTGAATAGAGAGTGTTGTGAGAGCTCTTGTTACCAATTTCCAGCGAGCAAATCTTTTAAATGGAGTATAAATATTATTTTCTGCATCATTACTAGCCTCATATTCTGATAGTAAACTATCGTTATATGCTGATACTAAACAGGATGCAGTAATCTCTGTAAATTCAACTCTTGTTTGATTTGTATCTCTTACTTTTCCCACCAAAGTTGTATTTTCTAAAATTATACTTGCTTCATAATTTTTTATACTCTCTTCATAATAACTATCTGAAAATGAAATAACACTAGCCCGCCTTCTAGTAGTATCACAAGTAAATTTGACATTTCCTACAAAAGTTATTCCCACATCGCCTCGCAAATTTTCATTTGGAGTTGATCCTTCTACCCATGGAACATAATGCAAAACTCCTATTTCTTGATCTCCTCCAGATATTCCGAACTCTGTATCTATTATTTCTGCCGAAACCAAATGTGATGCCCATGCATCTATTGTATCTCCATAATCATTCACAAGTTCCTGATAATTAAATCTATAATCCATACCTATCTTTATTGGTTTTGCCAAACCATAAAACTTTACTTTTTCCAAAAATAAGTTCATAGTAGTTAATAAAAACATGCCATATTTGTTAATATCCGATTTATCAACTCTCTTACCTGCATAGACAGTAGCATTATAAATATTACATGTATATGTATTTACCGACAGACAAGTTGGTGCATTGCCAAACCATTGAACAGTTACCGGGCTGTTGTCTTTTAAACCATATATACCAAATTTCCCCACAGCCAAACCATCATGTCTATAAACTCTATTGGGTGGCTCTGTTGTATCTACTGGTATTTTCTCATCCCTATAGTCTTCATCCCTATCAGGGTTCTCGCTATCATAAAAAGGAGTATTTACCGAAATGCTTCCACCAGATTGGCAATCACAAATTTCAAAACTTGTTGTATAAAACTTATCCATTTTATCATGTTTAGGATTATATTTAAGTGTTTTCCCATTTAAACAGATAACAACTCCTATTTTTCCTATATATTTACTGAGTTCAGATTCTTCGACTTTTTCATCCGAATCAATCGTTAATGTCATATTAGCATTTTGAGTTAAATAATAATATATCCATCCTTCGGTAGCTATTTTGGTATCCAATAATTTTCCATTACTTTCTTGTCGTACCATACTACAATATTGCCCATCTTCTGTAGTAGTTATCTCTAAATTTACATATGCAGCATAGCCTGCAAAAGGCATTTCACTCCAATCAGATTCTTTTGGTGATGGGTGTTGAACCAAATTCCCGTATGCATCTTTACTCGCATGAGTACATGTTTCATTTACATTTAAATTGCAAACTTTATGATTTGTATGACTATTTGCACCAAGTTTTTTTTCTCTCTCTATTGGCTCATCAACAAATTCATTTTGCATATCTTCTTTATTATCTTCTATAATTTCTTTTATATCACTATCCGTTCCTATGTCTATATTTTCGTCATTTGTTTCGCTCTCATCATTTTTTTGTTTTTCTGATATCTCAATTTCATCGTCATTTTTAATTATTTCTTTATCTTCTATCTCATCATTTTCATCAGATGTACTTACTTCTTCATCTATTCCTGACACTATCTCCGCTTCATCTATTTCTGCATCTATCCCTCTTTCATTCATCTCTTCACTTGTTTTTTTATTATTTTCATTATCTTTATTATCTTTGTTATCTATATCTATTTCTTTTTCTGTTGTATCGTTCTCTTCTTCTACTATTTCTATCTCACTTTCCATTTCATCTTCTTGTTCATTTTCAGGAGAAAAATCATTGTCATCATAAGTGATGTCAGCATCTTCATCTGCCAATTCAACTTCATTGGAAGTACCTTCGTTCTCGTATTTCCACTCTTCATAATACTTGGTTGTGACATCTTTTTTAGATTCTGCCTCACTTCCAGCGATATTTGGCAAATTTGTAGCAAAAGTTTGGATGCCGTTTGAATTTACCAACATCGAAACCAGCAAGATACTTGCCACCATCCTTTTCATTTTTTCAATAAACATTACCTTTTTCTCCTTAAAACAATGTTTTTAAACAATACAACAAAACAAATCGGCAATAAAATGCCCATTTTTAATGTTAGTTAATTATAACACTTGCGATTTTAAAAATCAATTTTGTGAAGTTCCTATAATTGTTAATAATTTATGAATTTTTTAAAAATGCTTTATCAAAAAAAAGCCTTATTTTTAGGCTTTTTTTCTATGATAAGTTTTACTTTGATAATTTTTGTTTTTTATTTGTTTATAACTTTATTGTTATGTTCAAAATTTTTATTTTTTTTCTAATATTGAACACTTTAAATCAGTTTTTCAAGTTCCAGCATTAATTCTTTTACTATTTCATTTTCTCTAACCTTTTTTAGTGTTTTACCCTTACTAAAAATAAGTCCCTCTCCTCTTCCACCTGCTACACCGATGTCGCTATCTTTGGCTTCCCCTGGTCCATTTACGGCACATCCCATTACTGCTATTTTTATCTTTTTGGTTGTTTTTATTTGACTCACCATATCTTCTACTTCATTTGCAATTTTTATTACATCTATATCTGTTCTCGCACAAGTAGGACAAGATATAACCTCTATTCCATTATCATACAAGCCTACACTCTCAAGTATCTTTTTTGCAACTCTAACTTCCTCTACTGGATTTGCAGTGAGACTTACCCTCATTGTATCACCAATCCCTTTATCAAGTAATATGCCCAATCCTACCGCCGATTTTATTATGCCACTTCTCTCTGTTCCTGCCTCCGTTATCCCTATATGTAGTGGGTAGTCATATTTTTCTGCAAACATTTCATATGCAGAAACTGCCATATTTACATTTGATGATTTTATAGATACGAGTATGTCAAAAAAATTGTTTTTTTCAAGTGCTTCTACATTTTCTACTGCTGATAAAAAAAGCCCATCAGCCGTAACCTTTCCATCATACTTTTCCAATATTTTTTTGCTTAGCGAACCACCATTTATCCCTATCCTTATTGGTATATTTTTTTTCTTGCAAGCCTCTGCCACTTGCTTTATTTTGTCACTATCTCCTATGTTCCCTGGATTTATTCTTATCTTGTCTATTCCCCTATCACAGCACATAATTGCAAGTTTATAATCAAAATGAATATCTGCAACAAGTGGTATATTGATTACTTTTTTTATATTCTCTATGTTTTTTGCAGACATTTCATCTGGAACACTCACTCTTATCAAATCAACCCCAGCTTTTTCTAACTCTAAAATTTGAGAAACCACTGATTTTGTATCAGTGGTTTTTTTATTACACATTGACTGTATTTTTATTCTCTCTCCATTACCTATATAGATATTTCCTATTTTAATTTTCCTTGTATCATTTCTTGTAAACATTATATACTCCAATTAAAAATTTATATAATTTATTTTGTAGGGGCAATGGCAATGTAGGGGCGAAGCTTGCGAGCCCTATCTATATGCCCCAATCAACACTTTATATATGTCCATCCCAAATATCCACATCATCAAAATCAATAGTAGCCCCATTGATATTGCATTTACAAAAGTAATTACTTTTTCATTTAATCTATGTCCTATAATCATCTCGATTCCTGCTTCAAGTATTCTCCCTCCATCAAGTGCTGGTATTGGTATCAAATTCATAACGGCAAGATTTACAGAAATCAAACTCATAAAAGAAAGTATCATCAAAATAATAGCTTTAACACTTGTCGCTTCTTTTATTGCACCACCCATAACAGCAACTGTCCCTATGGGGCCTGATATTTCATTTGCTGAAAATTTCCCTGCTATCAAAAGTCTCAAACTCTTTATTGTGCTATCTATATAAAACAAAACTTCATATATGCCATATTTTATAATTTCAAATAAATTTTTAGGTCTATATAATTCCCCAAGCCCTATACCTATCATAACTCTTTTTTCTGTTTCGTTTATCTTGGGATACACTAATGTATCTAATATCTGATTATCTCTTTTGATTTTTACTGAAAGTGGTATATCTTCCTTTTCAAACAAATCATTATTTAGATACATAAATAAACTTATCTCATCACTCAATCTTATTTTTTGTTTACTCCCATAGGTTGAAAGCTCCATTATTTCATCCCCTACTTGCAAACTATAAGGCTCTGCTTTCTCTGCTGGTGAGTTAACTACGACATTATTAATTATAGGCTTTGTTATGCCAATCATCACAACTATTATAATAGAGCAAATACTACCAAGCACTATGTTAAAAAGTGGACCTGATAAGCATATCACTGCTTTTTTTATAGGACTTATGACAGAAAAATTATTTTGTTCTATTTCATCTACACTATATCTCACTCCATCAAAATCCACTTCATTCTTTTCTTTGTCAAGAACTCCACCCTCTGCAGTAAAATCTCCAGTCCCTGCAATGTCCTCTCCCACCATAGCACAAGAGCCACCAAAGGGGAGTAGTTTTAAAGAATATCTTGTTTTTCCTTTCACAAAAGAAAAAATTCTTTTCCCCATCCCAATAGAAAACTCCCTAACTGGAACTTTAAATATTTTTGCAAATGTAAAATGCCCTAACTCGTGGATAAAAACTATTATCCCAAGTATTAGCATTGCTATAATTATGTTCACGATATCTCCTAACTATTTGTTTTTATATTGTCGTAAGTTGTGTCTATCATTTCACTATTTGTATCTTTTTTCTTTAAAAAAGATAATTTTTTAATCCAATAACTTTTATCAAATAATGAAATTATCCATAACACCAAAACATATCCACAAGTAAGTATTACTCCAATGCACACAGCAGTTATATAATAATCATAATAACTTTTTCCCAATGAATATAATATTATATAAACTATTGGTGCTATCACATTAAAAACTATCATTACTATCAAAATTATTTTATGAATTTTCCCTACTTTAAACATTTATTTTTCTCCCTTATTCAGTTTCTCTATTGATTGATGGTGATATTATTTTTGAAGAGGATGTAGTCGCAACTCCTACTCTCTCTGCTTCTGGTTCAATGTGTGTACCATCTTGTTTTATATTTATAATGACTTTTATTCTTTCAGTATTGCTTACATCAATTATTCCATTAGGTAGTATTTCTTTTATCTCAAATTCATAATCCATAGATGTAGATATATTTGTTATATCAATCTCTGGTAGCACTATCGAATAAATCCCTGCTACCAATTCTTTTGTGCCCCCCAAACTAAGTCTTGCAGGTTCAATATTTATACTATCAAGTATATAACCTCTCAAAGGGCTCCCTATGGTTTTTGCTTCAATATTTACTGTTTTTACACTATATAATATTACAGTATAGTCCACATTTTCTATGTTTGCTCTAACTGTGCTATTTGTGATTTCATTTCCATAGGCATCACATATTTTTATTGCGGCCTGACCCGAAAAATTTTTTGATTGTTCCCCAAGTGGTATATCAACTCTTACTTCTTTTACATTTTCTACATCTGTTCTATTTCCTGTTATCTCTACAATATTTTGCGAAAGAGTTATATTCCCCACTCTAAGCCCAGGTGCAAGTTGACCTCCAGTATGTGTAGCTATTTCAAAAATTTCTTTTACCATTTCATCTTTTTCTATATATAGTGTCGTTGGAAAATATCTACTACTCGCTATATAATTTTTTACATTATTTAAATAATTTATTTTTATAGGCAAGAAACCATCGGTATAATCATCTGGCACTTCTATTATTGCCTTCATATCACTACTATTAATTTTACCTGCATAATCACTTCTCACTCTAAAACTAACATTTACATTGTTTATATTATCTCTTATATTATATATATTGCTAATGTTTTGTTCGTTAGTTTTAGATAATATTTCTATTGGAACATTTACCCTCTCTTCTACCAATGGTCTAATAATATTCATAACAGTTATCCACACAATAACTGCTATCAACAAACTTCCTATCTTCCATATTAAATTTTCAGATATTTGCTTTTTCATTTTTCATTACCATATTCATTTAATGTAGCTGCGAATTGTGAAATCCCAACTCACATTATTTATAAAAATAAACCTTGCAATTTTTTCTCATTAAAAAAATTTGTTGCACTATTTATCTCGCTTTTGTTTTTTCATTTAAATACTCTCTTATCTTATTTATCATATCTATATTTATGTCTTTTTTTTCTACATCATCATTTGTCATCACTTTTATTAATTCCTCTTTCAACATTTTCTCTGTATCCATACGTTGAATTTGCCCATTTACTACAAACGACACTTGCCCTGTTTCTTCTGACACCACTATGGTATATGAATCCGTTTTTTCTGATATACCAATAGCCGCCCTATGTCTTGTCCCCAAATCTTTTGATATGTTTTGCCTTTCACTAAGTGGTAGATAACAAGTGGCTGATTTTATAATATTGCCTGATATCACAACTGCTCCATCGTGAAGTGGTGTATTTTTTTCAAAAATATTTATGAGTAATGCAGATGAAACTTCCCCATCTATTTTTATACCAGTCTTTTCTATGTCTGACAAATCATCATTTTGTTCTATAACTATCAGTGCTCCAGTTTTTACTTTTGCCATATCAAATACTGCTTTTGTAATTTCCAAAATTGTTTTTTCATATATTCTATTTTTGTATATTTTTTCTGGTAGTAGCATCCTAAAATATCTATGCCTACCAATTCTCTCCAGTGCCTGTCTCAAATCATTTTGAAAAATTATAACTATCGTTATAACAGCAATTCCTGCCACTTGTTCCAAAAGCCACAATATTACTGTAAAGTTGCAAACAACTGCAATTACTATAAAACCCATAATTATAAAAATGCCTTTTAACAAATTCCAAGATTTTGTATTCTTTATCCACATCAAAAATTTATATATCAAAAAGGATAATATAAGTATCTCTATAAGCCCAGAAAAAGTTAGTCTTGGCAAGAACCCAAAAATATTATATATAGTATTGTTAAAATTTTGATTTTGCATTTTATTTAGTATAAAATAATTTGTTTTAAAATACAAGAACAAATATTATTTTTCATAAAATTTTCAAATATACTATCTTTTATAATTATCAAAAATTAAGGTTTTCAAGTTTTTTTGCATAGATACATAGTTATCATAACCTTTTTAATAATTCATTATCATTACTCTAAGGCTATTTAAAATTACTATTATCAAAACTCCTACATCCGAAAAAATTGCAAGCCACATATTTGTAGAAAAAATAATAGTTGATAAAAACACCATCAATTTTATTGTTATTGAAAAAACTATATTTTGCTTCACTATATTGATTGTTCTTTTTGATATCTTTATAGCATCTCTAATTTTTATAGGGTTATCATCAAGTATTATTACATCTGCTATATCACTTATCATATCACTTGCTTTTATACCCATTGCTATACCTACATCTGCTCTCTTGATACAGGCAGCATCATTTATCCCATCTCCTACAAAACAAATCTTACCACTAACATCATTTTTTTCAAATTCTCTATCAAGTATTTCAATTTTTTCTTTTGGGCTCAATGAATATTCAAAACTCTCTATCTGTAATTCTTTTGCTACTCTCTCTGCCTCTTCTCTTCTATCCCCTGTTAACATCTTTATTTGTGCTACACCTATTTTTTTTAGTGACTTAATGGTTTCCTTGCTTTTTTCTTTTATCTCATCAGAAATTGTGATTATGCCACATAAAATTTTATCAATCACTACATAAATAATAATACCTACTTTTGTTTCATTTTCTATATTGATTCCATTTTTAATCATTATTGTCCTATTTCCAACTAAAACTTCCCTGTCTAAAATTTTTGCAATTATTCCACTATTTTCTAACTCCTTATAGTTTTCAATTTTTGATACATCTATCTCTTTACCATATTTTTTAATTATACTTTTTGCTATTGGATGACTTGAATAATATTCTGCATATGCAGCAAATTTTAGTAGCTCATCTCTATCAAAATTAAAACTTTTGATATCAACTACATCAAATACTCCCTTTGTGAGTGTTCCAGTTTTATCCAAAAAAATTTTATTTACTTTTGCTAGTGTCTCTATTATGTTTGTCCCTTTTATCAAAATGCTATCTTTACTACTCTTCGCTATACCAAGAAACATTGCAAGCGGAACACTTACAAGTAGAGCACAGGGACAACTTATAACCAAAATACATAATGCTCTATATCCCCACACATATATATTATTTATCTCAAAATTTTTTGTTAAAAAAAGTATTATTATATTTGGGATTATAAACACCAAACTTGCTGCCATACACACTATAGGCGTCCAAACTCTTGAAAAACTTGTAACAATATTTTCTACTTTTGCTTTTTTATATCCTGCTGTCTCTACCAATTCAAGTATCTTGTTTGCTGATGATTCATCAAAACTTTTAGTTGCCCTTATTTTTAGTATACCAGTTTGATTTATAGTGCCACTCGCCACACTATCATTTACTTTTACACCAACTGGCATACTCTCGCCTGTAAGGATTGATAAATTTATCTCACTTTCTCCATCTATTACTATGCCATCTATCGGTATCCTTTCAAATGGCTTTACCAAGACTTCATCACCTATTTTTAATTTATCTGCATTAACAATTATTGGCTTATTATCTTTTAACAAATTTGCACTATTTGGTATTATTTTAGCCAATGTTTTTATATCTTTTTTACTATTTTCTACAGCAATTTTTTGAAACAATTCTCCTATTTGATAAAATATCATGACAAAAACTGCTTCTCTTCTCTCTTTTATGATAAATGCCCCTATAGTTGCAATACTCATCAAAAAGTTTTCATCAAAAAAATCTTTTCTTTTAATTTTTTTGATAGATTTTTTTAAAACTCCAAATCCCACTGTTAAATACGGAATTAAATATATTAATGTTTTTACATTTTCATCTATTTTAAATAACTCAATAATTATTAATAATAAAATAGATATACAAATTTTTATTATTGTTTTTTTCATTTTTTTAAATCAATATGTCAAACTCATCATCCATTTCTTTTACTTTTTTTCTTGCTTCACTCATGACTTTTTTTTCATCAACACCATCTTCAAATTTAACATTAATTTTCCCCATTATAAAATTTATTTCGCTATCTTTTATGCCACTGATTTTTTTTATCTCATCATTTACAAGTCTCGCACAATTAGCACAATCAACTACTACATCATATTTTTTTTCCATAATTCATACCTTACCTTTCATCAATATGTGATAGTCCACATTCCATTATGAGCATTACATGGTTATCATCAAGAGAATATATGACTTCCTTTCCTGCCTTTTCCCCTTTTATCAACTTCGCAGCTCTCAAAATCCTAAGCTGATGAGACACAGCAGACATATTCATATCCAAAATTTCTGCCAACTCACTCACATTTAGTTTTGTAATTGAAAGACAACTAAGTATCTTGGTTCTTGTAGAATCTCCAAAAATTTTAAAAAGTTCTGCTAAGTCATATATAGTTTCATCTTTTGGTATTTTCTTTTTTATGTTTTGTAATTCTTCACTTAATTTTTTTTTCATACTCACCTCATAGTTGAACAAGTCTTCATATATTCAATTATATTTTATATGTTTTATATTTCTTTGTCAAGCATAAAAAAACCTTGATTATATCAAGGTTTTCTATCTATAAATCAAATTTATCACTAAAATACTCTATTAGTTTGTCTATCGGTATCCTAACCTGCTCCATACTGTCTCTCTCTCTAATTGTCACTTGGTTATCTGTCTCACTGTCAAAATCATAAGTAATACAAAATGGTGTCCCTATCTCATCTTGCCTCCTATATCTCTTTCCTATATTTCCCCTATCATCAAAATCACACATATATTTTTTTGAAAGCATTTCATATATACTCTCTGCCTTTTCTGACAGCTTTTTTGAAAGTGGCAAAACTCCTATTTTAATAGGTGCTATATAAGGATGAAATCTAAGGACTACTCTAATGTCTCCATCTTCAAGTTTTTCTTCATCATATGCAGCACATAGTATTGCAAGTGTTACTCTATCCGCTCCAAGTGATGGCTCTATTACGAAAGGAACAAATTTTTCATTTGTCTCATCATCAAAATACAACAAATCTTGTTTTGAATATTCTATATGCTGTTTCAAATCATAATCAGTTCTATCTGCTATACCCCAGAGTTCTCCCCAACCAAATGGAAATAAAAATTCTATATCAGTAGTTGCTTTTGAATAAAAACTCAACTCTTCCTTTTCGTGATCTCTAAATTTGAGTAATTCTCTATCTATATTTAGAGAATATAAAAAATTCATACAATAATCTTTCCAATATTTAAACCATTCTAAATCTGTATCTGGCTTACAAAAAAACTCAAGCTCCATCTGTTCAAATTCTCTTGTCCTAAAAGTGAAATTACCTGGTGTTATCTCATTCCTAAAAGCTTTTCCTACTTGTGCTATTCCAAAAGGAATTTTTTTTCTTGAAGTTCTCTGTATATTTTTAAAATTTACAAATATTCCCTGTGCTGTCTCTGGTCTTAGATATACTACATTTTTTGCATCCTCTGTGACCCCTTGAAAAGTTTTAAACATAAGGTTAAATTGTCTTATCTCTGTAAAATTATGTTTTTTACAACTTGGACAAGGAATATTATTATCCTTTATGAATTTTTCCATTTCTTCTTTTGTCCACCCATCAACTGATGATGCTAATTTGATATTGTTTTCTTTTGCAAAATCTTCTATTAATTTATCTGCTCTAAATCTCTCCTTACACTCTTTACAATCCATTAGTGGGTCACTAAAACCTGACAAATGCCCACTTGCTTGCCAAGTAGTTGGATTCATAAGAATTGCACAATCTACTCCTACATTATACTTAGATTCTTGTATGAATTTTTTTCTCCAAGCACTTTTCACATTGTTTTTTAACTCAACTCCAAGATTTCCATAGTCCCATGTATTTGCAAGCCCACCATAAATTTCTGATCCTGCAAATAAAAAACCCCTACCCTTACATAATGAAACTATTTTTTCCATTGTATAGAATTCTTTTTTATCTTTACTCATTTTTTGTATCCCCTTTTCTAAATAAAAAAAATGCAATACTTACAGTTATTATCAAAATAGCGACTATACCTATTATTAAAAAATTTTGATTTGTCTTATATACTTCAACATTTTCTATTTCTTGTATTTTTCTATCAGGTATTATGATATCTGCAAAAGTATTTATTTTTAATATTATTATAAATATAATTTGTAAAAATAAATAATAAAATTTTTTCATATAATACACCTTTCAACTGACATTTCTTTTTTATAGCGGGCTCGTGGTACTTCGCCCCTACGACTTTTGTTCTCTACTACGATTTATTTAATTCCCCCATACGGCTATAACACTACTTGCACTCTCATTGCATTGGTATGAGTTTTTTGATTCATCTGATTAACTCCAAATGTCACCACTATCAAATCATTTATAGAGAGATAATTTTTTTCTTTTAAAAGTTTAATTGACCTATCAAGCATCTCATCTGTTTCTTTTGGTTTTTCCTCCATGTAAATGGGAATCACACCAAAATATATCATCATTTTCCTCACGACTTTTTCATCATTGGATAAAGCAAATATAGGAACTTCTGGTTTAAACTTTGATAAAACCCTCGCAGTGTTTCCAGAATTCGTTGGAGCCACGATTGCTTTTGCATTTAATATATCTGCTGTATAACTTACTTCTCTACACATTGTATTTGTAATAGTATGCAATACTTTATTTTGAAATAATCTCTCTCTTCTATCCGTGTAGTCAACATTTTTCTCACTCGCTCTACATATCTCATCCATCATCTTTATTGCTTCTATAGGATATTTGCCATTTGCAGTTTCTCCACTCAGCATTATCACATCTGTTCCATCATATATAGCATTTGCTACATCTGTCACTTCTGCTCTCGTAGGTCTTATATTTCTTATCATTGAATCAAGCATCTGAGTTGCTGTCACTACAATTTTCCCTTTTGCATTACATTTTTTAATTATTTCTTTTTGTAGCCAAGGAAGTTCTGTTGGGTTTACTTCAACTCCTAAATCCCCTCTTGCTATCATTATTCCATCTGCTGCATCTATTATTTCATCAATGTTTTCAAGTCCCTCACTATTTTCTACCTTTGCAATAATTATTTTTTCAGCATTTTCTCTTTTTAATATATCTCTTATTTGATTTATACAATTTGCATTTCTCACAAAACTTGCTGCTATTATGTCAAAATCTTCTTTTATCCCAAACTCTATATCTTTTATGTCTTTCTCTGTTAAATCAGGCAGATTTATTTTTATGCTTGGGATATTTACTCCCTTTTTCTCTCCAAGCTCTCCACCTGACAAAATTTTACAATTTATTTCTTTTTCTTTAATATCTAAAACTTCTAATTCTATCAATCCATCATCAATCAATATTTTTGAACCAATTTTTACATCACGAGTTAAACTTTTATAATTTATGTATATTTTTTTTTCATCACCTATTATTTCATCAGTTGTCAATATTACTTCATTACTCTCTTTTAAAAAAACTTTCTTGCCATCTTTTAGATTTCCTGTTCTAATTTCTGGTCCCTTTGTATCAAGGAGAGCTGGGATTTCTCTATTTAATTCTTTTCGCACTTTTTTTAAATTTTCAAGCCTTTTTTTGTGTTCTTCATAATCTCCGTGTGAAAAATTAAATCTTGCCACATCCATACTCTTACCAAGTTCTAAAAAAACATCATAGTTATCTACATTTGGACCAAGTGTGCATATTATTTTTGTTTTTCTCATCTCTATACCTCTATTATAGGTAGTTTATGAACATAATACACATCACTTTCTCTCTCATCATCCCCTTCATTAAAAATAAATGCTTTCCCCACCACTTTTGCATCCATTTTATTCATTATTTCAAGCATAGCTTTTAATGAAGAGCCAGTAGACAAAACATCATCAAAAATCAAAACTCTCTTATTTCTCAAATATTTTGAGCTATGTGTTACATCCAAATATAATGTACTATTCCCCCTTGTTGTAAATGTCTCAACTGTTGCCTCAACTATTTCTTTAAAGAAATTTCTCTTCTTTTTCCTAAGTATGACAAGGTCTTTTCCATAATGATTTGCAATATATGCAGCCATTGTTACACTTTTACTCTCTGCTGTCACAATCGTATCAAAATTATCTTTTGTAAATTGTTTTGATTCTAGTGTTTTAATCATATCAACACAGGCATCATTTGCCATCTTTATATCGGATAGTGCATCAAATACTGCTATTGCCGATTTTTCTGATATTTTCATCAAATCAAAATAATATTCATTTCCATTAAATATTACTTTGTATTTTTCATCCATATTCATTTTCATATTTAATAAATCCTCCTTTTTACAATTCGCAAAAAAAAGTATTGCTATTAATTATACTAATTATACATTTTATAGTCAACATATTAAAATATAACAAAAACCCTTTTTAGTTATTAATTTCAAAACTCTCTCATACACAAAACTTTTTATAGCTGCAACTCAAAAATTTTCAAATTCAAAAACTATTAACATACCATTTTTCACAAAAAAAATACTTACTACAAAACATAGTAAGTATTTATGGAGGATCAGGGACTCGAACCCGGGACCGATCGGTTATGAGCCGATTGCTCTAACCAACTGAGCTAATCCTCCAAAAGCCGATATACGGACTTGAACCGTAAACCTACTGATTACAAATCAGTTGCTCTACCGATTGAGCTATATCGGCATCAACCGAGATATAATAACACAACATTATATTTTTGTCAATTTATAAAAATATTATTTTTTTTACACCTAACAGTAGAAACATAACGAAGACCTATCTGCCGACAGGTAGGAATCTTTGTGTCTCCCCACTCTCCTTTTTATATAGTATCTACTTTATCAGTTAACTCTTTCGTTTTTTCATCTATCTCTCCATAATTTTTTAAAAAATATTCTCTATTCTCATCGCCCAAATCCCCTGGATTTCCCAAATAATATGTCTTTACATCATTAAACCCAAAAAATTCCATTAATTTTTTTATTTGCAAATTTTTATATTTTATTCCTTTAAATTCCATAGTTTCTATTTCTTCATCTGTTCTATTTTGTAAATCTTCTATCACTATTCCACTATGTAATTTTTGTTTATCCCCATGCATATATATACTATTTGCTAAAAGTAGAGACACAGTTGATAATTCATCATAGTATAATTTATTATCCATTAGAAAATATCTATAATCCATTGCCATATCTATTTCTATACTTTCTCTATCACTTATTCTTGATGAATTTAATCTGCCTTTAAAACTATTATCAAGAGGCCTTAAATCTTTATTTTCCATCGCTTCATTTACAAGTATTTCTTCGCCTTTTTCATTCTTCATATACCCAAAGCCATCATCTATGCCATCAAAGTCTGTATCTTTAAGCACTGGATTACTATAATAACTATATGCTGTCACTTCCAATTTGTCTTCTTTCTCATTATACCATAATTGATATTCATAGTCATTACTGTTTTTTTGATTTTCAAAATTTAATTTTACATTGTTTTTGTATGTCCTAAGTATTTTGTCTATCTCTTCTTCTCTTTTTTTCTTCTCTGCTTCTTTTATATCTACTGAGTCTTTACCATACCTTTCTGCATAAAGGGTTTTCCTTATAAATTCTGTTACATCTATTTCTTCTGTCCTGTTTAATTCTTTCTTATCTGATATCCCATCCCTATCTGTATCATATGATTTACCTTCTGCATCTTTTTTGTTTATTGCATCCATTAATTCTACTTTCTGAAAATCTGTTAATAAATATATTTTGTCATCATCACCTGCTGTTCTATATATGACATTCGTCCCTATGTCATAATAACTTAATTCATTTATGAATTGTCTATTATCCATTATGTTTTTTGACATTAGATATGTTCTTGCTATATTCTTCTCACCTTTTAATCCTTTAAATGCTTCATTTCCTACTGTCCTCTCTATTGCTTCCTTCATATCCTCTATCGCTTCTTTGAAATTTCTATCTGATTCTATTGTGTATTCTTCTTCTTCTCCAAAATTACCATAATAATTACTTGTTGATTTTTTATATATCCCTACTTTTTCACTTACCTTCTCTAAAAAACTTTCTAACTCTTTCTCTTTTAAATACGGAAATTCTCTTCCATTTGTTAGGACTTCATACTCCATTATATAATCTTTTTCTACTTCATTATCTTCTTCTTTTTTTACTCTATCTAGGGCTGTTTTGTAATTCTTGCGAGCCATTAATAAAAAATGTTTTTACTCTTGTTTTATTATTTTCATCTTTTAATGATGAATAAATTTCATTTTTTACAATTCCATCTGTAATAACACATGTAAAATTATTAGGTGGTTCATTTTCTTTATTGTAAAATCTATCATATTCTAATTTATTTTGTTTATACATATCATAATCATATGAAAACATTGATACGGAGACTGAATTACTTCTCATTGAAGCAACTTTTGAAAGCTTATCATAAAAATTATTGGCAAACTCATTGCTATAAATCTTGAAATTGTTAAAATCTAATTTCTCTATATTTTTAATATATATATGTTTTAAGTCTAAACCTTTTACATTACTAAAAATTTCATCATAGTTTTCATTTAAATATTTAATTTTATCAAAATCTATTCTTACATTATTGTTATACCTATAAAACTCAAATTTTATATTACCATTCTCATCCTCTATCCCTATCTGCTTCTTTATCCACTCACTGTATAGGTGTTGGAATTTGGGGTCAGTGGAGATTATGTCGGAGAAGTTGTCTTTTAACACATTTAATGTATCATATCCAATTGTTATTCTAAATTTATTTT
>CAMIYN010000002.1 GCA_946403075.1 uncultured Lachnospiraceae bacterium | reverse complement strand
GAAGATTTGGTCTTTCACAATTACATCAGCTTAGGGGGAGAGTTGGTAGAGGTGAGTTTCAAAGTTATGCAATTTTTATTGACACTACAAATACTGATAAAAGTATAGAAAGACTTGAAGTGTTGAAAAATTCAAATGATGGTTTTTTTATATCAGAAGCAGATCTTAAATTGAGAGGGCCAGGGGACATTTTTGGTGTCAAACAATCTGGAAGTATAGAATTTAATATTGCAAATATTTATAATGATATGAATATTTTAAAAATGGCTTTTACTGATGCAAAAAAAGTTTTGAATAATGAAATATTCCTTAAACCGAGTGAAAAATCTGCTATCAAATTAAAACTTGACGAATATTCAAAACATAGTTATACTATTTAATTATGAGAGTTATTGCTGGTGAAAAAAGACATATGAATCTACTTACACTTGATAGTTTAGATATAAGACCAACTACTGATAAAATTAAAGAAACATTATTTAATATAATACAATTTGATTTAAATGATATAAACTTTCTTGATTTGTTTGCAGGAAGTGGTGCGATTGGAATAGAAGCACTAAGTAGGGGAGCAAAAACTGCAACTTTTGTAGAGATAAATAGAAAAGCAGTAGATGTTATTAATTATAATTTAGAGAAAACAGGATTTTTAAATAGAGCAAAAGTGATTAATAAGTCTGCTATAAATTATTTACTCAGTATGGATAACGATATTAAATTTGATATTGTATTTATGGATCCTCCATATAATGCAGATTTATATGTAGAGCCAATGAAAATCTTATCAGGATCAAATAATATAGATAAACGAACTATTATCATAATTGAGAGTAGTAAAAATGATGAAATAAAAAAGGTTTTACCTTTTGGATATGAAATATTTAAAGAAAAAATTTATAAAAATAATAAACATACTTTTTTAAGGAAATAAAAACAATGAGGTTAGCAGTATATCCAGGGTCATTTGATCCTATAACATTGGGACACATTGATATTATAAAGAGAGCAAGTAAAATAGCAGATAAGATAATAGTTGCGGTATTATCAAATTCAAGAAAATCACCGCTATTTAGTGTAGATGAGAGAATTGATATGATAAAAAATTCTATAAAAGATATTGAAAATATATCTGTTGATGTATTCGATGGGCTTTTAGTTGATTTTATGAAAAAAGTGGGTGCAGAAATAATAGTTAGAGGGCTTAGAGCGGTTTCTGATTATGAATATGAGATACAACTTGCACAAACTAATAGGGAATTAAATAATAATATAGACACTATTTTTTTTACAACTAATGTAAAATATTCTTATTTATCATCAAGTATAGTAAAAGAAGTTGCGATGCATGGTGGTAGTTTAGACAAATTTGTAAATTTATATGTAAAAAATATGCTAATAAAAAAATGTAATTCATTAAAAGGGTTAAAAGAGTTATAAAGGATAATGGTATTTTTAATTCTAATTGTATGGTGAGAAAATAGCATAAGCACTTCTCTATGTATTTGTTGAATTAATTATAAGTTTGTGTTATAGTAAATTAAAAGATAATCTTTGAAAGGAGAAATATAATCAATTAATAATTGTTTTATATGAATTAAATATGTTGAAAGAAATTAAAACAAATAATGCCCCTGCTGCGATAGGACCATACTCTCAAGCTATAGAAGTTAATGGATTTTTATATACTTCTGGACAACTTCCTGCTAATCCAGCAACAGGGAATATTGAAGGGGACATAACAGCACAGGCAGAACAAAGTTGTAAAAATGTTGAGGCAATTTTGAAAGAAAATGGAATGACTTTTGAAAATGTAGTAAAAACTACTTGTTTTTTAGCTAATATATCTGATTTTGCCAAATTTAATGAAGTTTATGCCAAATATTTTATAGGAAATCCAAAGCCTGCAAGAAGTTGTGTTGCAGTAAAAGATATACCAAAAGGTGCCCTTTGCGAAATTGAAGTCATCGCTGCAAAATAAATTTTATATTAAGAGATATAAAAAGTATTTTAATATAAAGTAAGAAGCCCATTATCAGGGCTTCTTTTTTAATATACAAACTTTACAAGTATATAAAAAAATGCTATCATATTGAAAATGCAATGAAAGGAAAATTTGAATATGGCAAGAGAAAAATTATATAGAGATTGTCAAGTAATATTTAGAGTAACTTCTGAGGAAAAGAAATTGCTAGAGAAAATGGCATATAATAATAAACTAAATTTGTCAAGTTATATGAGACAAGTATTTTTCATAAGAAATAACAAAGATATAGAAAGAGCAAAAACTCAAAAAAAAAGATAAAATTTATAAAATTGGTATAAAGTAAAAGAATAATAAAAAAATTAAAAGGACTACTCAATGTTTTTAATATTTATATTATTAGAGATTTTCATAATTTAATGTGATAAAATAATATTTATTAAATATGCTATTATCAAAATAGTTATTTGAAAATATTATATGAGGAGTTAATTTTGTTAAAATATATATTTAAAAGTGCTTTTGAAAATTTAGGAACAAAAAAATTATTTACTATTGCATCAATTGGGACTATATCTTGTAGTGTTTTGATTTTTTGTATTTTTTTTGTGATTGGTACAAATATTCATGAATTAATACGAACTATTGAGACGACAATAGGAATACAAGTTTTTTTTGATGAGAATTATACTGAGGAAGAAATTAAAAATATTGCAAATAAAAATTTTATGACTGATGATGTTAAATCTATGAAGTTTATTTCAAGTTATGAAGCATGGGAAAATTTCAAAAAGAGTTATTTTGATGGAAATACAAATGTTGCAGAAGCTTTTGAAGATGAAAATCCTCTCGCCAAGTCTGCATCATATGAAATACTACTAAATGATATATCAAAACAAGAACAATATGTAAATTATATTAAAAATGTGCAAGGGGTTAGAGATGTTAGGTATTCAACTTCACTTATAAATATACTAACTAATTTTAACATAGCAATCAGTTATTTTAGTATTGGATTAATAATAGTTTTGGTGTTAATTGCAATTATTTTGATAGCAAATACGATAGCAGTAGCAAGCCAATATAGGAAACAAGAGTGTGAAATAATGAAACTAATAGGTGCAACAAACTTTATGGTAAAAGCTCCGTTTGTAATAGAGGGTATGCTTATAGGTTTTTTTGGGACAATCATACCACTTGTAATAGTTGCAGTATTATATAAATATTCTTTTTCATTGATTTTAAATAAGACAATGTTGATTAGTAGTATACTTACTCCTGTGCCAATAAATGATTTTTTGTTTTTAATGTCATCTTATTCTTTACTTGCTTCTGTTTTTATTTGTATAGTAGTATCTTCTATCACTATAAATAGGCATATTAATGTTTAAAAAAATAGTGAAAATTAAATATATTTTTTTTGTAGTCTTATTTTCATTTTACCTTTTTAGTATAACTTATGCAACGGATGATGAATTATCAAAAATTAGTGGCTATCAAGATACCTTAAAAAAAATTAATGAGCAAAAAACAAAAGTTCAAAACACTATAAAAAAACTTAATTCATTAAAAAATGATATGGAGAAATACATAAAGGAGCTTGACACTCAACTTGAAGAACTTGTCACTGAATTAAATAATACTATTGACCAAATAGAAAACTTACAAATCCAAATTGATGATACAAAAGAAAAATTAGATATAGCAGAGACAAATGAAAAAAAACAGTATGAAGATATGAAGACAAGAATTAAATTTTTTTATGAAAGGGGAGACATAACTGCACTTGAGAGTATATTAAATGGAAATAATTTATCTGATATATTGACAAAGGCTGAATACATTACAAGCATAACAGAGTATGATAGAAAAAAATTAAATGAATTAATTAAAATTAAAAATGAAATAGAAGAATTGAAAGAAAAATTAGTAAATGAACAAAATAGTTTGATTTTACTTAGAAAAGAAGAGAGTGAGAGAAAAGCTGATGTTGAATTATTGATATTTGAGAAACAAAAAGAATTGGAAAGCACTTCAAATCAAATAAATGTAAGTCAAAAAGAATTAAAAAAACTTCAGGAAGACCAAAAGGCACAAGAAGATAACATAAGAGCTGTAGAAGCTGCAATAAGGGCGAGAGAAAAAAATAATAAAAGAGTTTTGATTGGTGGTCTTATTTGGCCTCTACCTTCTTCAAAAAGAATAACATCAAATTTTGGAAAGAGAAAAAATCCAACGAAGGGAGCATCAACAAATCATCAGGGTATAGATATAGGAGCACCAACTGGTGATAAAGTAATAGCTGCAGCGAGTGGGGAAGTTGTTATTGCAAAATATTCATATTCTGCAGGAAACTATATTATGATAAATCATGGCAGCCAATTCTTTACTGTATATATGCATTTAAGTAAAATGAGTGTAAAAGAGGGAGATGAGGTTATACTTGGACAAAAGATTGGAGAAGTGGGTTCTACTGGGTATTCTACGGGTCCACATCTACATTTTGGAGTTAGAAAAAATGGAACTTATGTAGATCCATTAAATTATGTAAATTAAAGCAACATCTAATAATGGACAGTGTTAAAAATAAAATTTTTTAAATTATTGAATAATATATATTGACACCGAGCTTAATTTGGACTATAATTAGACTATATTTAATGAGGGGTTTTATGGATGATAATGATTTAATTTATCTTGATACATATGTTTTGCAAAAAGACATGAGAGTTCGTATGCCAAAATCAATATTGGAAAATTTGGGACTTGTTAAAGGTGTCAGTAAATTTAAAATATATTATGATAAAAAGAGAAGGTGTATAACTATGAAGGTGGAGGAGTGATTATGAGAAATCATAGGACACAAATTACAATATTTGATGCTTTAAATAATAATAATGAATCTATAAATATTGTTAGTAATTGTAAATCTCTAAATTCAAAAAAATATGACGAAATATTAAAATATTATGATAAGCTCAATAGTGATTTATCACATATGAGTTCTACTGATGATATTTGCACCCCAATTGACTGTGTAAAAAAAATGATAGACTATATACCAGATGAGTTATGGAAGAGAGAGTCAATTAGAATTTTGGATCCTTGTTGTGGTAATGGGAATTTTGGTGCTTATTGCCAACTTAAAACTAATATTGATAATATTTGGTTTTATGATATAAATGAAATTAGATTAGCAAATTGTAAACAAATATTAAACCCTAAAAATATTAAAAAAGTAAATTTTTTTGAATTGGAAAATTCTGAAAGAAATAAATTTGATATGATTATGGCTAATCCTCCTTATTCTGGTGGTGGAAATAAAAATCAAAGCCTTTCAAGAGATTTTATTGAGAAAGCAATAGATTTGTTAAATGATAAAGGGTATTTATGCTTTGTAACTCCTAATAATTGGATGACATATAATAATAATAATACGACTTTAAAAAAACTTCTTAATATGGGGAGTTTTGTAGTTATTGACAATGATATAAAAAAATATTTTAATGGTGTTGGGTCTTCCTTTACTGTGTTTGTATGGCAGAAATCCGTTTTTAATAATAAAACAACTGTTTATAATGGTTATTTAATTAAAGATGTGCAATATAATGTTGAAATACCAAAAGAATTAAATTTTATTCCATTGTATTTATCCCAAGAAATAATAAATATACAAAAAAAAGTTATTTCAAATAAAGAAACTGGATTTAATTATAGGTGTGATTTACATAATTTTACAAAAAAAGATTTGCTAAATGACAAAAAGAATAATGAATTTAGATATGAAACAATACATACAGCTAAAAAAACAAGATATGCAAAAATTAAACAAGATATTTATGATAAATGGATTATTATTATACCTTTATCTACATATTACATTCCTTATATAAAGCATAATGTGAATACAACTCAGTCAGTTGGTTATTATGCTTTTGACACAGAAAAGGATGCTGAAGTATTTATGGATAAAATTAATGAACCATATTTTAAAGTTATGGTTCATTTGACAAGATATGGAAATTTCAATAATATAATGGTGTTAAAGCATTTGGCAATTAGCAATAAAATTAAATTTTCAAAAAATGAAAATGAAGAAATTAATAAATTGTTGTCTTTGATGAAATATTAATCAATAGTTGTTGCATTTGCTTGTATATTTGCTAATGGTTTTTGATTAAATTGTTCAATAAACTTTTTAATCATTATATCTTCTACTGCAAGTGATTTTGGTGAAGCAAATGGACTTGATTTTACCCCATGCCATACTATGATATATTGGTCTTCACTGCAATCATAAATATATAAATTAAATATTTGTCTTGTAGTAACCATTGATTGCTTAATTTTTATGTTTGTAGTAGAAGCAGTCCTCCAATTATAAACTGAACCACAATTATAAGAGTTAAGCCTTGCTTTAAAAGGTGTTCTTGTTTGTCCTATTTTTATTATATGTTCGTTATTGTTAATTGGGCAAGTTAAAATATAAGAGATGCCTAATGAATTATTAAAAATCTGTTTTGCATTATGGTTAGCAAAATCTATAGCTACAATATTTTCGTTTTTCCTATTATTATTTTCTATTGTCATAGGTTGAATTTTAAGTTTGCAAATAAATTCATAGTCATTTTTGCCTGAAAAATTAAACTCTCGTAAAGTTGGTTGCTTTTTAATATCCTCTATTGTAAAAGGTTTATCATTTTTGTTTGTTAGTGAGAATAGTTTTGACAATGCATTAATATAATCATTCCCAGATTTTGATATATAAATTCCATTTTTAAAATCACATAAACTCTTTAATTCATTTAGTGATAATTTTTGACCTTGTTTTGTAGCCATAATTTTTTCTCCTTTATAATAATTATATATAATTATTATTTTTTTTGTTTTATATATATTTATTATTATATCAAAAAAAAATTTTAAATCATATGTTTTATAATGAAAAGTTTGAATTTTATAAAAATATATAATATGTTTTTATAGAATACATATTTTGACATATTTCTAATATTATAAAAAAGTAATAATAAATAAATATTGCATATATTTATCATTTATATTAAAATATTACTAATTTGTGGCAATCTTAAATAATATAAATTTTCAAAATTATATTTTGGAAATTATTGAATAAGTGAGGTTCCATAGGAAACCCTAGGTAAATTGTAGACTTTTTAGAGGTTTCCATATAAAATTTAATAAGGAGTATGTTTAGTAAGTTATTTTATATTTATGACTTATTATTCAATAAATTAATGGATAATTTAAATAATGAAAATGAAATTAAAAATCAAGATGCTTTAAATAATAACAATGGATATTCAAGTAATTATGAATCAGAAAATAAAAAAATTGACAATAATTCTTTATCAAATGAAGAAATATATGAAAAAGAAATAAAAACATTAAATAAAAAATTAAAAAAAGAAAAAATATTAAATATTTCACTTTTAATCACACTTGTTTTAATATTAACTGTTGTTGCATATACAATATATTATGTGTTTAAAAATTTTTTTCCATATTATAGAATTGCAAGAAACAATAAAGACATTGATAATTTAAATTTAATAGCTACAGAGAGTCAAATTGATAGTGGGCTTATAGATTTAGAAGATTTTAACAAAAAATTTGAAATAATTGATAATTATGTAAATATGGCATATTATTACAAAAAAGATAATAAGAAAATAATTGATGAAATGTTTAAGGGTTATGTAAAAGGCTTGGATGACAAATATGCAGAGTATATGCCTGCTACTAATTATACAAGTTTTATGGAAACACAGAGTGGTGAATATTATGGCATAGGTGCTGCTGTAACACAAGATATAGAGACTAATGAGTCAAGAGTAAATGATGTATATGAAAATTCACCAGCAGAAAAAGCAGGTATTAAAGTAGGGGATGTTATAGTTAGTGTAGATGGTGTTGATGTTAAAAGCTATGCATTAGCAGATATTGTAACTTTAATAAAAGGACCAGAGGGGACAAATGTAAATGTTGGTATTTTTAGACCAGCTGAAAACAAGATAATTGAATTAGTTTGTGTAAGAGGAAAGGTTGAAGTAAAATTAGTAAAATATGAAGTTAAAGAAAATAATGTAGGGTATATTTCTTTTAGTGAATTCACAGGAAAAGGTTATGTGCAGTTTGTATCTGCTGTTTCAGAACTTCAAAAGAAAAATGTAAAAGGCATAGTTATAGATTTGAGAAATAATCCAGGTGGTGAGTTGAGTATAGTTTTAAATATGCTTGATTATATTTTAAAAGATAATGATGGAAAGTTTACATTAAATCAAAAAGAAAATAATTTTGCTATTGGTAAAACATTACTTGTATATATGAGAGATAAAGTTGAAATTGTTGATTCTTATTATTGTAATGATAAACATAAAGTAGATACTCCAATTGTTATATTAGTTAATGGAGCATCTGCATCTGCTTCAGAGCTATTTACTGAAGCATTGAGAGATTATGATAGAGCAATAGTTGTAGGTGAAAAAACTTATGGAAAGGGTGTTATGCAAAATGTAATTCCATTAAGTGATGGTTCGGCAATCAAATTTACTGTGGCAGGGTATTTTCCACCAAGTGGATACGAAATAGATAAAAATGGCATTATTCCAAATTATGCCCTTGAATATGATGGAAGTGAAATAGTTTATGAAAATGATGGTAGTGAAATTCACACAAATAAAAATGGACAAGTGATAGTAGTAAATAAAAATGGAAATGTAATTAATAAAACTATTGCATCAGAAAGTGAGATTATTGACTCTACAATAAGTGAAGCAAGTAAAAGTTCTGTAGTAGTTAAAAAGGAGGCAAATAGTGATGAGTTGAACATAAATAGCAATAATTTTAAATATATGGATGAAAATTGGTATAAGGAATTAGATGCTAAATATGAAGATAAACAACTACTTCAAGCTTTAGTATTGTTAAAATAAAAAGTAGCTTTCATAGTTTAATGGATAGAACATAAGCCCCCGGAGCTTAGGATGGCAGTTCGAATCTGCCTGAGAGCACTATAGGAGAAAAAATTTTTATGTATAAATTAATTGATGGGATTAATACATCAAAAATAATTTTAAAAGAATGTGAAGATTATTTAAAAATTTCTAATAAGAAATTAAATTTATCTGTTATACAGATAGGGGGAGATATCGCCTCTACTTTATATGTAAATAGAAAAAAAAAATTATGTGAAAAACTAAATATAGATTTTTCATTTTATAAATTTGATGAAAATGCTAATGAAATTGAAATAATAGATTTAATAGATAAATTAAACAATGATAAAAATGTCACAGGTATTTTTTTAGAAATGCCAATTCCTAAAAATTTTGATAAAGAAAAAATTACTTCAAAGATAAGTGTCTATAAGGATTTAGATGGCATTAGCGAAGTAAGTATTGGTAGATTGGTTAGAAATATGGACTGTCTATATCCTTGCACTGCTTATGGTGTAATTGAATTATTAAATAAAATGGAGATAGAATTATCAGGTAAACATTGTGTAATTTTAAATAGAAGTGATGTGATAGGTAAACCGCTATCTCATTTACTTCTTAGAAATGATGCTACTGTTACAATTTGCCATTCTAAAACGAAAAATTTAAAAGAAATAACCAATATGGCTGACATATTAATAGTTGCTGTTAATTCAAAATTGTTTATTGATAAAACTTTTGTAAGAGAAGGGGTTATTTTGATTGATTGTGGTATACATGTGGTAGATGATGAAAGAAGAATAGTAGGTGATGTCAATTTTGATGATGTGAAAGAAAAATGTTCGTATATAACACCAGTTCCAGGTGGGGTGGGAGCAATGACTACTGCAATGTTAATTAAAAATTTAATTAAGGCAAGTGAGATGTATGGATAAGTTTACTTTGCAATCAAAATTTAAACCAATGGGAGATCAACCCAAAGCAATAGATAAACTTGTTAATGGATTTAGGAGTGGAAAAAAATTTGAAACATTACTTGGAGTCACAGGCTCTGGTAAAACTTTCACAATGGCAAATATTATAACTAATCTAAATAAACCCACATTAGTTATTGCTCACAATAAAACTTTAGCAGCACAATTATATAGTGAGTTTAAAGAGTTTTTTCCAAATAATGCTGTAGAATATTTTGTAAGTTATTATGATTATTATCAACCTGAAGCTTATGTCGCAAGCACAGATACTTATATTGAAAAAGATTCAAGCATAAATGATGAAATAGACAAATTGAGACATTCTGCAACTGCAGCACTTTGTGAGAGAAGAGATGTAATAGTTGTAGCATCGGTATCTTGTATATATGGTCTTGGTTCACCTATTGATTATAAAAATATGACACTATCAATAAGACCGGGTGAAGAGAAGTCAAGAGATGAAATAATAGAGAGACTTATAGAAATACAATATGTTAGAAATGAAATTGATTTCAAAAGAGGGACTTTTAGAGTAAAGGGAGATATAATTGATATTTTCCCTGTTTCTGCTGAAAAAGAGGCATATAGGATTATAATTGATTTTGATGAGATATCAAAAATATATAAAATAGATGTTTTGACAGGAAATATAATATCAGAAATGAAACATATAGTAGTATTTCCTGCTACACAGTATGCTGTTGATAAAGATAAAATAAAACTCGCCTGCCAAAATATATTAGTAGATTTGGAAGAGAGAATAAAATTTTTTAAAGAGAATAATAAATTGATAGAAGCACAAAGAATAGAAGAGAGAACGAGATATGATGTAGAAATGTTACTTGAAACTGGTTTTTGTAGTGGAATAGAAAATTATGAGAGATATCTAAATTTTCAAAAAGAGGGTGAGCCTCCATATACATTAATCGATTATTTCCCTGATGATTTTTTGATAATAATTGATGAATCACATATTACAATTCCTCAAATCGGTGGGATGTTTAATGGAAATTTTTCGAGGAAAACTTCTCTTGTTGAGTATGGATTTAGACTACCTGCCGCTATGGACAATAGACCATTGAATTTTAAAGAATTTGAAGGAAAGATTAATCAGATTTTATTTGTATCTGCTACTCCAAATAAATATGAGACCGAAAAAGAAGAATTGAGAGCAGAACAATTAATTAGACCAACTGGTTTACTTGACCCAAAGATTTCCGTTAGACCATCTAAAAATCAAATTGATGATATTATAAATGAAATTAATAATAGAACAAAAAATAAAGAAAAAGTATTGATAACTACTCTCACAAAAGTAATGGCTGAAGATTTAACAGAGTATTTATTAAAAATGGGGATAAGAGTAAAATATTTGCACTCAGATATAGATACACTTGAGAGAATCAAAATAATTAGAGAGATGAGACTTGATGAATTTGATGTGCTTGTTGGAATTAATCTTTTGAGAGAGGGTTTAGACATTCCAGAAGTTAGTCTTGTTATAATACTTGATGCAGATAAAGAAGGGTTTTTACGGTCTGAGATTTCACTTATACAAACCGTTGGTAGGGCTTCAAGAAATGAAAATGGTTTTGTGATAATGTATGCAGATAACATAACACATTCTATGCAAGTCTGTATAGATGAAACCAACCGTAGGAGAAGGATACAAGAACAATATAATAAAGAAAATAATATAAAACCTACTACCATAAAAAAATCAGTTAGGGATTTAATTGCAATATCAAATAAGACTGCAAAAATTGAAATGGGAATCGAAAAAGATTTTGAATCAATGACAAATAAAGAAAAAAATAATATAATAGATGAATTAACAAAGAAAATGAGAGATTGTGCTGTTGAGCTAAATTTTGAAGAGGCAATGTTTTATAGAGATAAAATAAATGAAATAAAAAAATCAATGTAAGGTGATTTTATGATTTATTTTGATAATGCTGCTACAACTATATATAAACCAAAGTCAGTGATAGATGCTGTTGTATCTGCTATAAATAATAGCGGAAATGCAGGTAGGGGGATTAATTCTGCTTCACTATATGCAAGTAACAATATTTATGATTGTAGAAATAAATTATCAAAGTTTTTTAATTTAAATAAACCTAATAATATAGTTTTTACAAATAATTCTACGGAAGCATTAAATACTGCTATTAAAGGAATTTTAAAAAAAGGAGATCATGTCATAACATCTGTTCTTGAACATAATTCAGTTCTTAGACCTTTATATGAAATGGGTGAAATAGGTGTAGATATAAGTTATATTGATTGTGATGATTATGGAAATTTATATTATGATGACATAGTTAAAAATATTAGAGATAATACAAAAATGATTGTGTTAACTCATAGTTCTAATGTTGTTGGAAATATTGTAGATATTGAGAGAGTTGGGAAAATTGCAAAAGATTATGATTTATTATTTGTTGTTGATGCTTCACAAACTGCTGGAGTATTTGAGATAGATGTAAAAAAGATGAATATTGATATTTTGTGTTTCACAGGGCATAAGAGTTTACTTGCTATGCAAGGGGTAGGTGGTATGGCTATTAATACTGATGTATATATTAAGCCATTAAAATCAGGTGGAACAGGAATTAAAACTTTTGACAAACATCAACCATTAGATCTTCCTACACATCTTGAAGCTGGAACATTAAATTCTCATGGAATTGCTGGGTTATCTATGGCTATAGATTATATTAATGAAATTGGATTAAATTGCATTAGAGAAAAGGAACAAGAGTTAATGAAAATGTTTTATATTGGAGTTTCAAAAATTGATGGAATTAAAATCTATGGAGATTTTAAAAATTTTAATAGGGTACCAATAGTTTCAATAAATGTTTTAGACTATGACTCGGGGAGAATTAGTGATTATCTCTATGAAGAGTATGGTATTGTCACAAGACCAAAGGGACATTGTGCTCCTCTCGTTCACAAAAGATTTAATACGGTAGAACAGGGTATGGTAAGATTTAGTTTTTGCTATAAGAATACAGAAGAAGAAATTGACAAAGCAATTAAAGCATTAAAAAATATATAACATAATAATAAACAATTTACATAGAGAAAAACTCTGCCAGAAAGAAACAATGTAGAGATAAAAAATTTTTATATGTATAGTGATAGTTTAGGATGAGGATTTGTGTAAAAGCTAACATAATATAAAGATTCGACATTTAATACTAAATAGTTGTTGAATTATAAGGATTAAATAAAAATCAAATATCCAAAGGAGTTATTTAAAATTTGATTTAAAATATTAATTTACCCAACTTTACCATTATATTAATATGACTTTACAACTTAAACAATATGTGTTATAATCCAATAATTGAGGAGCGAGTAATTCGCTCCTCAAATTTTTAAAAAAAGGAGTTCATATGAGTAGTGGATTAAAAGAAGCACTTGATGTATTGGTAAAAGAGAAAAACATTAATAAAGATATTATGCTTGATGAGATAAGAGCTTCATTAGAAAATGCATGTAAGAATTATTATAATAGAAAGTATGGGAATAAAGTTCCTGTAGAAATAAAAGTTGTAATTGATAAAAAGACTTGTGAATATAATATTTTTTTAGGAAAAGAAGTAATACCTGATGATGAAGAAATTGTTAGTGAGTTAACTGAAGTTCATAATTCAGATGCCAAAGAGACAGATCCTAATTGTGAAATTGGTGATATTGTATATATGGTTGAAAAAAAAATGAATTTTGGACATATTATTACACAAAATGCAAAAGGTGTAATTATTCAAAAACTTAGAGATCAAGAAAAAAATTCTCTATTTATTGAATTTAAAAGACTTGAAAAGACAGTAGTTACTGGCTCTGTTGGTAGAATT
This sequence comes from uncultured Lachnospiraceae bacterium, assembly GCA_946403075.1. Taxonomy (GTDB): domain Bacteria; phylum Bacillota; class Clostridia; order Lachnospirales; family Lachnospiraceae; genus UBA3633. The sequence goes on along the minus strand of CAMIYN010000002.1, from coordinate 49,503 downwards.
ACAAAAGATGGATATAATATTAATCTTGGTAGTGTTGATGGTTTTTTACCAATCACAAATAAAATTAAGGGTGAAATGTTCTCACAAGGACAAAATATTAAAGTTTATATTGAGGAAGTTGAAGACTCATCAAAAGGACCAAAGGTTAAATTATCAAGAATTGCTCCTGAATTTGTCATTAAACTCTTTGAGGAAAATGTATCAGAACTCCGTGATGGGACTATTGAAATTAAATCTATAGCAAGAGAAGCAGGTTCAAGGACTAAGATGGCAGTAAAAACAAATGATTCAAATATTGATCCAGTTGGTGCATGTCTTGGAGTAAATAGTATAAGAATTAATACTGTTATAGAAGCTTTAAATGGTGAAAAAATTGATATTATTAATTGGGATGAAGATGTAAGTAATTATATTGAAAATGCACTTTCACCAGCAAAGACCATAGCAATTGTTGCGGATGAAGACACAATGCAAGCATTAGTTATTGTTCCTGATAATCAGCTCTCTCTTGCAATTGGAAAAGAAGGTCAAAATGCAAGACTTGCTGTAAAATTAACAGAATACAAGATAGATATAAAATCAGAGACACAAGCTATTGAATCAGGCATTTATGACCAACTTGGATTTGAATACGACCATAATTTATATAAAAATGATTCAGAGCAAGAAGTATCCGAATCTAATGAATAGATTAATATATTTGCTGGAGGGTTTTGATGAAAATTAAAGAAAAATTAATTGAATTGGGGATTGATGTTGAAAATGATAAAGAAAAAGTAAATCTTGCAAAAAAAGCTTTAAAGGAAAAAGGCTATAAAGCAGATCGTATTATTGCGAACCTTGATATGGAAGGTGAATATTTACTTGAAGATTTGTTTAAATCTAAACCTGTATTATCAAAAGATAATGTCATTGCACCTCCAACAATAAAAAAAGATGAGGATATGCCAATAAATTCTTCGAAAAATAAAAAGCATAAAACTAAAGTTGCAATTAATAGTGTTGAAGAAGAAAAAAAAGAAGAAAAAAATGGAGATGATGAAGTAATACCATTTTGGAAAAATAATTTATTAAACAATAAAACAAATATTAAGATAAAATTTTCAAATGGAAGCAATCAGGTAAAAGAGAAAAATTCCTCACCTAATGGTAGACCTCTCCCTCAAAAAACAATTGTTGAACTTGAAAAAAAGAAAAGTGAGATAGAAAATAAACTTCAAACAAAAAAAGATGATATTAAAACTAATAAAAATGTAAAAGTAGAAAAACAAATAAAACCAAATATAAATAAAACAAAACAAAATGAAGGTTTAAAAACTAATAATATTTTAAATAAGACTAATGAAAAAAAGATTTCTTTGAACAAAAGCAACACTAATTTAGTGTTAGGCACAAATAGTCGTTTTGTAGGTAAACAAAAAGATAAAAATAAATTTAATAAAGATTATGAGCAAAAAAAAGATACAAAAGTCATTAAAACGAAAGAGAAACATAAAAATAGTTTCTTGAATGAAAATGAACAATATGCAAAAAGAAAAAAGAAAAATACAAGTGGGGCTTTTGTAAAACCTGTAGTAAAAGATGATAATCCATCAAGTGATATAAAATCTATAGTGCTACCTGAAATTATTTCTATAAAGGATTTAGCAGCAAAATTGAAGATTCAGCCAGCAACTATTGTAAAGAAATTATTTTTAGCAGGGCAAATGGTTACTGCAAACCATGAATTGAGTTTTCAAGAGGCAGAAAATATTGCAATTGAATATAATATATTGTGCGAAAAAGAAGAAAAAGTAGATGTGATAGCTGAATTATTAAAAGATACTATTGAAGATTCAGATAAAGATATGGTATTGAGACCACCTGTTGTTTGTGTCATGGGGCATGTTGACCATGGAAAGACTTCAATACTTGATGCGATTAGAAAAACAAATATCACAGACAGAGAGGCAGGTGGAATTACTCAACATATTGGAGCATATCAAGTAAAATATAATGATAGATACATTACATTTTTAGATACTCCAGGTCATGAAGCTTTTACTGCCATGAGACTTAGAGGTGCTAAATCAACAGATATAGCAGTCTTGGTTGTTGCTGCTGATGATGGGGTAATGCCACAGACAATTGAAGCAATTAATCATGCAAAAGCAGCCAATGTTGAAATTGTTGTTGCAATAAATAAGATTGATAAACCTGAAGCAAATGTAGAAAGAGTTAAACAGGCTTTATCAGAATATGAATTAATTCCTGCTGATTGGGGAGGACAAACTACTTTTTGTGAAGTATCTGCAAAAAAGAATATTGGAATATCAAATTTAATGGAAATGATATTGTTAACTGCTGATGTAATGGAGTTAAAAGCAAATCCAAATAGAAAGGCAAGGGGAATAGTAATAGAAGGTGAACTTGACAAAGGGAAAGGTCCAGTTGGTAGAATCATTGTGCAAAAAGGAACTTTAAAAGTTGGTGATTATATAGCAATGGGAAAGAGTTATGGAAAAGTGAGAGCAATGATTGATTGTAATGGAAATAAAATTGATAAAGCAATGCCATCTACACCTGTTGAAATACTTGGATTAAATGATACACCTACTGCTGGTGATATTTTTGTTTCATTTGATACAGAGAAAGAAGCAAGAAACTTTGCAATTACATTTATTTCTGAAAACAAGCAAAAACTTGTAGAAGATTCAAAAAAGAATTTAACTCTTGATGCATTGTTTGAACAAATTAAATCTGGCGAAGTAAAAGAATTACCTATTGTTTTAAAAGCAGATGTTGTAGGTTCAGTTGAAGCACTAAAAGATTCTCTTGAAAAATTATCTAATGATGAAGTTTCTGTTAGAATTATTCATAATGGTGTAGGCAATATTAATGAATCAGATATAAATCTTGCTGTTGCTTCAAATGCTGTTGTCATAGGATTTAATACAAAAATTGATCCACAAATAAAAAATTTGATTGATAGTGAAAAAGTAGATGTTAGAATTTATGATATTATATATAAAGTAATTGAAGATATAGAAAAAGCAATAAAAGGAATGTTAGAACCAGTATTTGTTGAAAAAGTTCAAGGTCATTTAACTATAAGACAAATATTTAAATCTTCGAATGTTGGAAATATTGCAGGTTGTATTGTAAATGATGGAGAAATTACAAGAAATTCAAAAGTAAGAATTTATAGAAACAATGATATTATATATGAAGGTGCAATTTCTTCTCTAAAGAGATTTAAAGATGAAGTTAAAGAAGTTAAAATAGGTTTTGAGTGTGGTGTAGTATTTGAAAATTTTAATGATTTTCAAATAGAAGATACAATAGAATCTTATATTATGATTAATCCAAATACAATTTAGGAGTTTTATGCAAAAGAGAAATAGTTTTAAATATGCAAGAATAGATTCAGAAATTAAGAAAACATTACAAGTTGTCTTGTATTCCAAATTAAAAGATTATAGAATTAAAAATCAAATTAATGTAGTCGATGTTTCGGTATCAAAAGATTTGTCCTTTTGCAAAGTTTATATACAAACAGAAGATGAAGATAAAGAAACTGTTATAAAAGTTTTAAATAATTCAAAAGGTTTTCTTAGAACACAGATAGCAAATGAATTAAATTTAAGAAAAACTCCTGAGTTATATTTTGAATATGATAATACTCTTGACAATTTTAACAGAATTGAAGAATTATTAAAAAAAATTAAAGAATAGTCACAATATCTTCGACTTTGCATCCAAGAATATTACACAAATATTCGACAGTGGATAGAGAAATTGCCATATTTTTTTTCATCCTACAAAGTGTATTTGGAGATACTAAATATTGATTTATAAGTTTGTATTGACTAGTTTTATTCTTTTGTAGTGTTTCAAAAAAGGGTTTATAACTTATCATATAATCATTATAACATATAAAAGGATTAATCGCTATTTATTATGGTAAATTTTATTATATTGTTTTTAGTTTTTTTTTCTATTAATTTGATAATTTTATTTAGAATAAAATATGAAATTAATAATTATAAATTTAAAAGTGTTAATATTAAAATAAATAAAAAATTTTTTTTTAGATTTATATATTTATCTGATTTGCATGAAAAAATATATAGAGATGATAATAAAAAATTAATTGATGAAATAAAAAATAAAAATGCTGATGTTTTGATTATTGGAGGAGATTTAATCATATGTTCAAAAAATAATAATTCTTTGAATTATCCGTTATATAAAAATGCAATTAACTTTTTAACTGATATCAAAAATAATACAAATATAAAATGCATTTATTATGGATTGGGAAATCATGAATTAAATTTTAGACATAGACATAATGATTTGTTTAAAAAATTTAAAACTGATTTGGAAAAACTTGGAGTAATGTTTATTGACAAAAAAATTAATATTAAAAATAATATTAATGTATATTCTATAGATATTGATTCAAAATTTTATAATTTTTGTTTTACTCTAAATCAAAAAAAATCTATGTTAGATTTTAAGAAAATTAATACTTTGCTTGGCGATATTGATAAAAATAAATTTAATGTAGTTTTATGCCATAATCCAGATTTTTCAGAAAATTTAATTGATTATGGTTTTGATTTAGTTTTATCAGCACATACACATGGAGGACTTATAAGGTTGCCATTTTTTGGAGCAATATTTTCACCAGAGTTGTTGTTTTTACCAAAGTATTCAAAGGGGCTATATAGATATAAAGATAAAAGTATTTTTGTTTCTTCTGGACTTGGAGAGCATTCTATAAAGATTAGATTAAATAATTTCCCAGAAATATATGATATTAAAATTGGAGATTTTTAGTGGATACAATTAATTACAAATTAGATAATTTTGAAGGACCTTTAAATCTTTTACTTCATCTAATTGAAAAAAATAAAATAAATATTTATGACATACCAATCGTAATGATTACCGAACAATATTTGAGTTATGTTTCAAGTATGCCTTTTAAAGATTTAGATTTAATGTCTGATTTCTTAGTTATGGCTTCTACTTTACTTGAAATTAAGTCAAAGATGTTATTGCCATTAGTAAAAGAGAGTGATGATGAAGTTGATCCAAGAGAAGATTTAGTTTTAAAATTACTTGAATATAAAAAATATAAAGACCTTGGGAAAATGATGTTAGAACTTGAAAAAAAAGCACCTGAATATTTTTTTAAAAAACCAACAATACCAAAAGTTGTTGCTAACTATATACCAAGTATAGACTACGATGTATTATTAAAAGGTTTAGATATACAAAAATTAAGCGAACTAGTCATTGATGTTTTAAGAAGAAAAAATAATAGCATTGATAGAATTAGAAGTAGTTTTGGAACAATCAAAAAAGAGAAATTGCCATTAAAGGATGCCCTTTATTCACTTCTTGATTATTCAAGGAAGTTTAGAACTGCAAGATTTAATTCATTATTTAGGGAGAAAAAATCAAAATCTGAAATCATAGTGACTTTTTTAGCCCTACTTGAACTCATAAAGATGGGAAGGTTAATGGTAGTTGAGAATAGTTTTAATAATTATGATGTAGTAAATATAGAGACAAATGATGATGAAAATAAAAATATAGATTTTTCAGAGGTGGAAGATGAATAAATATAGCGAAGTTGAACTATTAAATTTTGAACATATTATTGAAGCAGTATTATTTATGTTAGGGGAGTCTGTTGATGCTGAAAGAATAGCATTGGCGATTGAGTTAGATGTTGAAGCTACAAAGGAAATATGTGATTACATAGTTGAAAAGTATAAAACGACTGAAACAAAACGAGGTTTTAAGATTGTAAAAGTTAACTCAAAGTATCAAATGGTTTCAAATGAAATTTATTTTGATAATTTAATTAAAGTTGTATCAAAACCACAGAAACCTGTTTTAACTGATTCTTTAATGGAAACTTTATCAATTATTGCTTATAAACAACCTATTACAAAACCAGAGATCGAAGACATTAGAGGAGTTAAGTCGGATTTTGTTTGTAATAGACTAATTGAATATGGTTTAATCGAAGAAAAGGGGAGATTAGAAGCACCAGGTAGACCAATTTTACTTGGGACAACTGAAGAGTTCTTATATAGATTTGGTATAGAATCAGTCAAAGATTTGCCAAAACTTGATGAGAGTAAAATCCTAAAATTTGAAAAAGAAGTAGAACAGGAATTAAGTAATACATTAAATGAACCCGTAATTATTGATAAAGAAAATAAAGAAATTTACGAGGAAATAGATTAGGTTATTAAATGAATAATTATGTAGCGGAGTTTAAAAAAGTATCAACTGAACAATTTAAGGCTGATGTTATGAAAACTAATTTATATCAAAGCAATTTGATTAAAGAATTTTATGATAATGTTTTAATCCCAACTCGTGCAACAAAATACTCAGCTGGTTATGATTTTTTTTCACCTTTTAACTTTACATTAAAACCAAAAGAATCAATTGTCATCCCTACGGGGATTAGATGTAAGATGAATAAAGATATAGTTTTATTTATTGTTCCAAGGTCTTCTCTTGGTTTTAAATATAGGATGCAACTAGATAATACTATTGGAGTTATTGATTCTGATTATTATAATAGTGATAATGAAGGACATATTAAAATTAAAATTACTAACGATAGTTTAACAAATGATACATTATTAATTAAAGCTAAAGAATCTTTTTGTCAAGGAATTTTTGTTAAATATTATCTCGCAAAAGAAATAGAAGTTTTAAGAGTGAGAAATGGAGGTATAGGAAGCACTAATGAGAAAAAGTAAAATAATTTTGTTATTTTTAATATCATTAATTATTTTAAGCTCTTGTTCAAATAATAGTAAAATTTTGGAATATCGCAAAGAGGGTATAAATCTAATTAGAAATAAAAATTATAAAGATGCTTTAGAGTATTTCAATATTGCAATCTCATATGGAGAGGGAGAGGTAGGAGAAATACAATGTGATTTACTTCTTTATAAAGCAGAATGTTTATTTATGTTAGAAAACTATTTAGAATGTAGAGATATATATGAATTGTTATTAAAAATCAAACCAAATAATAAACAATATATAGAAATATATAATTTATTAAATGGTGTATCAAAACTTAGTGAATTAAAAAATTCAATAAACAATAATGAATTGCAAGATGCAAAAACAATAATTGAAGATTTGAAAAAGCTTGGGATAGAGCATGATAAAAGTGTCTTGTTTAACCAAGCAGTTATATATGAAAAGGAAGGAGAGTGGAAAAGTGCATTAAATGCTTTTAATTATTACTTAACACAATATCCAAATGATGACTTAGCCTTAAAAGAAATTAAATTCATTAATACACAACTTACAAGATGAATATTAGAGAACAAATTGAAAATAGAGAAAAAAATAATTTATCAAAATATGCTACCCTTTCAGAAAAAAGCTTGGGGAGAGATGTGTATGAAAAGGAATGTGAAATTCGCACTTGCTTTTCAAGGGATAGAGATAGGATAATTCATTCAAAATCTTTTAGGAGATTAAAACATAAGACTCAAGTTTTTTTAAGACCCGAGGGGGATCACTATAGAACGAGACTTACACATACTCTTGAAGTTAGCCAGATAGCAAAAACAATTTCAAAAGCTCTCTGTTTAAATGATGATTTAGTAGAAGCAATAGCATTGGGTCATGACTTAGGGCATACTCCTTTTGGACATACAGGAGAAAGGGTTTTAAATAGATTATTGAAAAATGGGTTTGAACATTGTGAGCAGAGTTTAAGAATAGTTGAAAAACTTGAAAAAAATGGTAAAGGGCTAAATTTGACAAAGGAAGTAAGAGATGGAATTTTAAATCATAGAACAAAAGGGAACCCTTTTACTATTGAAGGAAAAGTTGTTAGGATTTCAGATAAAATTGCATATATAAATCATGACATTGATGATGCAATCTCTGCAAAAATTATTTTAAATGAAGATATACCAATAGAAATTTGCAAAGTATTGGGTTATACTGTTCATGATAGAATAAATACATTAATTATTGATTTGGTTGAAAATTCAAAAGATTCTCCACATATTAAGCAGTCAAATGAAGTAAAGGAAGCAATGGATGACTTGAGAAAGTGGCTCTTTACTCATCTATATACAAATAATATTGCTAAAAAAGAAGAAAAAAAAGCAGAAAAATTAATTGAGATGTTATATGAATACTATTCTCAAAATCTTGATTTGTTGCCACAAGAATATATTTGTCTAATTGATAAAAATGAAAATGTATCGCAAGTTGTTGCTGATTATATTGCTGGGATGACTGATGACTATGCTGTAAATCAATTTAATTCAATTTTTATTCCAAAGGGTTGGGAGTATTAATGGATTTTAATACTGCTATATATGAAATAAAAAATAGAATAAATATTGTAGATTTTATAAATCAATATGTAAGTTTGAAAAAAGCTGGTTCAAGTTTTTCAGGTCTCTGTCCTTTTCATAATGAAAAAACCCCATCATTTAAAGTTTTTGAAAATAGACAAACATATCATTGTTTTGGTTGTAATGAATCTGGTGACATTTTTTCTTTTATTATGAAAATTGAACATATGAGTTTTTATGAATCTGTTATGTTTTTGGCAGAGAGAGAAGGGATAAATATTGATAAAAGTTTTAGTTCCACAAATAATGAAGATTCTATTAGAAAAGATTTATATGTATTATATAGAGATGTAGCAAATTTATATTATAAAACTTTATTTTCAGAAGATGGCAAAGTTGGTATTAAATATTTTGAAGAAAGAAAACTAAGTTTGGAAGTTATAAAAAAATTTGGGCTTGGATATTCACCAACTAATAATAAACTGATATATAATTATTTGAAAAGTAAGGATTATAGTAAAGATGTGCTTGATAAGTCAAGTTTATTCTATATTAATGAAAATAATATTTATGATAAATTTAACGGAAGAGTAATTTTTCCCATAGTGAATATACAAAATAAAGTGATTGCATTTGGAGGGAGAAGACTTGACAATGGAGAAAATAAATATATTAACTCATCGCAAACTTTAATTTATAATAAATCAAGAAATGTATTTGCATTAAATATAGCAAAAAATTCAAAATTTGATTTTTTTATATTATGTGAAGGATATATGGATGTCATAACTATGCATCAAGCAGGTTTTGATAATGCTATTGCATCACTTGGGACGGCTCTAACTGATGAACAGGCAAAATTGATTAGTAGATATAAGAAAAAAATTATTTTTTCTTATGATTCTGATACGGCGGGAATAAATGCTATAAAAAGAGGAATCCCAATACTTGATAAATATGATTTTAATATTAAAATTATAAATTTAAGTCCAGCAAAAGATCCTGATGAGTTTATAAAAAACTTTGGCAAGGAAAAGTTTTTAGAAAGAATTAAAAATTCAAAAGATTCAATTTTATTTTTAGTAAGTTTACTAAAAAAAGATTATAATATTGATGACCCAAAAGAGTATGAATATTATATAAAAGAAATAATAAAACTTGTGAATAATCTACCAAATGATTTGGTAAAATTAAATTATATTAAATTAATAGCAGAGCAAGAAAACTTAGATTTTAATAATTTAATATCTTCAATTAAGAATAATACTAAAAATAATTATGAAAAATTTGATATTGAAAAAAAAGATAAAGAGATTAAAAGAGATGCATATTCAAAAATTGAAAACATAATTTTGAGTATTTTAATTGATAATCCCAATGTTATTAAAAATATTAAAAATATTTTAGATATTGAAGATTTTAATTTTGAGTATTCAAAGACTTTATATAATTTACTTGGAGAAAAGACAAAAGATGAACTAATAGAAGAGTTTAGAAATAATACAGATGATAACTCAAAAGAAATTTTAAATATTTTGTTTACTGAATTAGATTTTACTAATATAGATATTATAGAAACCTTGGAGTCAAAGATTTATAGTTTAAAGTTAAAAAAATTAACTGATACTTTGAATCAATATAAAAATAGTAATAATCATACAATAGAAGAAATAATGGATTTAAATAATAAAATTATAAATTTGAAAAAAAATAAGATTAAAATACAATGAAAAAAATTTCAAATAGATTATTGACAATTCTAAAAATTATAAAAAAAACAAATGTGATTGCTGATATTGGAACTGACCATGCTATAATACCTTGTTATATAATTAAAAATAAATTAGCAAAGAAATGTATTGCAACAGATATTAAAGAAAATATAATTTTTAGATTAAAAGATGAATTATCTAACAATTTATTAAAAGAAGAATTTGAAAAAATTGATTTTAGAGTTGGAAGTGGGTTAAAAGTATTGGGGAAATATGAGGCTAATGTTATAATAATTTCTGGTATGGGCTGCGATTTAATTAAAGATATTTTATCAAATATTAATGAGTATAAATTTAAATATTTAATTATATCTCCACAAACTAAAATTTGTGAATTTAGAAAATTCATAATTAATAAAAAATTAAAAATTATTAAAGAATATTTGATAAAAGATGCTGAGAAATTTTATTTTATATTTAAAATAAAAAAATCAATATTAAAAATTAAATATAAAAATTTTGAATATTTATATTCAAGAAATTTAATAAAAGAAAAAAATACTTATCTAATTGAATATATAAAAAAATCTATTTTTGAATATAAAAGAATATTTAATATTACAAATAAAGAAAGCATAAAAGAGTATATTGATTTATCTATAAAAACTTTAAAAAGAATGGGAGTAAAATATGACTTATAAATCTTTATTTAATTTTTTAGAAAAACTATATCCAAAAAACTTAGAATCTAGTTTTGATAATTCAGGTCTTAATATATTATCAAATAATATTGATAACAAGATTAATAATATATTGATTTGCCTTGAAATTGTTGAAGATACTATAAAATTTGCAATTGATAATAATGTTGATTTAATTATTTCTCATCATCCTATAACATTTCAGTCATTTAAAAACATTTTAAATGATATTAATTCTCAAAAAATTAAGTCATTAATTAATTATGGAATCACGGCATATTCTATGCATACTAATTTTGATGCAAAAAATGAATTTGGGATGGGTGATATTGTTGCAAAACAATTTGATTTTAAAAATATAAATAATGTTAAGACATTAGATGTAATAAATGATTCGAATGATGGGATAGGTAAAATCATAGAATTAAATGATTTAATTAGTATTGATTTTATTATAGAACAATTAACTAACAAATTTGATATTAAGGAAAGACTTATTACCTATTATTCAAATAAAAATTCAACTGAAAAGTTTATAAAGAGAATTGCAATTTTGCCAGGCTCTGGTAGAGATTATGTTAATAGCATAATAAATTTTGATATTGATTTATATATTTCATCTGATTTATCCCATCACGATATTTTATATTTATATGAAAACAATATTTCATATATTAATGGAACACATTATGGATTAGAAAAATTATTTATTTATTATATTAAAGATGTCCTTTTAAATGAGTATATTAGTAAAGATGAAAATATAAATATTTTAATTTATGAAAATAAGGATTTTTAATTATGTATATAATTTATATTAATGATGAAAAATTTGAATTAGAAAATCAAATCACATATTATGAAATAGTTAATATGTTTAAAGAAAAATATGAAAATGACATTTTACTTGTTAATGTCAACGGACAAACAAAAGAATTAAATGCTTTGTGCAAAAATAATGATAGAATATCTTTTATATTTTATGATAACCCACTTGGGAGAGAAGCATATATTAGGACTGCATTATTTATTCTTTTCAAATCAATTTTTGATGTAATTGATAATGAATTTGGGAAACAAGCAATTCTTAGGTTTACACAAAATGATGCATATTTTATATCTGCAAATAATTATGAATATACAGATTTAGACATTGAGAATATTAAAAAGAGAGTTAATGAATTAATTTCAAAGAAAATTAAAATTGAAAAAATTGTTACAAGTACAAATTTTGCCATTAAATATTCTAAAAATAAAAATCTAAATGATATTGAGTTTTTATTTAAATATAGATTATATTCAAATATTAAATATTATAAACTTGAAAATTATGTAAATTATTATTATGACCATTTGTTATATGATACAAGTTATATAAAATATTACAATATTTTAAAATATAAAAGTGGAATAATTATTTCTTTTCCAGATATAATTAATATTAAAATTCCAATTTCGTTTAAACCAATTAATAGAGTATTTGAAACACAAATTGAGAGCCTGAATTGGACCACAAGGTTAAATACAAATACGGTAGGCTTTTTAAATGAAAAAATTGCAAAAAATGAGTTTAATGATTTAATAATAATGCAAGAATCATTTCAAGAGAAAAAAATAGGAGAAATAGCAAATAAAGTATTTGATTCAAAAAAGAAAATTATATTTATTGCAGGACCTACAAGTAGTGGCAAGACAACTTTTAGTCATAGACTATCATACCACATAAAAACATTAGGATTGAATCCAATAACTTTATCTGTTGATAATTTTTTTATTGATAGACAGTTTTCACCAAGGGATGAAAATGGAGATTATGATTTTGAATCTTTAGAAAATGTAGACTTAAAATATTTTAATGATTTTTTAATCAAGCTTTTAAATGGTGAAAAACTATTGCTTCCAAAATTCAATTTTATTACTGGCAAGAGAGAATTTAAAAATGAATATACAAAGTTAAATCCAAACGACATATTAATTATTGAAGGAATTCATAGTTTAAATAATAAAATGTCTTATGCAATCAATAATGATGATAAATTTAATATATACATATCTGCATTAACACAGATAGCTATTGATAATCATAATAGAATTTCGACAAGTGATTTTAGATTAATTAGAAGAATTGTGAGAGATAATAGAGAAAGAGGTTTTAATGCACAAGATACAATAAGATTATGGGATAAAGTTCAAAATGGAGAAATGCAAAATATTTTTCCATATCAAGAAAATGCAAATGTGATTTTTAATTCTTCACTTGTTTATGAATTATCTATTTTAAAAATATATGTTGAACCTTTGTTATTTAATATAGATAGAGATTCTGTGGAATTTATTACTGCAAAAAGACTTTTGAAAATTTTAAGTTTCTTTTTGGCAGGGACAGAAAATGCTATACCTAAATACTCTATTATTAGAGAGTTTATTGGGAATAGCATTCTAAATATTAGCTAATTAATTATTAGAGGTGATTAAATATGGAAAAATATATTCCAGTTTTTATATTTTTAGTTTTTATATTAGTTTTAATTTTTAATTACATTGCAGGGACAAAAGTAGGATTAATTAATAAATTTTTTTCAATTGCTACGATTTTTATTGCTGTTTATTTGTCAAAAACTTGTGCACCTATTCTTTCAAAATTTATAAATACTACTTGGTTAAATAATGTGCTTAGTGAAAATATACAAAATATCCCTAATCTAATTCCAATAGAAGAAAGTAGAGAGATTTTAGATTTTCCATTATTAGTAGATGGTATTATCTCTGGAATTACCACCGTGGCACAAGAAAATATATCAAAACTTTCTCAATCAATTATTTTGCTATTATCATATATAATTGTTTTCATTATATCTTTATTGATAATTAAATTTATTTCAAGATTTTTGTTAATTATTGATTATGTTCCCATCATAGGAACTATCAATAGAGTAGGAGGAGGGATTATTGGTATTTTAGAAGTTTTACTGATTTCTGAAATAATTCTATTTATATTACAAGTTCTATCTTTTATTCCACACATTAATAATATAATTAACTATGTAAAATTAACACCATTGTTAAATTATTTATATTCAAATAATTTGATAAAAATTTTATCATCATCTATATTCAATAAATAATTAAATATTGCATATATTTATTATTTATATTAAAATATTTGAGTTAGGGATATTATTTAACACAAAATGCAAAATGATTTGTAAATCGTAGTGTGATAACTTTGAGACTCCAAAGTAAAATCATATCTACAAGTGTTAAAGTTATAATTATTAATATGTAAAGGAGATATTTTTAAATTTAATATTATGGAAACAATAGCAAATGATAAAAAAAAAGTAATTGTAAAAGAGATTACAAATATAGATGAAGATTTTGCCAAGTGGTATACAGACATAGTTAGAAAAACAAGACTTTGTGATTATAGTAGTGTAAAAGGCTGCATGATTATTGAACCATATGGCTATGCTATATGGGAAAATATAATGAGAGAATTGGATAATAGATTTAAAAAAATATCTGTAAAAAATTGTGCTATGCCAATGTTTATACCAGAAAGTTTACTCACAAAAGAAAAAGAGCATGTAGAAGGATTTTCCCCTGAGTGTGCTTGGGTAACGGTTGGTGGAGATGAAGTATTGGAAGAAAGACTCTGTGTGAGACCAACGAGTGAAACATTATTTTGTGATTATTATAAAGATGTAATAAAATCATATAGGGATTTACCAAAACTTTTAAATCAATGGGTATCAGTTGTTAGGTGGGAAAAGACAACAAGACCATTTCTTAGGTCAAGAGAGTTTTATTGGCAAGAGGGGCACACCGCACATCAGAGTATAGAAGAAGCAAAAGATTTTACTATAAAAATGTTAAATACATATGCAGATTTTATAGAAAATTTTTTGGCAATACCTGTTATTAAAGGTAAAAAAACAGAAAAAGAAAAATTTGCTGGTGCTCTTGAGACTTATACAGTTGAATCAATAATGAGAGATGGTAAAGCTTTACAATCAGCAACATCACATAATTTTGGAGATGGATTTGCAAAAGCTTTTGGAATTAAGTTTTTAGATAAAAATAATGAATTAAGTTATATCTATCAAACTTCATGGGGATTATCTACAAGAATTATTGGTGCAATAATAATGGTTCATGGTGACAATGAAGGATTAAAATTACCACCAAAAGTTGCTCCTACTCAAATTATGATTATTCCAATAAAAGTAAAAGATGAAAATAATGTAAAAAAAGCAAATGAGTTATATAATTTACTTATAAATTTAGGATTTAGAGTAGAAATCGATTTGACAGATAAATCACCAGGATTTAAATTTGCAGATAGTGAGATGAGAGGAATTCCACTTAGGATAGAAATAGGACTAAAAGATATTGAGAACGAACAAGTAGTATTTGTGAGAAGAGATAATCATCAAAAGAGAATTATTAAAACTATAAATTTAGTAGAAAGTATAAAATATGAATTAGATGATATTCAAAAATCAATGTTTGACGATGCAAAAAGATTTCTTAATTCACATATAGATGTTGCCACAAATTTAAAGGAGTTGGTAGATAAAATTGATAAAAGTTCTGGTTTTGTGAGAGCGATGCATTGTGGGGAAAAGGAGTGTGAAGAGAAATTAAAAAATGATACAGGTATTACTGCAAGGTGTATTCCATTTGATAAAGTTTTATCTAATAATAAATGTGCTGTTTGTGGAAGAGATGCAAAGTATGAAGTGATTTTTGGAAGAGCTTATTAATGAGAATTGATATGATAAAAAATGCTAGGTATATCATTGATACTTTAGAAGATAATGGTTTTGATGCATTTATAGTTGGAGGTTGTGTTAGAGACCAGATGCTGGGGATAAGGGTATCAGACTATGATATAACTACTAATGCAAAGCCCAATGAAATAAAGAAATTATTCAAAAAAACAGTTGATACAGGGATAGAACATGGAACAATTACAGTTATTATAAATACAAAAGATAAAACACAAAGTTTTGAAGTGACAACATTTAGAATAGATGGGGCTTATATTGATGGTAGACATCCATCTTTTATAAAATTTGTTGATGAATTGTATTATGATTTATCAAGACGAGATTTTACAATCAATGCTATGGCATACAATGATAAATATGGGCTTATTGATAAATATGGTGGAGTTAAAGATATAAAACAAAAATTAATTAAAGCAGTAGGTAATCCTGAAGACCGATTTAATGAAGATGCTTTAAGAATGCTTAGAGCTATTAGGTTTGCTGCAAGATTTGGTTTTAAGATAGAAGATAGCACAAGAAATGCAATAATTAAATTTGCTTCAAATATAAAAAGAGTTAGTAAAGAAAGAATTCATAATGAATTAGACAAAATAATTACAAGTAATAATCCACAATCCATAAATTTGCTTGTTGAATATGGACTAGCAAAGTATATAGCAAAAGATTTTGACAAAATAAATTTAGATAAAATTTTTAAAACTGATAAATTATATATGGGTTATATATCATTATTTTATGGAACAGAAATTATACCTAAAAAAATTTTGAGAGAATTAAAATATGATGTAGAACTAATTAAACATGTTGATATTATTTTAACAAAAGTAAATGATTTTAAAAAAATAATTAATAATAATCAAATAGATATGAAATTAAAAATGTTAATTAGTGAGATTGGGTATGATAATTGTTATGATTTGATTAAGATAGTATCTTTTAAAGAGAGCATGGATTTAAGCAACATTTTTGATAAAGTAATGAATTTTGAAACTATGAAGGAACCAATATTTATAAGTGATTTAAATATTGATGGCTATGATTTAATGTCGTTAGGGATAAAAGGTAAAAAAGTTGGGGAAGTTTTATATGAACTTCAAAAAAAAGTTCATAGTGATAAAACTATAAATGTAAAAGATAAACTAATGGAATTAGCAATGGAGGTATAAAGTGAAATATTTAGAAAATTTTAATAAATGGATGCATTATGAGTTCCTTGATAGTTATACAAAAAAGAAGTTAAATGAAATTAAAGATAATGATGAAGTAATAAAAGAATGTTTTTTTGATTACCTACCTTTTGGAACAGCAGGGATGCGAGGTTTAATGGGAGTAGGAATTAATAGAATAAATATCTATACTATTAGAAGGGTAACTCAAGGGATAGCAAATTATTTGAAAGATAATAATTTGGATAGAAAAACTGCTGTAGTTATATATGATACAAGAAATAATTCTTATGAGTTTGCAAAAGAAGTAGCATTAACCTTTGCAGCAAATGGGATAAATACTTATATGTTTGATGGGGTTAGGCCAACCCCTTTTTTATCTTTTGCAGTTAGAAATCTAAAAACTGCAATTGGAATAAATATAACAGCTTCACATAATTCAAAAGAATACAATGGTTATAAAGTGTATTTATCTGATGGGGCACAATTTTCATATCCAGAAGATGAAAAAATAATCGAATATGTAAATAAAGTTTCTGATATTTCTATATGTAAAACGATGGATTATGAGACTGCATTAAAACAAAAAAAAATAATTAAACTTAAAAAAGATTTAGATGTTAAATTTGAGAAGGAAGCATTAGGTAAAATTATCAATAAAGAATATGTAAAAAAGCATGGCAATGATTTAATCGTTGTATATACACCATTACATGGTACAGGTTCAAAATTTTTAAATAGTGCGATAAAAAAAGCAGGATTTACAAATCTATATATTGTTAAAGAACAAGATGATAAAAATGGCGAATTTAAAACTTTGAAATATCCAAACCCTGAAAGTAAAAATTCATTTGATCTAGCATTAGATTTAGCAAAGAAAAAAAATGCAGATATTGTGGTTGCTACAGACCCTGACTGTGATAGACTTGGAGTTTATGTTAAAAATAAAAAAAATAAATATTTACCTTTAACTGGAAATGAATTATCAAGTATAATTCTTGAATATATTTTACATAATTTAGACAAGAATAAATATAAAAAAAGTTTTGTTGCTAAATCTTTTGTAACTACAAGATTAATTGATGCAATATGTAAAAATTATGGTATTGATTTAGTTACAACTCTAACTGGCTTTAAGTGGATAGGAAAGGAAATATTAAATAATAAAAAGAAATTCATATTTGGAGCAGAAGAATCTTATGGATTTTTGGTTGATGACTATGTGAGAGATAAAGATGCAGTATCTGCTACATTAATTACACTCGAGATAGCTTTAATTTTAAAAGAATATGGTGTTGACTTAATTGAGTTTTTACAATTGATATTTGAAAGATATGGCTTATTTAAAAATTATAATTTTAATTTGGAATTTAATGGAATTAGTGGAATGGAAAATATGAATAATATTATGTCATGTATTAGAAATTCTAAATTAGAAAAAATTACAGATATTGAAGTATTATATAAAATTGATTATTTGTTAAGTGAAAAAATTGATATAAAAAATGGTATAATAACAAAAATTAATATGCCAAAAAATAACACTATAGCATTTTATTTAAATGATGATAGTGTTATAACTATTAGACCATCAGGAACAGAACCCAAAATAAAGATTTATTATGATATAAAAGATAATGACCTATCACTTGCAGATAATAAATTTGAAATTTTAAATTCAGCAATTTTAAAAATGATTAAGGAAATTTCTTGAAAGCCTTTAGCTAATGTTCCTATGGAACCTTCATTATTTAGCAATTTTCAATATTAAATTTTGAAATTGTCCATTATTAGATGTTGCCATTAATAAAAAGTAATAAAATTTTATAAAATATGCTATAATATATTTTTATGAATTAATTAAAGGAAATTTAAATTTTGAGAAATCAGCAGTCAAGAATTTTTATATTATTGGTGGTTGTGTTGTCGGTTGCATCAATTACTTTTTCTCACTATATGCCAAGATTAACTGTCCCTATAAGAAATGGATTTTCTTTTTTTGTTGTGCCTATACAAGATAGGCTAAATAATTTTGGCAAATTTTTTGTGAGTTTGTTTTCTGACCGTAGAACCCTAAATGAGACAAAGAATAGAATTACAGAACTCGAAGCTGAGATTTCAAGATTGAATGATACCATAAATACACTTAGGGCAGAATCTTATGAAAATGATAGACTTAGAAAATTATATAATTTATCAGATGAATATGCCCAATATGAGAAAATTGCTTGTAGAGTCATTGCAAAAGAATCAACTGACTGGTTCCAAGTATTTAAAATAGATAGAGGTAGTAGAGATGGAATAAAAGTAGATATGAATGTTTTATCAGACAGTGGACTTTGTGGGATTGTCACATATGTAGGTTATAATTATTCTACTGTAAGGACAATCATTGATGATGAATCAAGAGTTTCTGCTATGACTCAGCACTCTCTTGAGAGTTGTATTGTAGAAGGTGATGTTGCATTATATAACACAAATAGATTAAAAATTACTAATATTAAAATGAGTGGAACTATAGTTGATGGCGACAGAATAGTTACATCTAATATTTCATCAAAGTTTTTACCAAATTTATTAATAGGATATGCCGCAGATATATCAGTTAATGATAATCAATTGTCAAAGAGTGGTTATTGTATACCTGTCACTGATTTTAATAATTTGACTGAAGTTTTGGTAATAACAAAATTAAAATCTGATAGTATGTTAGATAGGTAATATGAGAGTTAATAGAAGGGATAATAATTTATATAAAGCTTTTGTGATTTTTACACATATAGCGATTTTATTTGTTGCATTTATTATGCAGACTTCAATTTTTCCACTTATAACATTTCTTAGGTCATCACCCAATCTGGTTTTGATAATAGTTTTCACATATGGTTTACTATATGGTGAAAATATAGGTATTATTGTAGGTATTGTCGCAGGTTTATTATTTGATATGTATTTTGATGAGACTTTTGGTGTTTATGTTTTAATTTATTCTTTAATTGGATATGTGAATGGCAGTCTAAATGAGTCATTTTATGGTGACAGCATAAGTCTTGCAATGCTTTTGAGTATTGTTAATTGTTTTGTGTTTAATATTTATATTTATATAATTCATTTTCTTTTAAGGGGTAGATTTAATTTTTTATACTGTTTGTTTAATATTATGCTTCCAAATATATTGTTTACATTGATAATTACAATTATAGTATATAAATTTTTATATGATTATAATGTCATAAAAAAGGGAAATTGAGATGTTTTATAGGATTTGGAAAAGTTTAATAGAGGCATTTAGTGGAGAAAATCAAAGGACAAATATTTTGATTTTGATTTTTTTGTTTTTATTTATAGTAATTATAGGAAGATTATTTTCTCTTCAAATTATGAATGGGCAGTATTATTTTGATAATTATGTTCAAAAATCTATAAAAGAAGTAACTGTCCCTGCTGCGAGAGGGAATATATATGATGTGGATGGGAAAATTCTTGCATATAATGAATTAGTAAAAAATATTACAATTGCAGATGTTGATGCATATCCTGCAAATAATTTGGGTATCAATAGAAGAAATAGAATGCTTTTAAAGTTAGCATTAATACTTAGAAAATATAACTGCACAATAGACAGTAAATATTTTATAACTATGGATAAAAAAGGAAATTTCCATTATACAACTTCTACAGAAAAACAACACAAGACTTTTATAGCAAATATATATGGGAGAGTTTTGTCTGATTTGGATGAGGGTAGAAATTATAGATACCCATCAGACATAAGTGCAAAAGAAGCATTTGAATATTCAAAAAATAGATATGCAATGAATATAATAAGAGATGATAATTCTATGCCACTAATAATCGATGATAGAATTTTACTTGATATGATAGGAATTCATTTTACAATGAGACTCACATCATATCAAAAATATCAACCTACTATTATTTCTACAAATGTTAGTAGTGGTTGCACTACTGAAATAATGGAAAATAAAGGTGAGTTAATGGGTGTTGATATAGAAGAGACAAGTGTTAGAAGATATAATTATGCTATATATTTTGCTCACATAGTTGGGCATGTAGGTCATACTTCAGAAAATAGGATTAGTCAATTAAAAAAAGAAAACCCACAATATGCAATAAATGATATGGTTGGACTTCTTGGTGTTGAAAAACAATATGAAAGTGTTTTATGTGGACAAAAGGGATATAAGAGAATAATTGTAGATTCTTCTGGAAAAATTTTGGAGACATTGGAGTCAGTTGAGCCAAAATCTGGAAATGATGTGTATTTGAGTATAGCAGTTAATGACCAAATTGCCAATTATCATCTAATAGAACAACAGCTATCTGGTATTATTGCAAGTAAAATTGTTAATAGAGATGTAGATAATCAGAGAAAAGATTCATCAACTATGGAGATTCCTGTATATGATGCATATTATAAATTAATAGAGAATAATGTTATTGATGTAGAACATTTTACACATTATGAAGCACAGTATGCAGAAAAAGAGATAAGAAGAATCTTTTTAGAGAGTAGAGAAAGAGTAAAGGGAATAATATATAGAAATTTAATGGATAAAAATGCAAAACTTCAAAAAGATTTAACTAATGAAGAACAAAACTATATGGCTTATGTGTATACTTTTCTACACACCACAAATAATATATTGATGTCTGATGCAATAGATAGAGATGTGAGAGAATACAAACTTTGGAAGGAAGATGAGATTAGCCTTAGAAATTTTTTATTAAAGGCTATAGAAGAAGGCTGGATAGATACAACGAAAATTTATGCAACTGATAGATATGGTGATAGAGATACAATTTTTACATATTTGTCAGAATATATAATTACACAATTAAATAATAACGATAGTTTTGATTTATTGGTTTACCGATTTGCTATAAAGCAAAATTATATAACAAATAGACTTTTATGTCTTGCATTATTTGAACAAGGTTTTTTAGAATACAATGAAGTTGAGTATAAAAAGATATTAAATGCAAATGATGATTATATTTTTACATTTTTCATAAGACTTATAAGAGATATGAAATTAAAACCATCAGACCTTGCCCTTGATCCTTGTAATGGTTCAATATGTGTAACAAATACTGAAGGGATATTAAAGGCAATGGTTACTTATCCATCATATGATAACAATATGATTACAAATAGAAAATATTTTGATAAATTAAATAAAAATGCTTCACTTCCACTTGTTAACTGCACTACACAGACACAGTTAGCACCTGGTTCTTCATTTAAACCAATAACTGCACTTGCTTCTCTCGAAGAAGGTGTGATAAATGTAGATACTCATATTACTTGCAAAGGAATATTTGATGAGATAGATCCACCAATAAAGTGTTGGGCTTATCCTTATAGTCATGGGGATTTAAATTTGATTGATGGAATAAAAAATTCTTGCAATGTTTTTTTTGCAAATTTAGGGCATCTTATGTCAACTGATGAGAATGATGTTTATTCCACAGACACAGGTCTAAGGATGCTTATTAAATATGCAGAAATGTTTGGGTTAAATGAAAAATCTGGTGTAGAAATTGATGAGTCCATGCCAACTGTATCAAGGCAAGACCCTGAGAGATCTGCTATGGGACAAGGAACTCATGCCTATAATAATGCACAACTTGCAAAATTTACTACTGCATTTGCAAATGGTGGGAAATTATATGATTTAACTTTAGTAGATAGGATACAAGATAAAAATGGAAATGTTTTAAACAAAATCAATCCTAAGTTTAAAAGGGCATTGGAAGTATCTACTGCAAATCTAAATCTTGTAAAAGATGGGCTTAGAGCGGTGATAAGTGAAGGTATAGCGAGAGTAGTTTTTAGAGGGCAAACAATTGAAATATGTGGGAAAACGGGTACCGCCCAAGAGAGAAATGATAGACCAAATCATGCAGTATTTGTATCATTTGCACCATATCAAAATCCAGAAGTAGTAGTGAATGTTGTGATTCCTTTTGGATATTCTTCTGGAAATGCAGCATCACTTGCAAATAAGGTATATAATTATTATTATGGTTTTGATACTTTTGAGCAGATTATTAATAGAAACTCTGATAATATAAAATCTATAAATGTATCGGATTAATATATGTTTGATTTAAATTTAAAAAATTATGGTTATCAAGAATTAGTGGTTTCAATTCTATTAAATGTATTTGGGCTTGTGTTTATACAATCAAGCTTAAAAACAAATATGAGTATATTGATGTCTCAACTTATGATATCAATTATATCATTGATATTTTGTTTGACTATTTCGTTTTTAAACTTAAAAAGAGTGCTTGCGAGATATGAAATATTTTATATATTTTTATTGCTTTCACTATTGTCAATTATAATTATAGGGACTGCATCTGGTAGAAATAGTATTAGATGGATAGAGGTGCCTATAGTTAATGCAAAATTGCAACCATCAGAATTTGTTAAATTATTTTTTATAATATTTATGGCAAAATATATAGAAAAAATAGGAATAATGATAAATAGATTTGGTGATTTATTAAAAATTATATTTTTCTTTGCTGTACCATTCGTGATGATACTCGCTCAACCCAATTTATCAAGTTCATTGATTTTATTATTTATATTTATATCAATGTTATTTGTATCAAAATTAAAATTGAAATGGTTTGTTGGTGGTGCAGCTGCAATGCTTATTTTTATAATAATAGTATATTTGACAGCAGTAAATGGATTATTATATAAATTTCCTATATTGAAGGATTATCAAAAACAGAGAATAGTTTCTTTTTTTAGTCCAACCGAAGATGACCAAGGGACATATCAACAAGAAAACTCAATTATGGCGATAGGTTCTGGTAGAATTTTGGGTAAAGGTATAAATAATGATTCTACTCAATCTGTAAAAAATGGCAACTGGCTTGTAGAAGAGCAAAATGATTTTATATTTGCTGTAGTGGGAGAAGAAATTGGATTTTTAGGTTCTTTTATTATAATACTTTTATATATATTTTTAATAATTAGTTGTCTATTTATTGCAGGTAGGCAGAGAGAAGAATATAAAAAACTAATGTGTGTAGGGATAGCAGGTTGGCTTGCGACACAGAGTTTTGTAAATCTCGGTGTTGCGACAGGAGTATTGCCAAATACAGGAGTTCCTCTTCCATTTTTTTCACAAGGGGGTTCGTCTCTACTCTCAATATATATGGCAATGGGGCTTGTAATCAATATTAAGAGGGAAGTAAGAGTATAATGTTTTTACATCTAAAAAAAATCAAAAAAAGTAGTATAGGTATTTTGGTGGTATTGTTTATTTTTACATCTTGTGTAAAATTAGATGATGCATATGATAATAAAAATTTGAAAGAAAATTTTTGGATGGCTGATGCAGAACAAATGGCAAATGGTTTTGCATATGATTTGCCAATTCCAGAAATTAATTCAAATGAATTGGTAGAAAATATATCTGCTGATAGTTATTATATATCAGCAGTTAGCACCAAAAATACAAATTTTATGAAGTATAAAAATCCATACAAGGAAGTTCCTATAGCAAGTTTAACAAAATTAATGACAGCACTTGTTGTTTTAAAAAATTGTAACAATTTTGACGAACTATACACTGTATCAGCAGAAGCAATTAATCTTGAGAGAAATGCATCCAAAGCAAATTTGAGGGCAGGAGATAGAGTGTCCGTTAGAGATTTGCTATATGGACTAATGCTTCCGTCTGGAAATGATGCTGCGATTGTTCTTGCAGAGAATTTAGATATTTCGATGGAAAATTTCTTAATAATGATGAATAGAGAAGCAAATAGTTTGGGGGCATTGCATTCAAATTTTACTAATCCACATGGACTTGATGACCAATATCACTATTCAACTTGCTATGATTTATTTTTAATAACGAGAGAACTTTTAAAATATCCACTTTTTAGGGAAATTGCAAATAAAAAAGAATATACTGCAAAAATTTTACAATATGATAATAAATATAGAGATGAAATATGGAGAAATACAAATTATTTTGTTGTTGGAGATTTGGGCATAAGTTCAAATGTTAGTTTAGTAGGTGGAAAGACTGGATTTACATCTAATGCTGGGAATTGCCTTGTGGTAGTTTCAAAATTAAAAGCCACTAACGAAGAGTATATAAGTGTAGTTTTGAATGCTACAACAAAAGATAATACTTATAGAAACACAAATACTTTGCTAAGTAAAATAGGTGGATAGGTATGTTTGGTTTTTTTAATAAAAAAAACAAATTGCTCAATTTTGATACTGAATTTTTTGATGATATAAAAATTACTCAATATAGTGATAAATTAATTGATAAGATAAATGAAGATAAAGAAGTGAATAAAGAAAAAAAACATACAAGAATTAAAGGCAGTAGATATATGTATGGGCTTTTTTTTATCTTTGTATTGTTAATATTATATTTTATTTATTCATTACTTAGAAGTCTTTTTATGGGGAATATAAATTATGACATATATGAAGTGACAAGTGGGCAAATAATCAAATATAATATTGAGAGAGGATTTATTATTAGAGATGAGACAGTATATAATGCAAAAGAAAATGGATATATAAATTTTTTGTGTTTGTCAAATACTAGAACAAATAAAGGAAATTTGATATATGTGATCAATGATAATGACAATTTAAATATGAAAAAAAATTTATTAAACGAAGATGATTATACTAAGATTGCATCAAACATCAAAAAATATGTTAATACTGATTTTAAAATTAATTTTTATAATTTACCAAATTATATAAAAACATTACAATCATTTATTAAAGAATTATCTAATATATCAAATCTTACTAATATAATGAATCAAGGTAGTATGAAAGTAAATTTTGCAGGGTTTTCAGAAAAGTCGGGAATTATATCATATGCCATTGATGGATATGAAGATTTAATGGAAAATAATTTTAATATTAATTTATTAAATAATGTTTATAATATTCATATGACAAATCAAAATGAAGCAGTTAATATTGGAGATAAGATTTTTAAAATAATAGACAACCCAGAGTATAATATAATATTTGAAAGTAAAAATGATTATAGTTCAGTTTTAAACAAAAATGTAAGAGTGAGTTTTCAAAATGAAGATATTGAGATAAATGGTCTGCTTACAGAGTTCACAGCTTCAAATCATAAAAAATATTATAAACTTACTGTTAATAAGTTTTTAGAATATTTTCTTGATAGAAGAATTGTGGAATTTGAAGTTTTAAATGACAGCAAAAGAGGTCTAAAAATACCAATATCATCAATAGTTGAAAAAAATTGCTTCAAATTACCAAAGGATTTTATGTTTTATGATGATGAAATGGATGAAGATTATATTTTAAAAAATGTAAATGGGAATGAGAGTGAGAAATTTTATGTAAATGTGTCAAAGGTTGATGATGAATATTATTATATACCTGTGGACAATATAAATAATATTAAATTTGGTGATGTTATTTTAAATAATCAATCTGATTATTTTACCTTAAATGATGTTGTGAAAGTTTTGGGTGTCTATAATGCAAATAAAGGTTATGCACAATTAAGAAATATTGATATAATAGATAGAAATTCAGATTTTGCAATTATAAGTAAAGATACTAGAAGAGGAATAGAAGTATATGATAGGATTGTCTTAAATGCTAATAATGTTAAAGATGGAGATTTGATTTCGAGATGATTTGTGTTAAATATTAAAAACAATATCTCACTTTAACAATTAATACAAACTAAAAAATTTATTGATTTTAAAAAAATTTTTTTGTATAATAAATGTAATAAAAATTTAATAATTTAGGAGGTTATATGAGTAACAAAACTTCTAATCTTGATAATGTGTATAAGCTAAATGGTTCATTGCCTATTACTGCTGCAATTCCTTTTGGTTTACAACACATTTTAGCTATGTTTGTTGCAAACATTACACCTATTATGATTATTTGTGGTCTTGCTCAAGTTAATGGTCATCCATTAACTGATGACCCACATATGACAGCCACGCTTATTCAAAATTGTATCTTTATAGCAGGTGTAGCATCATTAATCCAAATTGTTGGTATTTGGAAAATTGGTAGTAGATTACCAATTATAATGGGTATTAGCTTCACTTTCCTTGCTGCTATGATTGGTGCGGCAACAAAAGATTATAATATTGCTATGGGTGCTGTTATAGTAGGTGGATGTATTGAAGGTTTACTTGGTCTTTGCTACAAATATTGGAAAGGAATTTTATCACCAATAGTTTCTGCTTGTGTTGTTTGTGGTATAGGACTTTCACTATTCACTGTAGGGACCAATTCATTTGGCGGGGGGCAACCTACTGATCCAAATTTTGGAGCACCACTTTTTTGGATAATAGGTAGTGCAACTCTTATTACTTGTCTTGTATGGGCATATGCTGCTAAAGGACCTATTAAAGCCCTTTCAGCTCTTGCAGGTCTTATAGTAGGTTATGTCTTAGCATTTATTTTTGATGTATTTGGATTGAGTACTGCACTTTGTGGTCTTCCAGCAGAAGAACTCATAGCAAATGGTGGGGTTTACAAATTAATAGACTTTAGCCAAATTATGCAAAGAGGTGTTGTGGGACTTCCAAGGCCATTCCCAACAGGTATGCCACAATTTGAAATAGGTGCTATTATTTCTATGACAGTTATATTCCTTGTATCTGCTACAGAAACTATTGGGGATTCTGCTGCACTTTGTCAAGGTGGACTTGATAGAGATATAACTACCGAAGAAACTTCTGGTTCACTTGCCTGTGATGGATTTGCATCATCAATTGCTGGTTTATTTGGATGTTCACCAATAACAAGCTTTTCTCAAAATGTAGGACTTTGTGCTATGACAAAAGTTGTAAATAGAATTGCTGTAGGAACAGGTGCTGTTATACTTATTTTAGCTGGTTTCTTTCCACCTCTTGCAGGATTTTTCCAAACAATTCCACAACCAGTTCTTGGTGGTTGCACAATTATGATGTTTGGTCAAATTTTAGTAGCTGGCTTTCAAATGATACATAGAGCTGGGTTTACAGAGAGAAACTTTACAATTGCAGCACTTTCACTTTGCATAGGTGGTGGTTTTACAGCTGCTGGTTCAAATGCGATATTTAACTATACACCTCAAATCATTCAAGAGATTTTTCAACAAAATGTAGTAGCAGTTGTATTTATAGTAGCAGTGGTATTAAATCTTGTTTTGCCAAAAGATAATAAAT
The DNA here is from genome assembly GCA_946403075.1 of uncultured Lachnospiraceae bacterium. Classification (GTDB taxonomy): domain Bacteria; phylum Bacillota; class Clostridia; order Lachnospirales; family Lachnospiraceae; genus UBA3633. The sequence continues at coordinate 21,542 of CAMIYN010000002.1, read as the reverse complement.
AAGGTAATCTCTAATAATTTAAGGGGATTATATCTAAAAAAGTTTTTTTAGATGTTACTATAATTATTTCTAATTTAAGTAAAATAGTGAAGTAGGGTTTATGTGTAATACATAACCCTATTTTTTATGAAGTTTTTAAAAAATATAATGAAAACTTTAAGAAGCCTTACAAGTATATAAAGTTTTCTATGAACCTATATTGTTCATTCTTTTTTGAAATTTTATTTTGAAAATTAACAATTATTAGAGATGCTATAAATACATAAATTTTGACATTAAATCTTAAATGTGTTAATATAAAATAAATTTTAAATAGTTGGTAATTGGGAGTTTATATGAAAAAAAGAATTTATATAATTTTATGTTTCATAATGTTAATTTTAGTTTCATGTGTTGAAAAAAATCCAAGGAGAAATTATTCTAATTTTAATCCTCTTACAGCAGCTCCTGAATTTGATGGATTAGATTTTTTGTCTTTACATAATGATGTTTTAACTGCAATTATGTCAGAAAAAACACCATTTTTTTATATAAAACAAGATTCTTTTGATATTTCTGGATCAAATGACCCAAAAGTAATAGTTGTAAAAGCTGTTTGTCTCAATGGAACAGTGGTAGAAGAGGCTGATTTATTTTTATCTATGGTATTAAATTTTATAGGTTATGTTGCGGCAGAGCAAGATGGTAAATACTTACCTCCTACAATGGATAATTCAAATACATACATAGATTTTGGAACTGTTTTTACTGAATACGATTTAGATTTAGATATTACTGATGATAATGGCAAGGTTTTAGTAAAAAAACACATAAAAGCAGGGGACAAAATTCCTATTGAACCAGGATATTGGAAAGAATAATCTATCCGTAGGAGCCGTAGGGGCGAACCATTGGGAGCCCGCAGCAAGATAGTAGAGTTAACCGTAGGGACCGTAGTGGCGAAACGGCACGAGCCTAATATAGTAATGTATTATAAGGAGTATTTTAAAATGGCAAAATTGAAATTTTCAAATAAACAAAGTATTAATAATACAAGAACTAATAATATAGATGAAACATTTAAATCAATTGCAACTGGAATATCTGGTGTAGCAATTGTCGTTTTGCTTGTTGTATTTCCATTATACACTCATGATATGTATTTTGATATACTAACAGCAAGGTATTTGTTTTTTAAAGTAGTTGTAATTGTTTATTTGTCTCTTATGGCAATTTTGGGATTATTATATTTGACAATCAAATCTTATTCTGCTGATGGAATGACAGCTTTTGAAAGATTTGTTGAAGTTATGAAGCCTAAAAATTTAAGAAAACATATTATTGCAACAGATGTGTTTTTTATAATAATGATAATAGGAATGTGCATTGGCACTCTAAATGCAGGAAGATATATGCCTGAAAGTTTTTTTGGATATTCTGGCAGATATCAAGGGCTTGAGTGTTGGATACTATATTTAGTTTTATATGTATTAGTGTCAAGAACATTTAAAATGGAAAGAATATATCTTGATTTAGCTCTCATTTGTGGGACTTGTGTATGCCTTTGGGGTATAACTGATTTTTTTCAAATGGATATTTTTGGATTTTTTGTTAGAGTTCAAGAATCACAAAAAGTTCAGTTTACATCAAGTATTGGTAACTTAAATACATATACCAATTACACTGCTATGATTTTTGCTATTGCATCCGCTATTTTTATGGTAGAAAAAAACCCAATTAGGACAATTTTTTATGGATTTGTAAGTTTAATATCTTGTGTGGCAAGTATGCTTGGTTTATCTGATAATACTGTTCTTAGTTTTGCTGGATTTTTCATTTTTGCTCCTTTCTTTTTAATTAGGGATAATAGATCGGTAGTTAGATTTTTTTATTTAGCAGGTATTTTTTTCTTTAGTATGTTTTTGATGTATTCAGCATATTTTTTTGGAACAGAACTTAGTTGGGTTCAGTCAATTTTTAAGACTTTATCATATACATCACTTAGATTTTTATTTATTCCTTTTATGATAATTGGTGTTTTATTAAATTTCTATTATATTAAAAGTTCAAAAATAGAACTCTCTAAAAATTCTATAAGCAAAATGGATGAGAATACACCAAAATTCACAAATATTCTATGGGGAATTTTTGTGATTATATCATTTGTATTTGTTGTATACATTTTTGTTGATGTAAATGTTTTAAAAAGTCATGATGAATTATGGAAGTCAACTGGATTTTATAATGAAATTTTATTTAATGATGATTGGGGAACACATAGAGGACATAACTGGAGAATTGCATTTACAAACTTTTTTAATTTTTCAAATTTGCAAAGAATATTTGGATATGGTGCTGATACTTATTTAGTAGTGACAGAGAGATCTTTTCATGAAGAGATGGCAACAAAGTATGGAGAGTTATATGATAGTGCACATAATGAATATATAAATTATTTAATTTGTCAAGGAATAGTTGGATTAGTTTCATATCTTGGTATATTTATATCTGCACTTAGATATGGATTTAAAATTAGGAAAGAAAATAAATATGCAGCAATTTTTTCATTATCAGTAATAGCATATATGTTCCAAGCTATTATCAATATTGCTATACCAATAACTACTCCTGTATTTTTTGTTTCTATGTATATTGTTATATCCTGCTATTTAGAAAGTGATTATAGAAAGTCGTTGATAAAGTATTAATGAAAATAGATTATAAAAAAAATATTAATAGAAGTGTTTTAAAATTATTTTTTGCTTTTGTTTTGATTATCACCCAAAGCATTTTCTTTTATTCAATATGGATTTTTTATTATAATGAATTATTAAGGATTCCTTATTTAATGAAAGGGAATTATTTTGTAACTGGTATATATGCGATTGTATTTTTAATTTTTATGATTGTGTTTGATAGCACAAAGTTTGGTGATGAAAAGATAACAAATAGCATTTTTTCTTTTTTTTTAACGAACTTTTTTACTAATATATTAATTTATTTTGTCGTAATAATTCCTACTTATTCGAGAGGCTTTGTTGCTATAACCCCACTTATAAAAACTGCTATCAAGCAAGAAATCTTTATAATTATATGGCTACTATTTACCAATATGATTTTATCAAAACTATTTCCACCAATGCCAATACTACTTATTTCAAATAAAAATAGTATAGATAATATTTTATTTAAATTTAATAAAAAAGATACTATCTATAATGTTGTAGATAAAATTGATAGTGAAAAGCCAATTGATGATATTGTTAACAAGTGTAATAAATTTTCAAATGTAATTATTGGAGACATTAATTCAAATAAGAGAAATGATATAATAAAATATTGTTTTAGTAATTCCATAAATACTTTTGTAATTCCTAAATTATCAGATATTATTATAAAAAATAGTTCTACTATATATGTATCAGATACTCCATTGTTTTTATCTGTAAATGATGGAATAAGCTTTTTTGATGTTTTAATAAAAAGATTTTTTGATATTGTAATTAGTATAGTTTCTTTAATTATTTTTTCACCTATTTTTTTGATTATATCAATGTTGATAAAATTTGAAGACGGGGGTAGAGTTTTCTTTATCCAAAAAAGAGTTACAAAGGATTGTAAAGTTTTTAATATTATTAAATTTCGTTCAATGATTGATGAAGATAGTGAAAAAGTAATTCCAACTTCTAAAAATGATATAAGAGTTACAAAAATAGGAAATTTTATTAGAAAAACTCATATAGATGAGTTGCCACAGTTAATAAATGTTCTAATTGGAGATATGAGTATAGTTGGCCCAAGACCCGAGCGAATAGAACATGTTAATATTTATAAAAATGAAATTATTGAATTTCAATATAGATTTAAAGTTAAAGCAGGTATTACAGGGCTTGCACAAATATATGGTAAATACAATACTTCTGCTTATGATAAATTAAAATTAGATTTGATCTATATAAAAAATTATAGCATATTGTTAGATATTGAATTAATTTTAAAGACTTTAAAAGTATTATTCGCAAAAGAAAAAACAGAGGGTTTTGATTTTGCACAGACAACTCATATAATGAATAATGCATAAATATGAAAAATCAAAATAAAATTAAAATTTCAGTAATAATGCCTATATATAAAGTTGAGAAGTATTTGGATAGAGCAATAAAATCAGTTTTAAAGCAGACTTTAAATGATTTTGAGTTATTTTTGGTAGATGATGGCTCTCCTGATAATTCTGGACAAATCTGTGATAAGTATAAATTATTAGATAATAGAGTTAAAGTAATACATAAAAAAAATGAAGGAGCACATATTGCGAGAAATATTTGTATACCTTTAGCGAAAGGTAAATATGTATGTTTTTTTGATGGTGATGATTATATAGAGAATAATATGTTAGAGGATTTATATATTCTTGCCGAGAAAAATTTTGCAACTATGGTTGTTTCAGGTTTTTTTATAGAAACATATGTAGGAAAAAATAAATATAAAATAGATAAGTATGAACCAGTTAATAAAGTATATAATCAAGAATATGAGTTTAGAAAAGATGCCTATAAGTATTTTGATAAAAATATGTTTTATTCTCCTTGGAATAAGATATATAATTTAGAATATATAAAAAAAAATAATATAAATTTTCCAATTACATATAGAGATGATTTTCCATTTGTTGTGTCTATAATAAGGAATATTAAAAACATTACTTTTACAAAAAAATGTTATTATCATTTTGAGAGAGTAAGAATTGATTCTGAAACTCAAAAATATGTAAAAAATTTATATGATAAAAGAATAGAAGAACATATAATGATATGCGAACTATATAAATATTGGAATTTGTATGATGATAATAATTCAATTGATATGATATCAAGAAGATTTATTGATAGAGTATTAGAGTGCATAGTTAATTTGTATAATAATAAATGTGATTTAAGTAATATTGAAAAAAAAATTGAAATAAAAAAATATATTAATAGTGAATATTTTTATGAATCATTTTTAAAAGCTAAACCAAAAAGTTTACATTTAAAAATAATATATATTATATTAAAAACAAAAAATATATTTATAATAAGTTTATTAGCAAAAATTATACATTTTGTAAAAACAAATTTTTTAAATCTTTTTATAAATTTAAAAACAAGCAGATGATGAGGTAGATATGATAATTACAAAAACACCATTTAGAATTTCTTTTTTTGGTGGTGGAACAGATTTTCCAGATTTTTTTACAAAATTTGGTGGGAAAGTTTTATCAACGAGTATTGATAAATATTGTTATGTCACAATTAGACATTTATCAAAATTTTTTGAATATAAAAATGAGATAATTTATTCAAAAATTGAGCAAGTTAAAGATGTATCAAGTATCAATCACCCTATGGTTAGAAATGCTTTAAAATTTTTTGATATAGATAATATTCGAGTGACATATGATGCTGATTTGCCAGCAAGGTCTGGACTTGGTAGTAGCTCATCATTTGCAGTAGGTCTTGTAAATGCATTAGCAAAATTAAAAAATATTAATCTTACAAAAAAAGAATTTGCAGATATAGCAATTCACATTGAAAAAGAGATGTGTATGGAAGATGGAGGAATACAAGACCAGATTGCTGCAAGCTTTGGAGGTTTAAATTTATTAAATTTTGAAAAAAATATTGATTTTTGTGATACATTAAATATAAATTCATATGAATTTTTAGTTAACAGTTTAAATATAAATAAAGAAAAAATCAAGAAATTAGAAAATAATTTGATGCTATTTTTTACTGGAATTTCTCGAAATTCTTTTGAAATACAAAAAGAAACACAAAAATCAATTGAAAAAAATATTAATAATTTGTTATTTATAAATGACATTGTAGATGAAGCAGTTAATATTTTAACGACTAATAAAGACATAGATTTATTTGGAAAGTTACTAAATGAAACATGGAAACTAAAAAAATCATTACATAAAAATATTAGTAATAATTATATTGATGATTTATATGAGACGGGAATCAAAAATGGTGCAATAGGAGGAAAACTTTTAGGTGCAGGTGGTGGTGGTTTTATATTATTTTATGTAAGAGAAGAGAATAAAAAAAACATTAAAGATATATTTAAAAATCTAGTAGAAGTTCCAATAAAGTTTGAGAATGATGGAACAAATGTTATATATAATAGTAAAGATTAAGTAAACATCTTAATTGTCTAATAATTTTGATAAAGTTTCCTATGGATTTTAATTATTCAGTAATTTTATAAATTTTATTTTGGGAATATATAATTTTATGGATTCACTTAAAAAATTGTGTAGATAACTTTATACATATGTAGTATAATATAAGGAAATCTCTAAAAAATTTACAATTTATCTAAGGTTTTATATAGAACCTTGATTATTCAGTCATTTTAAATTTAATTATTTAAAATTTATATATTAGAGATTGTAATGAAGATATGAAAGGAGCATATAATGAGTACAAGAAACATATTAGTTGTTGATGATGAAAAAGAAATTGCAGATTTAATTGAAATACATTTAATGAGTCAAGATTATAATGTGACTAAAGCTCATAATGGCGAAAGTTGTTTAAAATTATTAGAAGAACAAAAATTTGATTTGGTGCTTTTAGATTTGATGATGCCAAAGTTAGATGGGATAGAAACTTTAAAGAGAATTAGAGAGAAATCAAATGTGCCTGTTATGATAATTACTGCAAAGACTACTGAAAAAGATAAAATTCAAGGTCTTAACCTTGGTGCTGATGACTATATTACAAAACCAATTAAACCACTTGAATTACTTGCGAGAGTGAAAGCACATCTTAGGAGATTTACTCAATTAAATCCTATGGCTGATGAAAATGAAGAACCTGATGAAATTGTGATAAGAAATATGAAAATAAATAAACAATTTCATGAAGTAGTATTTGATGGTGAAGTAATAAAACTTACAAAGATAGAATTTGATATTCTATATCTACTTGCAAGAAATGCTGGAAAAGTGTTTTCAACGGATGAAATATTTGAAAATGTTTGGAATGAAAAGAACTATGATACTACTAATACAGTAATGGTGCATATTAGGAGACTTAGAAACAAATTAAAAGAAGATGATAAAAAAGAAAAAATAATTACTACAGTTTGGGGAATAGGATATAAGATTGAAAAATAATTTTTTAAAAAATTTTTATTTGAGATTTTTGGTAAATGTAATTATATCAAGTATAATTTTTTTTATAATAGTAATTTTTTTCATATATATATTATTTATATCTGAAATTGGAGTGAGTAGAAATATTCTTGATACAAGGCAATTTGCTGTAAATGAAAATTTTTTAAATCTATTACTTTCTTTTTTTTTAGGGATAATAGTATTTACTATAACTTTCATATTGCTAGAACGAAAGAAGTATAAAAATATTGATTTAATATATAAGGGCATTAATAGAATTTCAAATGGCAATATTAATGAAGAAATCATTGTGGATTCTGATGATGAAATATCAATAATGGCAGAAAATCTAAATATTATGCAAATTAAATTACAAGAAATAATTGAGAGGGATAGAGAAAGTGAGAGACAAAAGAATGAATTAATAACCAATATAGCACATGATTTGAGAACTCCTCTCACATCAATACTTGGATATCTTGAAATTATTGAGACAAATAAAAAAATTACTGATGAAAAAAAAATGGAATATATAAGTATTGCATATAATAAGTCAAAAAGGCTAGAAACTTTGATTGATGATTTATTTGCATTTACAAAATTGAGTTTTGGAAAACTTCCAATGAATCTTTTAAGAATAGATATTGTAAAACTTATAAATCAATTAATTGAAGAATTATATCCATTATTTGAAAAGAATAAAATTGATTATGAATTTAAAAGTAATGTAAGCTCGCTTGATGTTTTAGGAGACCCCAAATTACTTGCAAGACTTTTTGATAATTTGATTAATAATGCAATAAAATATGGCAAAGACGGGAAAAAAATAATTATTACTTTATTCAAAGATGGTGATAATTCATATTATGTGTCAGTAGTTAACTTTGGTGAAATTATTTCCGATGATATAAAACATAAATTATTTGAAAAATTTTATAGAGCAGATAAATCAAGAAATAGCAATGTATCTGGAACTGGATTGGGACTTGCCATAGCAAAAAATATTGCTGAATTACATAAAGGTAGAATAGAAGTTAATAGTGATAAAAATGGGACAGAATTTAAAGTTTTGTTAAAAGTTGATTTTGATTTAGAAAATGAGAATTTATATGAATAAAAAATATATAAAAATTTTTTTTATTTTTTTATTTTTGTTTATTAACAAAAATGTTTTTGCAGCAAATGTTAGGATGAATATACATTATGGTGTTGAAAATATTGCAAAATTTAATGATGTAATTCCTATAACTGTTGATTTAATAAATATTGATGAAGAAGTTTTTGATGGATATATTAATGTAAATGTGTATGAGTCTAATGAATCATTATATAGATATAGACAAAATATACAAATTGAGGGGAGAGAAAGATTGACAAAAACTATTGATGTGTCAATTTCTGATACCTCAAATACTATAATTTGTGATTTATTTGATTTAAACGATGAAAATATTGTTAGTGAGAGATTAAATATTGATTTAAATACTATTCAACCAAGTGTTGTTATAGGCATCATATCTAATACCGAAAATAAATTAAATTATTTTGATGATGTCTCAATTTATAATAATATTAGAACAAAAGTAATTAATTTGAAAGTTGAACAGTTTTTACAAAATAGACAAATTCTTGAACATATTGATTGTCTTGTGATTAGTAATATTGATTTTAGTGTAAATTCACAAGATATTGATGCTCTTAATACTGCAATGTATGATTTTTTGAATAAAGGTAAATCTATAATTTTGGGGACTGGCGAATTAGGGGATAAATCATTACCAAAGTTTTTAAGAAATAAAATAATTGGACCAATTTTTGTTAGAAATGATTTAGTAAATTTAAATGGCATTTGGACTGAAGGTGTTAATATTTATGAGATTTTAAATTTGCCAGTTACAAATTTAAATTTTGATAATTACATAAAAAAATATAATGAAAATATTGTAGAAGTATATATAGAAAATGGGATAGTGTCTATTGCTAATTTTGATTATTGTGATATAAGTTCTATAGTAAGTATTGATAATATTTTTATTAAAAATTTGTTAAATGAAACTATTGATAATAATATTATTGATAACCTATCAAAAACAAAAACAAATTTTAATAGATATAATAATATAAAAAAACTTGTTGATGTTGCAGATGTCTCTAATTTACCAGATATTCTTTTAATTGTTTTGATAATTTCTATTTATATAATTTTTATTACTGTAATTACATATTCAATTTGTATAAATATAAACAAAAAAAATCAATATCAATTTTTTGTGATAATAACTTCGATAGTTTTTTTGATTGCTATTATGTTGATTTTTAACAAAAATAGGAGAAACAAAACCTATTTAAGTTTTGTTGATATTACAGAATTAGATGATGATTCTTCAAAAGAAACTGCAATATTAAATTTTATAAATATTGATAATAAGAAGTATTCTTTTGCAACAAATATGAATAATTCACTATATCCACTTGTAAAAAACTTAACGACACCAATTTATAGGGAAGAAATAGAAGGGAATAAAGATATTAAAGTTGTTAATATTGAAATAGATGATAGTGAAAAACTAATCAATGCAGAGAATATAAAAGAATTTGATTCAAATATTTTTATTTATAAAAATGAAAGTGATTTAAATTATAAATACCCTATAGATATAAGCCTAAATTTTTTTGATGGGAATATATCTGGAATGATTGCAAATAATATGGATGTGGACATAATGGAAGCTTCAATAATATTTTTAGGGAAAACTCTGTATGTTGGAACTGTAAAATCAGGTTCAGTGGTAATTTTACCAAGGGGGAGAGCTTTTAATTCACCTATTGGAAATAATACAATGCAAGCAGATTTAATGTGCTATTTCCCAAATTCCAATATAGTTAAATACTATTTAGATAATATAAATAATTCATATAATAGAGCAAAACTTGTTGGATTTATAAATGAAAATAAAACAATTGATTTATATTCATATGATATTTCAGATATTTTTGGAAATACTATGATAGTAAAAAACTTTGATGTAAATTATACTGATTCTAATAATATTGATATGATTATAGATAATAATAGAACTGTAAATCTTTATGGTGATTTTAATATAAAAAATAACTCAATTGATGGTGATACCGAAGTAATAAATAAATATATATTAGATAAGAATTATAATTATTCAAAAATTTATTTTGAAAATCTATCCGATTATGATGTAGGAAAGAGTGAATACAATGTTCCCTTTTATGGAATAATATCAGTATATAATTATATTAATGATGTATATGATGAAGTTACAGAACAAACAATAAATGAAATATCAAATTATATTAATGATAACAATGAATTAATTGTTAGATATACACCTACTGGAAAAGATTTTTTGAGTAGAAAAATCAGTCTTCCATTAATAAGAACAATAGGACAACATAAATGATTGAATTTAAAAATGTTAAAAAAATAATTGATAACATTGTTGTTTTAAAAGATATTTCTTTTTCTATAGATGAAAATTCTATAGTTTCATTTATTGGCGAAGAGAATTCTGGAAAAACTGTTCTCACAAAAGTATTTGCGAGTCCAAATGATATTGATGGGGGTAGTATTAGATTTAATCCAGATATTTCAAATTTTAAAATATCAGTAATGTTTGATGAATTTGAAAAAAATTTAAATATGACTGTATATGAATATTTTTGTTTTTATTTAGATTGTTATGGAATTTATGATAGTAAAGATAAAATTATTAATGACATTTTTGATAAATATAAACTATCAATTTTGAAAAATGCAAATATAGATACATTGAATGTGAGTGTAAAAAAACTTATAAATTTATTAAGATTATTAATTATTAAACCAAATGTTTTAGTTCTTGATAATCCACTAAAATTAGTTAATAATAATACAAAAAATCTAATAAAAGAAATATTATTAGAGAATAAATATAATATGATTATAATACTCACATCAAATAATATGTCTGAATTTGGAGAAATATCCACACACATTGGTATATTGGAAAATGGAGAAATTGCAAAATTTGGAACTATAAATAGTATTCTTGATGAATTAGATTTATTAAATAGAATGGAAATGAGAATAAATGGTGAAATTACTTTTGCTATCAATATTTTAAAAAAGATTAAAAAAGTTCAAAATGTTGTTTTTGACTCAGATAAAATTTATTTTTCTATTTCTGGAAATGATAGTGATAAAGAAGATATTTTAAGGACTTTGATTGAAAATGGTGTGAGTGTTTATTCATATAGAGAAGATATAGAAATTTTAGGACAAATATACAAAAGTATTAAAACTTTTAAAGATAATAAAATAATTAATGAGGAAGAGTTTTGAAAAATATATTAATAGTTTATAATAGAGAATTAACAATATCATTAAAAAAAAGAAAAGTAATTATGCTTTTAATTGTATTTTTGATTTTTTTTGCATTATTTTTTACATTATTAATAAACTATATTATTATTGGTATAAAAAATAATATTGAAATTAATTATAATAGAATTAAAAATTTTATGAGAATTGGATTAATTGTATCAATATTATTTACTTCATTTATGCCAATTTTGTTTTTTTCAACTTCAATAAATTCTGATAAAAAAAATAAAACTATTGAGAACATATTAAATACAAACATAACTAAAAAAGATATAGTAATTGGTAAATTTTTAAATGGAATTATATCTTTATTTACTTTATTTTTTGCAAGTCTGCCAATTTTTTATTTAACTGTTATTTTGGGTGGGATAGGATTGTTTGAATTATTAAAAATTGTTTTGCTTTTAATTTGTTTTATGATGTTTATATCTTCAATTGACTTATTTATATCAAGCATCTTTTATGAATTAAATACATCAATATTTGTTTCAATATTTGTTTCAATATTTTCATCAATAATTATGTTTATATTAATTAATTTTTTAAATAATGATTTAAATTTCATAATTACAATATTATTTTTTTTGATATTTATAGTTTTTTTTATTAATTTAACCATAAAGAGTAAATTGTTTAAATATTAATATATGAAAAAGTATTTTGTAAATAAAAAAATTGATATTCTATTAAGTGAATTTAATGATTTTTTATATAATAAAAAATTTTTAAAATTAGTAAAAAAATTTGATAATAATTTTTTACCAGATACAAATTTTTTTATTTATTTAGAAAATTTATATAATTTTTCAAATGCTTGGGATTATAGAAAGATTCAAAATGATAAAATTAAAACAAAAAGTGGAGAGAATGCAAGATGGCTTCTTGTAAGCGATGATTATGTTTTAAGTATAAAAAATTTGATTTTAGAAGTTGCAAAAGAACTTACATTGATAGGTAATACAGAATTGAATAGTTATGATTTTAATTATATCTTGGTGCTCGGTGGTGCGAGAGAAACAAATATTTTAAGACCAAAGTTTACAAAATATTTAATTGATAAATATGATATTAAAAATGTATCTATAATTGGTCTTAGTTGTGATAGAGAATTTGACATAACAGAAAATACAAAAAAGTTCTCTTATCCTAATTCTACAAAAACTGAGTTTGATGCTTTGCAATATGGTTTTCATTTAGCAGGTTTAAAAACTGATGAAAATATTTCTGCGAAAATATTAAAAGCACCAAGTTCTAACCCACTTCACAGAGCAAATTCAAAAGATACCTACGATTATTTTTTTAAAACAGTTTTTGATTTAAAATTTAAATCAATTTTACTAATATCATCACAAATTTATACTACTTATCAATCAATGTGTTTTATGCCATTTGCGATAACTTATGATGTAGATTTTGACATTGTTGGATATCCATATAGTTTTTTTGATAATACTGGTAATTATAAATCAGCAGAACCCATTAAATATTTACAAGAATTTAGAAGCACAATTTTAGAAATTAGAAATTTTATTTTGAGGTATAGAGATGAATTTGATAAAATCTATAATAAGTAAGTTTTGGAATTTTGAAAACATTTTTATTTTTGTCTTTTTATTAATAAGAATCTTTATAGGTAAAATTGTTAGTGTTGCTTTATTTCCTTTTGGACTTGCAGATGATTTATTAATGCTTGATTATGCAAGTAAATTGCATTGGACTTCTCCAAATATTAATAGTCTGGTTAAAAATATGTCTTTTCCAGTTTTATTAGATGTAGTGCATCTTAGTAAAATTAATTGGACTATATGGTATTCACTCATTTGGTTTTTTGCTGCAATTATTGTATATGTTTTGGTTAAAAAATTAACTAAAAATAAAATATTATCTCTATTTTTTTATTTGTATGTATTGTTCTTTTATTCTGCTTTCACAGTGTCTATTGGGCTTAGAGTATATAGAAATTGTATTATTCATCCATTTATAATAATGTTTTTTGGGTTATTAATTATTCTAATTATAGAATTAATATCTAAATTTAATAAAAAGAGTATATGGATTTCTATTATATTAGGTTTAGTTTTTACTTTCACATATTATATAAAAGAAGATGGCATTTGGCTATTATGTGTCCTTCTATTTTCAATAGTTTTTACAATTTTTTTATTGATTATAAATAAAAATACTATAAGAATTATAGTAAAAAAATCTTTATGTCTGTTTATACCAATTTTTATTTTTGTTTTTTTAACAAATTGTTATAAAGCAATAAATTTAAAATTTTTTGGTGTTTATGAAATAAATACGAGGACTGAAGGAGAACTTGGTAAATTTGTAAATAATGTATATAAAATTGAATCAGCAAATAGAAATTCTTTTTGCTGGGCACCTTATGATGCAATAGAAAAAGTTTTTGAAAATTCAAAAACCTTGAGCGAGTGTAAAGGTTTGTATGATGGAATACTTCATACTGAAAGTTTTGGTTTGAATGGTAATATAAAAGAAAATCCTATACATGGTGATTTTTTGGGATGGGTACTTAGATATGAATTAGATAGAGCTGGGCTCTTTACTAGTGAAAGAGAAGTAAGTGATTTGTTTAAAAAAATAAATTTTGAAATTGATTATGCCTTTAAAAATGGAAAGTTAAATAAAGATAAAAAAATTCAGTTGTTATCAAGTTCTGGTGGTTTGTCATTTGATGAGATACTTGGTCTTTTTCCTCTTGTATTTGATAATATGAAATCATCAATTTTTTTAGAAAATATTAATGATGATAAACTTGAGACAAGAATTTTTACTTATGAATACTTTTTATCAATATTAGAACATCAATTAAATAGATATGCAAAAATTTTAAATATGCCCGAAATTTTAAATGAAAATTTTAATGATACAGTTAAAATAACAAATACTATATCAAATATAATTTTTATTATTTATAGATTTTTAAATAGTATTTTATTTATAATTTTAATTCTTTCAATTATTTGTTTTGTATATAAATTTATAAAAAGACAAATTGTAGGTTTTGATTTAATTATAAATTTTTCAAGCTTATCATTATTTATTTTGTCAGTTGTATATGCTTTTTCTATATCATGGTTTATTAATTTTTTATGTATTGAAAATCCAAATAATAGAAATCTATATATACTTTTTTATAATACTGCTACTTCATCAATTTTAATTTTCAGTTATATTTTTGGGTGTTATTATTTGTCAAGAGAAGTTTTTAAAATGTAATTTTCCAGAGGTAGCCTTAAATGATTTTTAAAAGAATTAAATTTAAAAATAAATATTTAATTTTTGCTTTATTAATTTTTTGTTGTGTTTTAAGAATAATATTTGGTGAATTTGTATCTGTAAGTGCTGTGGTAGATGCAGGAGTTGATGATTATTTAATGTTATTATATTCGGATTTTAGTCATTTTATTGAAAAAAATCCATATTCACTTGTAAAAAATATGAGTTATCCAGTATTTTTATTTTTGGTTGATAAAATAGGTATTAGATATAGTATTTTTTTATCTCTATATTGGTGTTTATCAGCATTTTTTGTTTTTTTAACTATTTTTAAAATTACAAAAAATAATTATATAAGATTTTTTTCATTTATCTATGTTTTGTTTATGCCAATAGGATATAATGTATCGGTTGGTATGAGAGTTTATAGAAATTCGATTATTGTCCCATCAGTTTTGATTGTAATTTCACTTGCGAGTTTAATTTTTATAGATATAATGAATAATAGTTTTAATAAAAAATTTTTGTTAAAGACTATTATTTTAGGAATTTTTTTCACTTTTACATTTTATATAAAAGAAGATGGTATTTGGATTTATTGCTGCTTATTATTTTTTATTTTTTTAAGTATTTTTTATTATATTTTTTCTAAAAAAGGATTAAAAAAAAATATTAAAATATTATTAATTGTTTTACCTTTAATAATATTTTATCTATTAACCTTTTTTTATAAAAAGGTTAATAAGCATTATTTTGGAGTTTTTGAAATAAACACAAGAACAAATGGTGAACTTGGCAAATTTGTAGAAAATATTTATAAAATTGATTCAGAATATAGAACAATCACTTGTTGGGCTCCATATGATGCAATTGAAAAAGCATACAATGCATCAGAAACTTTTAAAAAAAATACAAAGTTATTTGAAAGTATTATTTCAACTGAGAGTTATGATTTAAAAGGGAATATAAAAGAAAATCCTATAAGGGGGGATTTTTTATCTTGGGTATTGAGATTTGAATTAGTTAAAAATAATATGTGGACTAGTGAAGTATCAGTAAACGAATTATTTAAAAAAATTAATGACGAAATAGATTTATCTTTTAAAAATGGAGTTTTAAAAAAATCTAAAAAAATACAGATTATTTCATCTGCTGGTGGATATAGTAAAGATGAAATTGAAAAATTATTTCCAATATTTTTTGATAGTTTTAAATCAATAATATTCCTTGATGGATTTAAACATCAGATTTTAAATAAGAGAATGATGATGTCATTGAATGATAAATCAGTATATAATGAAGCATTAGATTTATTTTCAAAAAAGTTAAATATGAGTGAAATTAAAAATGAAGCTTTTGATAATAATAATGATAAAGTTATGAAAGTTTTAAAAATTTTTTATAAAATATATGGTGTTTTAAATACTATTTTATTTATAAATTTTATTTTTTCTATTATTTTAAATTTATATTATTTAATAAAAAATAAATTTAAAGATTTGATAAATGATAAAAGTTTAATTTTAACTATATTTAATATTATATTTTTTGGAATTATTATAATATATACATTTGCAATTTCTTGGTTTATATATTTTTTGTGTGATATGGAAAAATACAATTTTAATTATATTATTTTTTATAATTTGGCAAGCCATAGTTTTTTTGCTTTTATATATTTATTTTCATTGATTATTACAAGTAAATATCTAAAAAGAATACATTTTGTTAATGTTTCATATAGAACCTTTAATATTTATAAATTTTTAAAATAAGATTTTTTAATTTATAATATTAGAGATTAGTTTAAATTTTTAACAAAAAATTTTAATAATATGATATAGTTAAATAGGAGGATTGGCTGTAGTAAGTTATTTTTTTTATACTACATTAAATATTTTAATATGCGAGATATAAGATTTGATATTCAAAAAGCAATTTTAATGATATTTGTAATGGTAGCACATACTATTGGGCATTTTAATTATATTCATATATTAACAATTCCAGCTTTTGTAATTATTGGTGCATATTTTACAAAAATTAAAGAAACAGATAATTATTTTTTAGTTATAAAGAAAAGATTTTATTCAATAATGTCATATTATTTTATATTTTCATTTATTTCATTTTTCTTTTATTTAGCAAGAAATGAGATAACAAATGTTTTACCATTGATAAATTGTATTTTTAATGGAACTGTATTGGGAGATTTGGCAAATGACACTAATTTTAATATAAATTTACCATTATGGTTTTTGCCTTATTTTTTTATAGTGATGTGTTTACAAGATGTTGGTATAATTCTTTCAAGAAAAATAACAAAGATATTAAAATTTAATAATAAAAATACGATTTTCAATATACTTTTTTTTGTCTATGTCATGATTATAATGATTTTTGCTTATTACTATGTAATTATTTTAAAGAAAAAATCTTTAATTTTTCATATAGACCTTGCAATGCTCACTTTACCACTTGTGTTTTTTGGAAGGATAATTTTACCATATATCATTGCTATTTATGAAAAATTTAAAAATAAAATTAAAAATTTATTTTTAAAAAATTTTGCAACTTTTGTTTTATCTGTAGTGATTTTTTCTATATTTTATTTTTCGTCAAAAAAGATTGATTATATAGATATGTATCCAAGAATTTTTGGCGATTCGTTTTTTTATTTTTTATCTTTTTCAATGATTTCATATATAGCACTTTTTTTAATATCTGATTTACTATCAAATATTTTATATATTTCAAAATTATTAGCATATTTTGGAACTATAAGTTTATATCTAATGGCTTATCATATGCCATCGCATTTAGTATTTTTAAATATAAATTTATTATTTCCAAAACAAATTGTATGGTTTTTAACTGAATATAATACATTAGTTTTTAATGTAGTTTTGATAATATATATGTTTTTATTTTCTGCTTTTATGAGTGTGATTCATAAAAGTATAAAATATATTATTAATAAATAATTTTGGAGAAAGATATGAAAAAAATTTTATTAAAAAATGGATTGGTTGTTAGTGGAAGTGGTTCAAAAAAAATGGATGTTTTAATTTTAGGTGAAAAGATTTCAAGTGTTAAAAAAAATATACAAAAAACAAAAGATATGCAAGTCATTGATGTTAGTGGAAAATTTTTATTTCCTGGTTTTATAGATGGGCATACACATTTTGATTTATCGGTTGCTGGGACTACTACTATTGATGATTTTAAATCAGGAACTCTTGCTGCAATTTCTGGAGGAACTACAACTATCATTGATTATGGAACACAATATAAAAATGAAACTTTGAAAGAA
Organism: uncultured Lachnospiraceae bacterium; assembly: GCA_946403075.1. Lineage (GTDB taxonomy): Bacteria > Bacillota > Clostridia > Lachnospirales > Lachnospiraceae > UBA3633. The sequence goes on along the minus strand of CAMIYN010000002.1, from coordinate 3,446 downwards.
GGCTTGGCTAATTGGCTTAAAAAATCAAGAGTTGGGGTCAGTTGTGATTTTGGAATACATATGTCAATTTCTCAGGTAAATAAAAAATCTTTAAGTGAAATTAAGGAAATGATCAAATCAGGTATTACATCCTTTAAACTATATACTACTTATGATATTAAATTAGATGATAAAGATATGTATAAATGTATAGAAGAAATCGGTAAAAATAATGGAATAGTTGGGATTCATTGTGAAAATGATGGGATGATAGCAGCACTTAGAGAGACAGTAAAAGGTATTAATAACAAAAAAGTTTTAAGTCATAGTAAGACAAGACCAAGTATAGCAGAGGCAGAAGCGATTAATAGAGTATCTTATTTTGCATCTAATTCACATACTGCACTTTTAGCAGTGCATGTCACTTGCATTGATGCTTTAAATGAAATAAGAGAAGCAAGAAAGAAGGGATATGAAGTATATGCAGAGACTTGCCCTCAATATTTATTCTTAAATGATTCTTTATATAATAAAAAATTTGATGAAGCATCAAAATATGTCATTTCCCCACCTCTTAGAAAAAAAATTGATAATGATGAACTATGGAAAGCTATAAATATTGGTGAGATTGATATAGTTTCAACTGACCATTGTTCATTTACAAAAAAGCAAAAAGCGCTTGGAAAAAATGATTTTAGAAAAATTCCTGGTGGATTAAACTTTGTAGAGCATAGAGCAATTTTAATGTATGATGGAGTAGTTAAAAAGAAAATTACAAAAGAAAAAATGTGTGAAGTGTTATCTGAAAATCCTGCAAAACTTTTTGGGCTATATGGTAAAAAAGGATTTATAAAAGAGGGTTTTGATGCTGATATTGTTGTCTTTGATCCAAATACAGATACAATATATACAAAAAATAATCAAATGACAAAATCTGATTATTGTGTTTTTGAAAATAAAAAATTTAGTGGGGCTATTGACAAAGTTTTCCTTCGTGGGAATTTAGTAGTTGAAAGTGTTGATTGTGGTGATCATTTTGAAAATATTATTTGTGAAAATACTGGAAAGTTTATAAAGAGAAAAATATACAAAAAATATAGAGGTATTTAATGATTATAGAAACCTTTGATAAAACAAGTAAACCTATTATAACTGTAAAAGATTTTTATGGGGAAAAGAAAAAAATATGTGATATTTGTATTATCACATTTTCAAAAGAAATTTTAAAATATGCTATAAAAGAGTTTAAAGCTGAAAAATATACTGAAATCATTAATTGTAATTTTAACATACCTATATATATTTTTAAATATAATAAAATGAAAATTGGTATATATGTATCAAGTCTTGGTTCTGCTATTTCTGGGATGAATGTAATTGAAGCAAATTGTCTAATTGGTAGTAGTAAATTTATTATGTTTGGTTCTGCTGGCTCTTTAAATGAAGAAAGGACAAGAGATAGATTTATAATTCCAACATATGCATATCGTGATGAAGGGATGTCATACCATTATGCAAAACCTTCTAATTATATAAAAATAGATAATTACAAAAAAGTAGTTAATATATTTAAAGAATTAAATATTCCATATGTCTGTGGCAGAGTGTGGACTACGGATGCAATATATAGGGAAATAAGAAAAAACTATGAAAATAGAAAAAAGGATGGTTGTATTGCAGTTGATATGGAACTTGCAGGAGTTCAGGCCGTATGTAAATTTCATAAATTTTCTTTATACAATTTTTTGGAGAGTGGTGATGTGTTGACTACTGATTATTCAACTTATGGACTTGATAGTGCAAATCATTCCCTATATAAATTTCATATAGGACTTGAAATTGCAAAAAGGATTTAGTTTAATGACAGATATTTATAAAAATAGTAATTATAAATTTTGTTTATTAATGATAATTATTATATTATTAACTATAATTTTAATATTTGAAGGGAAAAATATTTTTTTTAAAAAAAATGTTTTAAATGATAAAACCGTATTAAGAGAAATTCCTGATTGGGTAGAATTTTCAAATAAAGAACTTTCAATTATTAACAATGAAAATGATGAGAGTATATTTCCTTTTGATAATAATGAGAGTTTTTATGATGAAAAAATTCCATATAAAATCACATTAGTAGATAAAAAAATGAATATTAAATTTAATGATAATACCATTTGGGAAACTGATAAAAATATTATAGTGCAAAATTTCTTATGGGAAAATATTGATGAAAATGTTGGAAATGAGTTAATAGTATTAGGTTGGGAAGATATTAATAATAGTTTTTATCAGTATATATATGCATATAATTTTTTATATAGAGATATTAATTTTATAAATAAACAAAAATTTAATAATTATATAAAAAATATTATTATAAATAGTAGAGAACAAGTTTTAGTAAATTATTTTGATGGGAATAGGGAAATACTTAGTATTGATAAAAATAAAAATATTTTATTAATGACACCAAAATTTGATTTTGATGAAAATATTGATATCATAAACAATAAAGTTTTAATCAATGCTTTTGGAGATAATTTGGTACATTCAAATATTTACAAATATGGGTTAAGAAATAATAAAAATTTTGATTTTTTATATGAAAATATAAAAAAAGAAAATGACAATTCAGATATTTCAGTTATTAATCATGAAACAATGCTTGTCAATGATTATACTTTATATAGTGATTATCCAAAATTTGGAGTTCCAATAGGGGTAGGGGAGGCAATAATTGATGCAGGCTTTGATATTGTCACTTGTGCTACTAATCATGCAATAGATAAAGCTGAGACAGGAGTAAACGACACAATAGATTTTTATAAAAAGAATAATATTATTTGTCTTGGAATTCATAAATTAAATGAAAATAGAGTTCCATATGAAATAATAGAAAAGAATAATATTAGATTCTCATTATTTAATTATACTTATGGAACAAATTTTGGTGAACAATATGAAATGAAATATCGTTGTATTAATACATTACAGAATAAACAACAAGTAATAAGAGATATTAAAGATGGAATAAATAAAACTGATGTTAGTATTGTTTTTGTGCATTGGGGAGTTGAATACAAAAACGAAATAACTAATTTTCAAAAAGAATGGGCAAAAATTTTTTTAGATTTAGGAATTGACATAGTGATAGGCACACATCCTCATGTTTTGCAAAATGTAGAAGTTTTATCTGATGAATATGGAAATGAAATGCTTATATATTATTCATTAGGAAATTTTATTTCATCTCAAAATACAATAAATACTATGGTGGGTGGAGAGGCAAAAATAGAAATTTTAAATACAAACAATGGAATTAAGATTTTATATGATATGATACCAGTTATAACACATAAAGAAAAAGGATTTATTACTACCTATCTTTTAAGTGATTATAGTAATGATTTGTTAAAAAAGCATTTAATCAAGTTTGACTTAGAAGAAATAAATAATTATGGAAAAAG
>CAMIYN010000001.1 GCA_946403075.1 uncultured Lachnospiraceae bacterium | reverse complement strand
TGTGCTTAGACTAATTGTATACTATGTTACCATACTGTACACCTTTGGGAGCCCATCGCAAGAAAGTAGTGTTAGTCGTAGGTGCGAACCAAAAAAATAGGGGTGAGGTATCACGAGTCCTAGCTCAAGACAAAAATGTGGTACAAAAAGACAGGCTTTTCGTACCTATTTGTAAAAAAAGTATAAGGAGATAAATTTTAAATGATGAGTGAAATAGCAGTAAATACAAGCAAAACATTATCAAGTTTTGGAAGTATGATTTTTTTAATTATAGTCTTAATAAAAAATTTCCCTATAGCAGTGTTGTTAAACAAAAAAGGAATAGAATATTGGAAGGGCTTTATACCAATATATAATAATTATTTGTTATTTAAAATATATTGGGAAGTAAAATATTTTATATGCCTTATAATATTATTTATAGGCTTTATAGTTTTAGTTTTAGTGGGAGCAATTTTAATGAACCCAATGGGATTTTTTATCGGAATACCAATTATTCTATTTGCACTTATTCTTTTTGGATTTATGCTTTATATAGTGATAAATTTTTATGTTCATCTCGCAAAGGCACATGAAAAAACTGGTTGGTTCGTTGTGGGGTTACTATTTTTAAATATAGTTTTTTATTATTTTTTGGCATTTGATAAGCAAATACAAAAATTTTTTAATAGCATAAAATAATGTAGGGGCGAAGTACTACGAGCCCATTATAAGATAGTAGTGATAGCTGTATAGACAAATAAAAAAATCGTAAGGGCGAAGCTTCTGTGCCCAAATAAAAATAAGAGGTGTTAAATGTTTATAGTAAGAGAATATATATTGTTGAATTTGATAAATCCGATTTTCAAAATGAATTTTGGATATTTTAATTTTTTAAATGTTTTTTTGTTAATATGCCATACATTTTCATGGGCTTGCTTATTTCACAAAAAAGGAGAGGAGTATTGGAAGGCACTTATCCCAATATATTCTGATTATGTAAAAACTAAAATATATGATTGTGAAAAATTTTTTATATCAGCAATGGTTTCGCTAATTTGTTCTTTGGTTTTTAAATTATTTGGAAATTTTTTATATCAAATTACAGATTTTTTGTCTATTAGATTTATAGGAATAATAGTAGGTGGAATAATTCCATTTTTTATAAATTTATTTTTAGTGTTTATATATGTTAGATTTTTTATTTGCATGGGATTAAAACATAAGGTATCAAAATGGTTTATTTTGGGGCTTGTGGTGTTGGAGCCTTTGTTTGTTTTGTTTTTAGCTTTTGAAAAACCTATAAAAAAATTATTTGATAAATTAAAATAGATTAATTATTTATATAGAAAAGAATAGTAGATTTTTTTGTATCATAGGAGTGCTAATTTGAAAAAGTAATAAAAAATAAAAAAAGGAGAGCAATATTTTAAATTGCATTAAATTTTATGTATAAAATAGTTAAAAAAAAGACATTGAATCCAACAGTTATACAAATGGAAATAGAAGCTCCATTAGTTGCAAAAAAAGCAAAACCAGGTCAATTTATAATTTTAAGAGTAGATGAAGCTGGAGAGAGAATACCATTAACTGTAGCAGGTGTAAATGAAAAAGAAGGATTGGTGAAAATTATTTTTCAAGTAGTAGGTGCGACTACTGAGATTTTAAATAGTAAAAAAGAGGGTGACAGTATTTGTGATTTTGTAGGCCCACTTGGTGTAGCTACACACATAGAAGGGATTAAAAAAGTTTGTATAGTAGGTGGTGGTGTAGGCTGTGCGATTGCAATGCCTGTTGCCGAAGCTTGCAAAAAAGCTGGAGCAACCGTGACAAGCATAATAGGTTTTAGAAATAAAGATTTGGTAATACTTGAAGATGAGTTTAAAGGATTTTCTGATAAATTTATAATGATGACAGATGATGGCTCATATGGAAGATTAGGAAATGTCACAGTTCCTCTAAAAGAAATGCTTGAAGGTGGCGAAAAGTTTGATGAGATAATAGCTATAGGACCACTGATTATGATGAAGTTTGTAGTGTTAACTGCAAAGCCTTTTAATGTTCCTGTCGTAGTTTCAATGAATCCAATAATGATAGATGGGACTGGGATGTGTGGTTGCTGTAGATTAACTATAAATAGAGATGGCAAAAAGATTACAAAATTTGCTTGTGTAGATGGTCCAGATTTTAATGGATATGAAGTAGATTTTGATGAGGCAATGATGAGAGGTAGAAGTTATATAGATTTTGAAAAACATGCAAGAGAAGAAACTTGCAATTTATTAAAAAAGGGATAGGAGGAATATATGGCTATTAATCCTAAAAAACATGAAATGCCAACACAAGATGCAAAAGTGAGAGCTCATAATTTTGATGAGGTAGCAACAGGTTATACAGAAGAGATTGCATTATTAGAAGCAGATAGATGTTTAAATTGTAAAAATAGACCTTGTGTCGAGGGTTGCCCTGTAAATATTAATATACCAGAGTTTATAGTAAAAATTAAAGAAAGAAAATTCGAAGAAGCATATGATGAAATATCAAAATCATCATCATTACCTGCTGTATGTGGTAGAGTGTGTCCACAAGAAAGTCAGTGTGAAAGTAAATGCACACTTGGTATAAAATTTGAACCAGTAGGAATAGGAAGGCTTGAGAGATTTGTAGCAGACTATCATAACGAACATAGTAATGAAATGAAAAAACCAGAGAACACAAACAATCATAAAGTGGCGATTGTAGGAAGTGGACCATCAGGATTAACTTGTGCAGGTGATTTAGCAAAAAAAGGATATAATGTTACAATTTTTGAAGCTCTACATACGGCAGGGGGAGTTTTGGTTTATGGAATACCAGAATTTCGTTTACCAAAAAAAATAGTTTCAAAAGAGGTAGAGAATTTATCAAAACTTGGAGTAGAGATAAAAACAAATGTTGTAATAGGGAAAACATTAACTATAGATGAATTATTTGAGATGGGATATGAAGCAGTTTTTGTAGGGAGTGGTGCAGGACTACCCAATTTTATGGGAATAAAAGGTGAGAGTTTAAAAGGTGTATATAGTGCAAATGAATATTTGACAAGAAGTAATTTAATGAAAGCATATAAAGAAAAAATGGTAACACCTATAATGAAAGGTGGAAAAGTGGCAGTGGTTGGTGGTGGAAATGTAGCAATGGATGCAGCGAGAACTGCACTAAGGCTTGGAGCAGAAAAAGTTTATATAATTTATCGTAGAAGCATGGAAGAGTTGCCAGCGAGAAGAGAAGAAGTAGAGCATGCTATGGAAGAGGGAATTGATTTTAAAATTTTAACAAATCCAATAGAAATAATTGGATATGAGAATAAAGAAGACAAGAGAGATGAAAAAAATGGCGAAGTAATAGGAATTAAGTGTATAAAAATGGAATTAGGTGAACCTGATGAAAAAGGCAGGAGAAAACCTATGCCAATAGATAATTCTGAATTTATACTTGATGTAAATACTGTCATTATATCAATAGGCACAGCACCAAATCCATTGATAAAAGATACAACAAAAGGATTAGAAGTTAATTCACATGGTGGAATAATAGTAAATGAAGATGGATTAACATCAAGGGATAGAGTTTATGCAGGTGGTGATGCAGTGACAGGTGCTGCAACAGTAATATCTGCAATGGGTGCAGGAAAAACCGCAGCAAGGGCGATAGATGAGTATTTAAAGACTATCTGATAGCGATAAAAGTTTGTTAAAGTTATAAAGGAATACAAAAAAATGTATGTTTTGTATTAATTTAGAGGTTGTATATAATGAATGTTGATGTAAAAGAAAAAAAGCACAAAACAAAATTAGGACAATTTTTTACAAAAAAAGATGTTTGGCTAAGACAACATATTAAAGACTTTATTATTAATTCAAAAACTAAAATCGTTTATGATCCTTTTGCAGGAAATGGAGATTTATTATCTGTAGTTAAAAATTTTGGTTATGAAAAAACTATAGGATTAGATATAGATAAAAAATTAAATTGGAAAATCAATGATTCATTAGTTAATATCCCACATATAGATAATGCTATTATAATTACAAACCCTCCATATATTGCTAAACAGTCAGCAACGAGACATAGAATTAATTTAAAAAAATATTATAATTCAACAATTTATGATGATATTTATTTACTTGCTTTAGATAAAATGCTTGAGGCTCAAAATTATGTAGTCGCCATTATTCCAGAGTCTTTTATTAATTCCATATATAAACAAAAAAATAAATTATATTCAATTACTATTTTAGAAGAAAATCCGTTTGAAGACACAGAAAATCCAGTTTGTGTTGCTTGTTTTGATGGGGATGAAAAACCATTTGAAAAAATAAAAATATATAAAGAAGATAAATATATAAATAATTTAGCTTATTTTGAAAATTTAAGATTAGAGCCTAAAAATGATATAAATATTTCTTTTAATGATAAAAAAGGATGGCTAGCATTAAGAGCTACAGATAGCTCCAATGGTCAAGATGTAATACATTTTTGCTTAAAGAAAGATATGGATTATGATTTTGAAAATAATATAAAAGTTTCTTCAAGGCATATATCGTTATTAAATATTGATATAAAAACAAAGGATAGAGAAAAGTTTATAAATGAATCAAATAAGATTATTGCTGAATTAAGAGATAATACTTCTGATATAATTTTTACACCATTTAAAGGTAATACGAAATTTGGAAAAAGAAGACGAAGATTAGATTTTAGGTTAGCAAGAGCTATATTAGAGAAAGCATATAATTTGATTTAAGGAGATTTGCCAATGACAAATTTAGATTATTTTCAGTATAGCATAGACAATATTAACCAAGATTTAGATTTTTCAAATCAAAAAGGGGCTCTTGTAATCCCCTTAAATGCAAAAAAAGAAAATGAATTAACTAGAGCTAATGAAGAAATTATTGAATTAATAACAGCATATAGTAAATTAAAAGAATTAAAAGTTAAAAGCGAAAAACAAATAAAAGAGATTTTAATTAATTTAATTTTAATAATAGAAAACACTAAATATATTAACTATTCAGCATTTTGTGTGTATTTTAGAGTTGTTGGTTTTTCATATTCATCTTATATGAAACAATCAAACTTAATTAATATAGATGAAAAAATTAGTCTTATTAGAAAAATTGCTGATGCATATATAGAAGAAAGACATAATATTTATTTGTCTCATGGATATTCAAATCAGTCATTGCAAGTGATATCTGATGCATCATCTTCTAGAAGAAAAGGAAAAACAGGAATAAATAATATCATCAATATTCTAAAACCCTATGATTTTGTAAAAGTTAGTAGTTTTAAACAATTTTAAGATAGTTCTTGTGTTTGCATTTTGCCAGATAAAGGAGATATAGATATTATGCTTGAAATGTTAAAAAAATATAAAATTCAGTTTAGATTTAGAAGAGAGAGACAGAATAAGAATCCTGATGTTATATTTAAAATAAAAAAAGATATTTTTATATATGAACACAAATTGACAAATGGTGGGGAGGGTGGAACTCAAAATGCTGAAATCAATGAGATAATTGCTTTTATAAATCAAACAGAAAATAATAAAAAAATTCATTACTTGTCATGTTTGTAAGGAGATTTTTTTTGTAGCTCTAAACGGCCTTTCAACTCAACCAAAGAATATTGTGCAATATAATAATATAATTTTATATTTAGAAAAGTATAAACAAAACTATTTTGTTAATGAAGCAGGTTTAGAAAAATTAGTAAAAGATTATTGTTAATAAATAAACTAAAAAAGGTGATAATATGCTAAAAGGGACATCATTATTCTGTAATGTTGGTATAGCTGAAACATATTTAGAAAAAAACGGAATAGATATAGTTGTAGCAAATGAACTATTGAAAGATAGGGCAAATTTTTATAAATTTAATTATCCAAAAGCAAATATTATTGTTGGGGATATTACTGATAACAAAATATTTAATGAAGTTGTAAAGAAATCGAAACAAGAAAAAATCGATTTTTTACTAGCCACTCCTCCTTGTCAAGGGATGAGTGTTGCTGGGAAAATGGATGAGAATGACCCAAGAAATACTTTAATCATTAAAGTTGTAGAATTTATCAAAAGAGTAAATCCAAAAACTGCTATTATAGAAAATGTTCCAACTATGCTAAAAACAAGCATAATAGTAAATGATGAAAAAATAAAAATTATTGATTATATTAAAAAAGAGTTATCAAATAAATATGCTGTAAGCTTTAATATCTTAAATGCAGCAGACTATGGAACAGCACAAGACAGAAAAAGAGCTATAGTTTTGTTAAGCAGAATCGGCAAATGGGAATTACCTAATAAGCAAAAAATCATTACAGTTGAAGAAGCAATAGGGTATTTACCAAGTTTAGAATCTGGTGAAAAAAGTAATATTAAATATCACAATGCACCTATTCATAATAAAAATCATATATTATGGATGAAGCATACGCCAAGCGGAAAGACTGCCTTTGAGAATACAAAATATTTTCCACAAAAAGAAGATGGAACTAAAATAAAAGGTTTTATGACAACATACAAGAGAATTGCATGGGATAAGCCAGCTCCTACAATAACGATGTGTAATGGGGCTATATCTTCTCAAAATAATGTGCATCCTGGCAGAAAACAATTAGATGGGACATATAGTGATTCAAGAGTTTTGACTTTAAAAGAATTATTTATATTAACAGGTTTGCCTGATGATTGGGAAGCACCAAACTGGGCAACTGAAAATTTTGTGAGAAAAGTTATAGGAGAGGGTGTCCCCCCAAAACTAATTGAAGAAATAATAAAGAAAATGCCGAGAGAGGGTAAATAGTTATGCCAAAAGAAGAAATAAGACTTGATGAAATGGAATTAAACGAAGTAAATAAAATGTATGATTCTATGTTTGGAAGTTTGGTGTCAAAGCAAAGTTATGATAAAGCATATAAATCTTGTAAAAAAAATTATAAAGAAATGCAAAAAGCAGTAAACGATAAAATTAAGCCCCCTTCTTCTATGGGAAGAGGGTGGAAATATGTTAGAAATATTATATATGGTTGGTTTGTAGAAGATTTATTTTATGAATTATTAAAGTTAAATAAAAATATTAAAAAAATTGAATTAACTGGAAATGACAAAGAACATAAAATCGTATATGACTATACAACAAAGAAGTCAACTATCGCAGGAGCAAAAACAACTTTTCCTGATTTTTTAATTACATTAAAAAACAATGAGAGAATATATTTGGAACTCAAAACAGCTGCCAAGGAAATATATTCAATCAAGATAGGAAATGTTAAACAGTTATATAAAACGATGGGTGAAAGTCAAATTTTTAGTTGTATTGTAATGATAGATTTAGTAAACAAAACTTATTCAATACATTCTATTGAGGATTTTCTTAATCAACATCCTTTTGTAAATAATAGGATGGAAGGACAGTTGTGTTATGATATACCAAAACCTACAAAAGCATTTTCTAAATTAATAGAAGAAGATTTGTCAAGATATATTAAAACAGAATTATTTGATATTATAGATGTAAAAAAATTTAAATATTTAAACAAGGTAAGTGATAATAAAGAATTAGCTAAAATCATTGTAAGTAAAATTAAAATTGACGATTTATATTTTGAATTTAGATTTAAGGAACAAGAATTTCATAAAACCGTTAATAACATTGCTTCTAAATTTAATGATATTGATATTATGAATATAAGTTGGCAAGAGATTTTTGATAAAGTTGACAATAAATGATAAAGGCTCAAATAAAATTAAATATTATTTCTGTAAAGCTTCAATCAGTATCTGTGTAATTTTTTCCGCTGCATTAATTTTATTTGCTAAATTCATTTTTTCTATATAAAAACTTTGGTTTTCATATAACTCATTAATAGCTCTAATAAATATTTCATTATCATTATTAATCTCTTCTTCTGTTAAGACTTTTGAGAATCCTTGTTTTTCAAAACTTTTTGCATTTAAAATTTGGTCTCCTCTTGATGCTCTTAAGGATAATGGAATTAATAGATTAGGTTTTTTTATAGCCAATATTTCAAAAATTGTATTTGCACCTGCTCGACTAATTATAATATTAGAAGCTTTAAAAATATCTTTTAATTCTTTTTTAATAATTTCAACCTGTCTATATGAATCTAATAAATCATCATAAAGTTTACCATTTCGTTCTAAAGTAAAAATTGTTTTTTCACTATTTATGGTTTCTTTTTTATATTGCATATCAATTTTTCCCATACCACAGCAGTGAACTATATTAAATTTTTCAGTTAACAAAGATAAATTTTTTCTAATTAGGTTATTTATGTAAATAGAGCCAAGGCTTCCTCCAATAACTAAAAGTATAGGCTTTTGTTTTTTAAAATTTAAAATTTTAAGACCTTCTTCTTTTGAACCAAGTAGCAAAGCTGGTCTCATAGGGCATCCTGTATACACCCCTTTATTATGTTTAATCATTTCTGCAGTTTCTGGAAAATTTGTGCAAACTTTTTTTGAGAAAGGTGTTGATAATTTATTTGCAAGTCCTGGTGTAAAATCTGCTTCATGAGATATTACAGGGATTTTTAATCTATTTGCAGCAATAACTACAGGTAGAGATACATAACCACCTTTTGAAAAAACAATATCAACTTTTTCATTTTTCAAAATTTTTGTAGCTTCATTTATTCCTTTTATTACATTTATAGGCATAAGAAAATTTTTGAAATCATGATACCTTCTTAATTTGTCTGTAGTAATAGAAAAAAAAGGAATGTTCTCTTCTTCAACAATTCCTTTTTCATTACTATTCTTGCTGCCAATATATATAATTTCAAAATGATTATTAAGTAAGTAAGGTTTAAGAGCAAGATTGGGTGTTACATGCCCCAAAGTCCCTCCACCTGTTAAGGCAATTTTTTTATTTGATTGCATTTCTAATCTCATCTGCAAGAGAGTTATTCACTGATGGGTCATTTTCGTGTGGAACCCATAGAGTTATTTCTTCTACACTATATCTTGGAATAATGTGTAAATGGAAATGTTCAACTGTTTGTCCTGCAAGTTTACCATTATTTTGTATTATATTATAATTTGAAAAATTTAATACAGACTTTAATCCATTAACAATTTTTTTTGTTATCTCTAATAGTTTTTCCGCTCTATCTTTTGATAAATCAAGTAAAGTTATAGAATGTTCTTTTGGTATAACCAAAGTGTGCCCCTTGGTAGCAGGGGATAAATCAAGTATTGCTTTGAAGTCATCATCTTCATATACAGTAAAACTTGGAATTTCTCCATTTATAATTTTACAAAAAATACAGTTTTCCATAAAAACCTCCTAATTAGTTAATGTATAAATGATTTAGTGGAATAGCGAGATAAACATTAGCATAAGCTCTTCCGTGATAAGTGACTAAACTTGCAAGTTCGTGAGTAGGTAAATATATATCAATGTGTTTGTTTTTTACTCCTCCTCCTTTATCTTCTACTTGGTATACACCATCATAAGAATTAACATTTGTTCCAGATGTGCCTTCAAGGATAATGAAAGTCCCGAGAGGCAAAACATTTAAATCAGCAGCAACAGTATGTTTTTCACGAACTGGCTTTCCAGAATATGTTATACCTGTCCCATATGTGCATTTTTTGCAGGCACAATACCCTGTCAACATAAAATTACCGAGCATATCACCTTTTACATAGCTAACTCCATCATGTAAAAAAACTTTGTCATTTAGTTGTGACATACTTGCAAAAGATGCAGTAGCTATGGGTAGTGGAATTGATGAAAAATCAAAAGCAGGACCAGTTATTTGGTCAAGAGAATTACTTTTTTTTACTTTTCCTGATGAAAAAACTGTGTTTATACATATAAAAAGACAAAATATTAAAATTTTATTAAATTTTTTCATTGTTTTATTATATCAAATTTTTGATAAAAAGTAAAATTTATGAGCAGATAGAGATAAAATTAAATAATGAAAATTTAAAAAATGAAAAGAATAGGGACGACCAAGGATTAATAGGGCACGGATCAAGAATCCATAGAGTACGAACCAAGTATCCATAGGGTACGAACAAGGATCCGTAGGGGCGAAGCACTGCGAGCCCACTTAGATTTTAAAAATTTATATTATTAGAACTTACCATAAATAAAAAAATATAAAATATAAATAAGACTTGTATAAATTTGAAAAGTAAAGTAAAATATATAAAAAGCTTTTAGAGGTCAATATGTTTGGAAAAGTTATAAATTTTGAAGATGCAATTTTTATATCAATATTTTCTATGATAATAGTTTTTTTGACATTATTAATAATATCTTATATTATTGATTTTGTTTCATATATTTTGAAGAAATTAGACAAAGGAGAATAAAATTAATATGAGTAAAAAATATAAAGTTGTAGTAGATGGTATTTCGCATATAGTTGAAGTTGAAGATGTAGATAGTGTAGAAAGTAATGCTGTAGTTAGTGAAAAGAAAATTGTGGAAGAAAAAATAGTAGTAAATAATGCCGTAGCAACTGAGAACACTATAAAATCACCACTCCAAGGAATAGTGCAAGAAATAAAAGTCAATGTAGGACAATTAGTTAAAGCAGGGGATGTTTTGATTATAATAGAAGCTATGAAAATGGAAAATGAGATAGTTGCTCCAAAGAGCGGAGAAGTGATAAAGATATATCAAAAAAATGGTGCAAAAGTAAATGCAGGAGATTTATTGTTAGATATAAAATAAAAGGATAAAAAATGGAAAATATTTTTTCAGTATTATATAGTTTTTTTAATAGTATGGGTTTTGCTAAATTGTTTTATCCATCTACAAAAGTAGGTTCTTTTATGGTCCCAGGAGAACTTATAATGATATGCATTGCTTGTTTTTTGTTGTATTTAGCTATACATAAAGAATATGAACCATATTTATTAATCCCTATAGCTTTTGGAATGCTACTTGTTAATTTACCTTTTAATGGACTTATGGAACATCCAGAAAATGGAGAGATTGGAGGCTTACTATATTATTTATATCAAGGAATTGACCTTGGTATATATCCACCACTAATATTTTTGTGTATAGGTGCAGGGACAGATTTTGGTCCACTCATTGCAAATCCAAAAAGCTTACTTCTTGGTGCAGCAGCACAGTTTGGAATATTTGTTACATTTATAGGAGCGATTTTCCTTGGCTTTACTGGGCCAGAAGCAGCATCAATAGGAATAATAGGAGGGGCAGATGGGCCTACGGCACTTTATTTAACATCAAAATTAGCACCAAGTTTACTACCATCAATTGCTATTGCTGCATATTCATATATGGCACTTGTTCCATTTATACAGCCACCAATCATGAAAGTGCTTACAACAAAAAAAGAGAGAGTAATAAAAATGGAACAACTAAGAGAAGTGAGTCAAACCGAAAAAATAATCTTTCCAATAGTGGTTGTAGTATTTACTGTTTTGCTGCTGCCATCAGCTTCTGCTCTTATAGGTATGTTAATGCTTGGAAATCTCTTAAAAGAGTCAAAAAGAGTTCCACTTCTCGTTGATGCTATAACAAATTCTCTTATGTATATAGTATCAATTCTTTTGGGGCTTACTGTTGGTGCAAAAGCAACTGCAAGGCAGTTTCTAAATATTGATACAATTAAAATTATAGTGCTTGGATTAATTGCATTTGCGATTGGAACAGCAGCAGGAGTTTTAATAGGTAAACTTATGTGCTTATTAAGTAAGGGAAAAGTAAATCCATTAATAGGTGCGGCAGGTGTGTCAGCAGTTCCTATGGCTGCAAGAGTCGTTCAAAAAGAGGGACAAAAGTATAATCCATCAAATTTTTTACTTATGCATGCGATGGGACCAAATGTTGCAGGTGTTATAGGTTCTGCAATTGCAGCAGGTATGCTTTTGCTATTTTTTAAATAAAAAATACTTGCAAAAATTTTTTATATATGATAATATATTCAAGTTGTAAAACAATATGGCCCGGTGGCTCAGATGGTTAGAGCGCTGCCCTGTCACGGCAGAGGTCAGGGGTTCAAGTCCCCTTCGGGTCGCTTTTTATTTTTATGGATGGATTCCCGAGCGGCCAAAGGGGGCAGACTGTAAATCTGTTGTCGTCGACTTCGGTGGTTCGAATCCACCTCCATCCATTTGGGGTGTTAGCTCAGCTGGGAGAGCATCTGCCTTACAAGCAGGGGGTCATAGGTTCGAGCCCTATACGCCCCATATAAAATTATATCGCGGGGTAGAGCAGCTTGGTAGCTCGTCGGGCTCATAACCCGGAGGTCAGAGGTTCAAATCCTCTCCCCGCTACTTCTTTTATGGGTTGATACCCATTTTTTTATTTAAGAAATTAAAAAAACACAAATTTTTAACAAAAGAATTACAAATTTGTATTATAATTAAGTAAATAAAAAGATTAATATTTATGAAAGGACAATTATGGAAAAGGGTTTTCAATTAAGGTGTAACAATTTGTCTTTGGGTTATGATGGAAAAGTTATAGCAAAAAACATTAATTTTTCTGTTGAAAAAGGAAATTATTTGTGTATAGTTGGCGAAAATGGTTCTGGCAAGTCTACACTTGTAAAAACATTATTGTCTTTAAATAAACCAATTTCTGGAACAATAGAGTTTGGTAGTATCAAAAAAAACGATGTAGGCTTTTTGCCACAGCAAACTATGATACAAAGAGATTTTCCTGCTTCGGTGTGGGAAATTGTATTATCTGGATGCCAAGCAAAACATAAATTTTTTCCATTTTATACAAAAGAAGATAAAAAGATTGCTAGTGAAAATATAAAAAAAATGAATGTTGAAAATTTAAAGAATAGATGTTATCGCGAATTGTCAGGAGGTCAGCAGCAGAGAATTTTACTTGCAAGAGCTCTGTGTGCCACAAAAAAAATGTTACTTCTCGATGAGCCTGTTGCGGGTCTTGACCCAATAGTTACAAAAGAAATGTATGAGACAATAAAAATATTAAACGATGAAGGAATTACTATAATAATGATTTCACATGATATAGAGTCAGCAATAAAATATTCAACACACATTTTACATATAGGGCATGATGTTTTTTTTGGAACGAAAGATGAATATTTAAAAAAGAGCAATAGCAAACTGATAAAAGCTTAGTGGGGGATGTATGAGTTTTGTAAATACTTTTATAGATTATTTGAGTTATCCAATGGTTCCAAGAGCATTAATAGTTGGAATATTGGTTGCATTTTGTTCATCGCTATTGGGTGTAACACTTGTGCTTAAGAGATTTTCTTTTATAGGAGATGGATTATCGCATGTAGCATTTGGAGCAACATCAATTGCTATGAGTATTGAAATGGCAAAAAATGGAATAATGTTTTTGCCAGAAATTTTATCGAATAAATTGATAGAAATAATGTCATATTCAAAAATGATATTTGTGCTGCCTATCACTATAATTTGTGCTGTAGTTTTGCTTAAATCAGGCAAGAGATCAAAAATAAGTGGTGATGCACAGATAGCTTTGGTGTCTGTTGCTGCTCTTGCTTTTGGATATATGATAATACAAGTTTTTGGAAATTCAACCAATGTATCTGCTGATGTATGTACTACTCTTTTTGGTTCTACATCAATTCTTACTTTAAAAGATGCTGAAGTTTGGCTATGTGTTGCCCTATCAGTTATAGTTGTAATAGTTTTTATCTTGTTCTATAATAAAATTTTTGCAATAACATTTGATGAAAACTTTTCAAGAGGAATAGGAGTGGATGTAGATTTTTATAATTTTATAATTGCACTTATAATTGCTGTAATAATAGTTCTTGCAATGAATTTGGTGGGTTCGCTTTTGATTTCTGCTCTTGTGATTTTTCCTGCCCTATCAGCTATGCAGGTCTGTAAGAGTTTTAAATCAGTGACGATTTGTGCCTGTATATATTCAGTTATTACAACATTTTTAGGATTAGCATTAGCAATAGTTTTGAGTACACCACCAGTTGGTTCAACTATTGTTATGGTAGAGTTAATTGCTTTTATAGTTTTTTATATAATAGGTAAAGTTAAAGGAGGAATTTTTGTATGAAAAAAATAAAAATTTTTGGAATTTTGTTTTTGATGATGTGTTTTGTTTCGGCTTGTGGAAATAACAATGTAAGTGGAGATAGTGCAGCAGCTAGAAATAACACAAATGTTGCAAAGTCAATTCAGCAAGATGCTCCGATAGATTTTGATTTGGTAAAGTTAAAAGGGAATATGCTGCAAGCACAACTTCAAAATATGCTTGATGATATGCAGAATAATCCTGCAACATATATAGGGAAGAGAATGAGATTGATTGGGAATATGGGGATAATGGATGGAATGGGAGAAAAAAAATATTTTTCAGTTTCTACTGCTGATCCTACAAATTGCTGCACTGCGGCAATAGAGTTTGTCTTAAAAGGTGGCTCGGAAAAAGTGGAGGACTACCCAGTTGCAGGAAAGAAAGTAAGGGTTAGCGGAATCATACAATCATATAAAGAAGGCAACACAACTTATTACCATTTAGTAGACTCAGATGTTTATGTGTTTAGAGATAAATAAGAGCGGTATTGGTGGTTATAAAATGCTGAAAATGAAATGAAATTATAAAAATTCATAAAATATCGTTCAAAAATGTAAATAATATGTAAAAAATGAACAGAAAACCTTGAAAATGCTAAAAAAAAGCCCTAAAATAAGGGCTTTTTTGTGTTAAATTGACTAAAAAATATAACTTTTGTATAATGTAATTGGTAGAAAAATTGGTAAGAAGTCTAACTTATCTATTTTTTGTTTTATTATAAAAATATGGGTTTATAATGAATTGACTTTTAGTTCAATTTAGGAGGGTGTTATGTTTTCCAATAAAAAAAGGATATTGGCTGCTATATTGATAGTATCAAATATTGTAGTCAACTCTGGTTTTGAGGCTTTGGCATATACGAGTGCTAAAGCTATAGAAGATGAAATCAGTAAGAGAGATGAAAAAAACTATTATGAAGAGTATGTGGAGGAATATACTTCTCTTTTGAGTGCAAATACCAGTGGTAGCAATAATGAAAACATAGCAGATGAAGATGAAGACATAACAATGGATGAAGAAAATGTAATAAACCCAACTGAAAACGAAATTGACAATGAGGAATATGCAGAAGAAAAAGAGGAAGACATAAAAAAAGATGTAGAAAAAGATATAGAAAAAGAAACAAGTGTTGAAGAAGAAGGCATAGCAGAAAAAGAGGTTGATGAGATAACTGAAAAAAATGAACAAGTGACGATTGATGAAGAGAAAAAAGAAAGTGAAGATAACAATGAAAAGCTGGATGAGATAGAAATAATTGACGAAACAGAAGAGTTAGAAGAAAAAATAGCAACAGTTTCAACCACTTCAAATGCTACTGAGATTGCTGAAGAAAAAATAGAAGATAATTTGGCAACTGAGAGTGAGATTTTTGATGAAAGTGAAGATGTGGCAACAGATAGTGAAGTAGTAGAAAAAATAGATGATGAAATATCAACAGATAGTGAAGTAAGTGAAAGTGAAATAAAAAAAATAGCAACAAATAGTAGCATTGCTGTCATAGCAACTTTTGCAACAGTTAATTGGAAATTAAAAAAGGTTTTAGTTCCAGATGTAAATGAATTAAAAGCATATTCGAGTGAAACAAATGAAGAGATAAAAGAAAATAGATTGGCCAAAACTGTGAGAGTTTTGTTGGTAAATGAAAACAAGGAAACAAAAATCATAAGAGTGAGAGCAAATTGGAAAGCAGTAAATAATATTACAATTAATGCAAAAAATAGAATGGATCAAAAAACTGATGAATCATATTTGATAGAAGAAGTAAATAAAAGAGAAAAAATAAAAGACGATGTAAAGAAAGTAGCTGTAAAAGCAACTGACAATCAATTATATATAAGAGATAGAATTTATGAAGAGTTATCACAGGTAGTAAATGAAGGCGAGGAATTGTTTGTAGTAAGTGACAATGATTTTGATAAATTTTATGAACAACTTGATGATAGTGGATATGTTGAAATAAAAAATGTTAAAGAATATATAGAAGTTGATGAAATAGAGGAAAATGAAGAAATTGAATTAATAGATAGAGAGAGTAATGATTTAGTTGAAGAAAAAGATGATTTGACAGAAAATGAATATAAAAATAATGATGAAGAAGAAATTAACATATTTGATGAAGATGGAAATTTAATTGGGGTTGAAAAAAATAAGTATGGTAATGAAAGCGAAACAAAAGATGTGGAAGAAGATGAAAAAGAAATTGATTATTCTAATTATGCCGTAGATAATCCAGCACCAGGAAGTTTGGAATTAACAGAACATCAGCAGCTATCAAATTATTACATAAATAAAATAATTGAGTATGAACTTGATATGGATAAACTTATGGAAAGCATAATGGATATAATAAATACAAATCAAGAAATTGACGAAAATGGGGAAGTTATAGTTGTAGGCAATGAAGAAGTAGAAAGCGAGACAGAAGAAATTGAAGAAAAAGAAGAAAATATTGAATTTTTAAAAAAATTATTTGGTTTGGCAGAGAAAAAAGAAATAGATGATATAGAAGAAAATTTAGAAAATGAAGATAGTGGATATCAAGATTTAATAGAAGAAGAACAAAAACAAGAAATTATGGCAAGTGCTATTGACTCAAGTGAAGAAATAGTAGTGCCAAAACAAAGATTATATGGATATACTCCAGCAAATATTTCAAATCATGAGTGGGAAGGGCATAAATCTTGTGGAGAAAGAAAAGGTAATAAGTGTACTCATCAAGGAATGTATGTGCATCAAGCTTTGACTTATGAGAGATATACACCAAACGATCCCATATTTAGTAGAAATACTATTTTTGTAAATGCAACTAATGGTAGGGATACAGGGACTTTGCAAAGAGCAACACACAATAATATTTATTTGTCTGGGGATACAACTTTAAATGCAATATGGGCTCTATCCTATGTTTTGCCAAAATCAGAAATTGCTCCTAATGTGAATTTAGAAGTAGGATATTATAATGAAAATGATACTAATAAAACAGGAGATAGTTTAAATATATGTTTAAATGGGTTTAACCTAACCTTTGGTTTTGATGGAGTTATACAAGGAATAGGAAGAGTAAATATTTGTAATTGCTCTAGCTCAAAACAGAGTAGGATTACAGGTGTAAATGTTGGGACTATAACTATAAGAGATGATGGAAAGATAGTAGAAAAAGTAGTGAGTGGAAGGCAAGGCCCTTGCATTAGAACTACGAGTATGGGGATTTTTGGAGATATATTGGTTACAGGCATAATAAATGAAACTTTACTTGGTACAGGTAACTCTGCTCCAGATATTTCTGATGGAGCAGGTTTTTATGGCTTTTTCAAGCCTACTGAAAATGAAAAAGGTACTGCAAATTTGAGTATTTCTAATCTTGGATATTATATTTATGATGATGACAAAAAGGATATTCCACTGTACTATAGAGTTGAGGTTGATGGTGTAAAATTTTCTGAAATATATAGTAATAGAGGCTCAGGAGCTGCAATCAATGCAGGAGTGGAGAGTAGTGTAGATATAAGAAATGCAGAGTTTTCAAAATGTACTGCATCAAATGCAGGTGGTGCGGTGTGTGCGAATGCACAAAACATTAATTTTAAGTCAGTTGTATTTAATGATTGTAAAGCAGGTGTTGATGGTGGAGCAATTTATTTGGAAAAATATGGAACATATGGAGAAAAATATTCGTATACTTATGTGGTAAGTAAGGATAATATAAAAACAATTGAAATAAATCCTTCGTTTAACTCAACCGGAAAAGATGTAAATTCATTTGAAGATATGAGTTTTGAGAGAAATCAAGTTTTAGGGAAGGAAGGAGAAGCTGGAGAAGAGAAAGTTGGTGGAAGAGGTGGTGCCATAGCAATTCTTTATGTAAATAGTTTGACAAAATTTGAAAATATAGTGGCAAAAAATAATTATGCAAATCTTAGTGGAGGATTTTTATTGTGGCAAGATAGTTCAAGTAGTACAGATACGAAAGTGACAACTATGTCATATATAAATTGTGAATCTAATCATTCGGGATATTCTGGTGGAACAATGGCAATAGTTTCAAATGGCGAGGGTGATGGATATATAAATGTGGCAATTACAGGAATGGTAAAAGACGGGCAAGTTTTATCAAGTAAAATAAAAAATACATCAGCAAGAGGAAATATCCCAGCATTAATCGTTGAGAAAAAAGAAAATGGAAAGACAGTGATGAGAGATAAGGGAAATGGTGTCTCAGTCCCTGTATATGAAAAAATATACTATGATGTGCTTGGAACAAATTATTATTTAGGTTCAATGGGTGGAGCATTTTATATAGAGGGCTGTAATATGCAAATAGGTGAAGCAGGAAAAAATTATGGACATGTAGAATTTACAAATTGTTTTGCAAACGATGGAGGAGCTCTCTATGTTCAGCAACCAAGGTCTGCATATTTTTATCAGTTATATAAAAGTGGTAATACTACAAAGGTATATAAGCAATATGAATATAATTGGGATTTGATTTCAAAAAATCGTTATTATTCAGCAACATCTTCTACGGGTTGGTTAGATATTCCTAAAATTGATGCTACTGGTAAAAAAATAGATAATCCAAAATATTATTATGATGAAAAGAAAGCAGTGGTTACAGCATCAAATGCAACTTTTGTAAATTGTAAAACAGAAGATGGAGAAGTTGTTGATGGGGAAACAATAAATACAAGAGTTCCGATTTCAGAAGATGCTCCAGAAGTTATGGGGAATTATGATGAGTTAGATCCAAATGGAGAAAATGGAGAGATAAAGTATTTTAATAATAGAGAATATATAACATCAAGTGGTGGTGGTTGTATATATGTGGGGAATAATTCGGACATATATATAGTTGATGATGTTAAGATAACAGAGTGTACTGACAGTATTTACCTATGTAATGGGAATATAACATTCCAAAATATAAAAGAAGGAAACTTTTCAAATAATAAGGGCTCGTATATTTTTGGATATCCATCAATTCCTGATATAGGAAATAACATTATTATTGACAATACAGCGATAACAAACAACTATTTAACAGAGAATTCATTTTCTCTCACAAATGTTTCAAAAGATGGTAAAGATCATATTTATACAACTCTCACATTAAAGAATAAATGTGTTGTGAAAGATAATTATAAAAACATTAAGACAGCAGATAATCAAACCAAGAAAGTAGACATGGATGTATTTTTAAATCTAAGAACTTTGAAGTGTAATCTTGATTATAACCTTGACTATGATACAAGTGTAGGAATATATCCAGATTTTAAATCAGACCAATTACTGTTTTCGACTTGGGACAAAGAGCATTTAAAATGGTATGAAGGACTTGTTGTGTCTGAAAATTTTTATTTGAATAATTCAAGCGACAAAGAGTCTGATTTTTATGACTTTAGATTTTATAGAGATAATGAAAAGATATATATTGGTAAAGAGTGGGATACAGTAAACTTTACAATGGAACATCCAGATCCTGCAAAAGGTGGGGAAGAAATTTTATACATAGAACCACATTATATATACAACAAGACAACAGGTTCTATCGTATCAAAACCAAGAAAAGTTTTTGAAAAAAATGTTATAGATGGAACAGTTGTAGTTAGGGAACTCAATAACGAAGGAGATTTTATAGAAGGATATTCTTATGTAGGATTTCTTGGAAAGGATGAACAGGAAAAATATAAAAACGAACCATTCCTTGGATGGGAATTTGAAGAAAATCAATTTAGAGGTTCAAAATATGATGGACCTCTTGGCACTGCAAATGATAATTTCAGTAGGAGATTATTTGCAGTATTCACAGATGATGTGTTTAAAATGAAGTCCTGTGGAACTCCTTTTGGAGAAGAATGTAGGCATGCGAATTCAAATTTAAAGCACTATACCGAGAGAGGTGGTGCGACAGATAGCGAGTCAAAAGTTAAAAACTTTGTTGTAGTTACAACTTTTTCACAATTGTATTTTACAAACAAGGGAAGAAATACTCAATATATGTTAGTTAAAGATGTTGCTATGACTGAGGGATGTGTTCCTTTAAAAGGTAATATGATGTTATATATGAACGGATTTAACATTGATGTTGAAGTAGATATGCCGTTGTTTGATTTTGGTGTTGAAAGAGATTTTGCAACAAAAGAAAAAATGAATCAAGAGGGAACTGTATATGATGAGTCTGTCGGTGGATTTATAATTGGCTCAATGGAACCGAATAAGAAGTCAAAAATAAATTATAAAAATGGATTGAATCAGCCTTTTGTGGATACGGTTGGAAAGAAAATATATATGAGAAATATAGATTTTTCAGGATACAATATAACAAAAGCAGGAACTTCATTTTTTGCTGACAGTAAGCAAACCGTAGCAGAAGATACAGGAGTTTATGTAGAAAATTCAAAATTTGAAAATATATCAATAGCAGATGGAAATTTGATTAATACTTATAATGTATTTTTGAAAGATGTAGAAATAACAAATTGTTCTCTATATGGAAACAATACATATAATGATTTAATTTCATTAAAACAGTGGGCTGGTGATATTAAAAAATATAATACACATATATTAAATACAAAAATAACAAATATCACAAATGTGAAAAATTTATTTAGTGCTACTCTTTATGGGGATTCTGACAAATCAGGAGATATCCTTTTTGAAAATGTTGAAATAAGAAATAATCAGCCAAAAGAAACTTTGATTAAGATATTAAATGGAAATGATAAGTCCACACCAACTTTTAGAGGAAATAACTATATAGAAAACAATACAGTAGACAGAAATGGAGAACTTATAGTTTTGAGTAATCAAAGTGATGAAGAGACAAGGACATATCTAAAGATTGATGAAGGAAATACCTATATAAGATATAATAACATTGAAGATGACCCAAGCCAACAAGCAATAGCAAGGGCAGCTCTATATATAAATTCTGGTAATATAGAAGTAAATGGACATTTTGAAGTAGTAGACAATTATTTTACAAATTATAAAACTAATACAACTCCAGATGATGGGCATGTAAATGCTGGTATTTATATGAATAGAAGCAATACACAGATAGTGCTTGCCTCAGGTTCTCTTGTTGTAAAGAATAATAGAGGAAAAAGTGGAACAACACCTGTAAGTTCTCCACAAACTAGCAATACTTATCAAATATATGTAGCAAATTCAACTGATGCGAGAAAAAATAATTTCTTGTTTAGACAAAAAGAAAATACAAAACTTGATGCTATTAATTCTGAAATTATAGTGCACACCCTATACTCTCCTGGAAGTGAATATAAACTTTATAGAGGATGGTATAGTAATAATGTGCAAGAGTATAATACAATTGATGCATCTCTCTCATACAATACATTCTTTTTAGATGATGTAAAAACTACAAATGATAATAGAGAGTTAACCAAGATGTATACAGGAGAGGATGCAACCCTTATTATAAGTTCTGATTTTATAGATGTAGAATATATGCTATATAATGTACAGAGAACGGATTATGAGTGGATAGTGACTCAAAGAGTTAGTCGTGGCAAAGATGGAGAAGCAATGAAAACACAGTTAGAGTGCCCTACTTATGGTCAGAGAATTTTCTGGACAGGACCTACTTACGATTATATGACAAGTAATAGATATGAAGTTTATCATAGGAATATGTTTGATGCCACTATAACTATTCAATCAAATCTGCAAAGTCAAGTGTCAAAGCTTTCTGTATATGGATATCATAGTGAAGCACACACACATGAAATTGCAGAAGGCATAAATAACGAAGAGTGTGATTTTTGGATTGAAGCAAGCGAACAAAATCATTTATCAATTGATACAGGAGCAATATTCCTGAGAAGAGATGTGACAATTACAGACACTTTGTTTTTCCCAGTAGACAGAGATTATTCACTTTGTTTAAATGGCTATAATCTCTATATAAACAATACTAAATTCTTTGAGACCATAAAAGAGACAGGCATAAATATATATATAACAGATTGTAAAAAGACAGGGAGAATTCATCCAAGACCACAAAATAATACAACAAATGCTACTATTACACCTATAGAAGTAAAGAGCAACACATTAAATATTTCAAATGTTAAATTTGCAGATTTTACAACAGAAGTTCCAATTATAAAAATGACAGAAACAGGAAATTTGAGAACTTCAAATTTAACTTTTTCAAATGTAAGGATGATAGCAAATAATTCTAATCAAAATGATAGAATGGGAATAATAGATGTAAGGTCAACGAATATAGATTATTGTGCCGTAAACAAAACACTGTTAAGTGGGGAAGATTCTTTGGGAAGTACAATGACAATAACAGGGTCTAATTTTGCAGCAAATAAGTCATTTATATATATAGATAATTTGAATGTGGCTACATTAAATAATATAAATGCATCAAATAATACACTTGCAAATAGTTTACTTGATATTAACAAAGCCGATTATTCATATATATCAGGTGGTGTATACAATAGAAATACGATTGGTTTTGCAGAGGGAATTACTGGGCTTATCAATATAGCAAATTCTAATAAAGCAATAATACAAGATGGGGCACAGTTTACTAATAACGAATCTGGTGGAAATGGAGCAGTGCTGAAGACAACAAGTAAGCTTGTGCAAATAGGTAGAGTGGATGCAAAAGATACACTTTATGATGTTCAATTTATAGAAAATAAAGTTCAGCCATCAAAGCATGGAAGTGTTATATATGCTGGTGAGAACTCTACGGTAGAAATTAATAATGCACTTATTAGGAATAATTTTAATGCATTATATGTAGATAGAAATGCAATATTAACTTTAAATAATGCAGTTATTACTGAAAACACAGGAGCATATGTATTAGAGTATAAGAGAGGGCAAGGGAATGTAATAAATTTAAAAAATACTCAAATAATGTCAAATCTATATACAGAAGATTTAAATATTGAACTGCCAAGTTCAAATATAAATAAAACAATAATTAATCTTTCTGGTTCAACTAGAATAGTTAATAATAAAAGAGTTGTGGCAGGTATGCAAGTGGATTATAATTTATATTTGCCAACCGATGAAACTATTGCGATAAGAGTAGCAGATGGAGAAAAATTAAATCCTAATGCAGAAATAGGATTACTCCCTATGACCGAAGATATGAATGTATTTGAATCTTGGGATAGAGAACATATAGCAAGTTTTTCAGAAGGTGCAGTGTTTGAAAATATGTTTAAATATGATAATGCCCCAATAATTTTTGATTTTGAGTCACGAGGATATAAGATGTATAGAAGTGGAAAGACTTGGAAATCAGGGGCTAATTATGATGTTGTAACAGTATATGTGGATAAAAATATTTTAGATTCAAATTTGATACAAGATACATATGTCGATAAACTTTCAAAAGGAACACTTATAGATATGCCTGCATTGGATGAGAGCCAACTTGTTAATCATACTTTTGTAGGGTTTATTGGTAGAAGTAGTGTAAAAGATAACAAATTTGTAAATTGGAATTTTGCTGAGGATATGATGAAAGGAAGTGCTATAAGTAATGATGTGCCTTTTGAGCGAGCACTTTATGCAATATTTACAGATGATAGAGTTAAATTAAAAGCTTGTGGGCATTTAGAAAATGAACAATGTGAACATGAAGACAATGTATCGCATGTAGTTAGAGGTGGTGTGGAATCAGGCACGGAAGAAGCTAAATATATGAATTATATAAGTGTTAGCACGACAGCACAACTTTATTTTAAATATAGTGATGAGAGAACGAATACAGAGTTTTCTACACAATATATTTTAACTAATGACATATACATATATGATAAAGCAGATAGCATACAAGCACAAGTTATAAATCTAGCAGGGCATAATATATATGTATCAAACAATGAAAATACAGTTTTTGTTGGAAATAGTGTGAGTGGAACCAACAATCCATATATAGCAAACGGGAGTGAAAATGCAACATTTATTGCTGACTATTATAAAAACTCTGCTGATAGAGGAAAGATTATTGGGATTAATGGAAATAGCTTCAAAAATGGATTAATTAGGGATGAAAAAGTGTCATCGCCAAATAGAAATAAACTATTTATGTCAAATGTTGTTATAGATAACTTTGTATCAACAGGGGAACAGACTGCACAAGCATTTTTACAATTGGAGAATGAAACTTTGTTTGAAAATGTTGACATAACTAATAATACATTAAATACAAATCTTCTCCTTACTAACTCTGCCGTAAATATTAAAAATTTAAATATCTCAGGAAACACTATAAATGAGAAAATGTTGATGGATATAGAAAACTCATTTGTGTCAAATGCAATAAGATTAAATATAAAAGAAAACTTTAAAGTTCAAAACAACACATTAAAACGAAATAGTTCAAACAAAATAAGCTTCATAAAGAAGGGCTCAAAAGTAAACTTAAATATTAATAGTGGAGCATATTTTGAAATAAGTGGAACAGAGATATATAGTAAAGAGCAAATGACTTCATCTGATGTAACAGTAGATGTAACATTGTTTGAATTTGTGCAAGACACTATGAGTAATGATATGTTGCTTGGAGATTTGATAATAGAGAATACTAAAATGCTTAACTTTTCATCTTATACAAGTGCTACATTTACTGCAATGAGTGTCAATACAAATGCAAGGTTTAACATTGGCGGCATAGCTATAAAAATAGAAAAACCAGATTCACAAAATGTTGGAACCACTGTAGGACTTAGTATGGATGCATATAATCAAAATGTGGCACTTTTAAATAAAATTAATACAGAGCCATTTAAGGCATCGAGATCAAATATAAACTTACTATATAAGAATTTACCAACAAACCAAAATCAATTATTAATTTCAAATTGGTATTATGGAAACATTGCTGATTATAATAGTGGATTATTTACTGCAAACACAGTTTTTGAGAGTGGAAGTAGCGACTATGCAGTTCACAAATATTCCGTAGGGAATTTTTGTAATGTATACATTGGAGCAGTTAGCAATGTAGGAACAGTAGAATTTTACGAGAGAGTTGATGGAGATGATAGACTTGTAGATGTACAATATTTGAGGAGTAATGTAGAAACTACACTTGAGAGAATTAAATCATTTGATACAAATCGTTTTAAATGGATAGGACCTAACCAGACTGGTGAAATAATTTCATATACAGCAGAGATTATTTCAAAGACAACTTCAATCTTTTCAACGACTGCAAGAAATGGAACAGTTTTGCAAATAATAGGAGAGAGTTCTGGAAATCACTTTCATTCAAAGATGGTGAACTATGGAGAAGATGACACATATTTTGATGCATTAAAATTGGTAACTGACTTCCAAAAGAAATCTGAAAATTATTATCTTGTATCAGATTTTGTATTAACACAGGAAGCTGTTGGGAATTGGTTAATACAAGGGGCAGAGCAGGTAATATGCTTAAATGGGCATAAGCTGACATTTACAGAAGGAATTACTTATCAAAACTTAAATGGAAAATCATTATATATAACAGATTGTAAAGGGAATGGTTCAATACAAACTGTTGTTGGAACAAGTAATCAAGATATTCCAGCAATAAGTATGCAAAATTTTGGAACCTTTGCTATTACAAATGTTTTGATTGATAAATCTAGCAGTAGGTTATTTGATTTGAGTGGGAATGGAACAGTTTTGATACGAAATGTAAGAATAACAGGCAGTGGAAATAGTAAGTCTGAAAATGGAGTTATTAATATAAACAATGTAAATAATCCTGTAGTGTTGAGTGATTTATATTTTGCAACTAATAGTGAAACAGTTTTAAGTATGAAGTCTGCAAATGGTGTAGGAGAGAGATTAACAATAATAGAGAACACAAATTCACAAAAACCGATAATAAGCTTTGACAATTCAAAAATTAATTTACACACCATAACTATTACTAATAATGAGGGGCAAGTATTTAGAGTTTTGAATAATTCTATATTAGATATAGAAAATGCAGAGATAAACAAAAACTCAATAAGCGATAGTTATGATGGAAGTGTATTTTATTCTGTTGGTGGTGGAGGGATAAAAGTATTAGATAGTAGAATTTCTGAAAATAAAGATCCAATTTTTGTATCAGAAAATGGAGTCTTTATAGCAAGTAATTCAAATATAAGTAGTAATACAGGTTCTTATGCTATAGGATATCAAATAGGACAAAATAGTAAAATTTATTTGTATAATTCACAAATAGTGAATAATAATTTCACAGGCAATAAATATTTGCAAGCAGTAAACACTGCAAAGACAGAAATATATATTGCTGGGAATGTTCAATTTAAAAACAACAAAAGAGTAATAAGTGGAAACGAAGTTGACTGTGATATATATATACCAGCAAAAAATGTAATAAGTATAAAAACTCCTGATGGGTATAAATTGTCAAATAATAGTAGAATTGGAGTTTTGCCAATCGGCGAAGATGTACTTGTGTATGAATCTTGGGATACAGAACATACAGAAGAGGATGCAGATTTTTACACAATGTTTTATTATAATAATGCAAAATCAGTCATAGACTATGATAATCTTAAATATAAAATGATAAGAGATAACAATAATTTCATTTCAGGTCCAAATTTTGATGAAATATATTTTTATACGAGAAATGCTATAACAGAGATTAATATACCTTCTATATATATACATAAAAATTCTACAGGAACATATATAGATGAGCCTTACTTTGGGACACAGAGACTCTCAAATGAAGGATACACTTTTGCAGGATTTATAGGTAGAAGTGCAGAAACAGGTAAATTTGTATTGTGGGATTTTGCGAGAGACAAGTTTGTGGGCAGTGGAGTTAGAAACAACTTGCCATATGATAGGATACTCTATGCAATATTTACAGATTCAAATCAAGTTTATAAGACATGTGGGAATTTATCAAATGAAGCTTGCAACCACACAAGAGTTATGAACCATCAGTTGAGAGGTGGTGCAGCAGCAGGCACAGAACAAGCAAAATATCAAAATTATGTGGTTGTCACAACCACATCTCAATTATTCTATAAATATAAACTAAATAATGATGAATTTAGCACACAGTATATTTTATATAATGACATAACTATACCAAATGGTCTTGAAACAATAGATGCACAAGTGATTAATACAAATGGTAAAAATATATATGTAAATAATCAAACAAACTCTGCATTTTCATTGAGTTCAGGAACAACGAATATTGTATATAATTCAGATTTTGAGACACTTGGATATTTGGTATCAAGAGAAAAATCACAGATAATAGGTAATAACATAACTATAACAAATGCATTAATCGATGATTTAAATACAGGTAATAGAAATGGATTATTTATTTCAAATGTTGATTTTGATGGTTTTAACACTTCTCAAAATCAAAACAAGAGTGCGATGATTTATTCAACTGAGGCAATGTATATAAATAATTCAAATCTAACTAATATAAATAGTAAGGCATCTATAATAAAAGCAGATAGTTTGTTTATAAAAGATTCTTTGATAAGTAATTGTTCATCAACTCATAATAATTTGATTGAGATTGGAGGAATAACAAATAACACAAACACTTTTGTGGTAGATGGAAGTATAGATATAAAAGAAAGCGAGGTTAACTCTAAAGAAAATCAAAACACAATACTATATATATCAAGCGAGGTTAATTTTGAAGTTAGAAATGCTGCTGTATTAAATGTATCACAAAATAAGATATATGCAAAAACGAAAGTAAATAGCATGGATGACACAAGATTTGCTCACTTCATTGGAATAAATCAAACTGCAAATTCAACCGATCAGATTTTAGGTAGTATATATATGCATAACAATACTTTTTATGGCTTTGGTGTGTTTGATGGTGTATATCTTAGAAATATTTATACAGCAAACAAGGCAAGCATAGTATTGGGAAACACAGTATTAGATATAGATAATCCAGTAGTTGATGGAAGCTCAATAGTGGCAGGAGGAATAGGGCTTGGAGAGTTTAATGTAAATAGAGCATTGTTTACTCAATTATCTGGCACAAAGTTTAATAATGAAGAATCACAAATGACAATAGATGCAGTTGGATTAAATAATGCAACTCAAAAAGTGTATGAAGGCTGGTTCTATGAAAATGTAGCAAGATATAATGATGGGACAAACCTTGCAGATGCAGTATTTGGCATTGTAAATAATCAAAATGCAACAATCTATAAGAGTGGAGAAGGAAATGATGCAACAATATATATAGGAAATAAAAACAGATTGTCTCAAATTCAGTTTTATTTGTATGACAATGAACTTGATACCAATGTTTTATATTCAACACAATATATTGCTCCAAATGTTATGACAAGCTTTGAGAGAATTGAGTTGTTTATAAATGCAGGTGAATACACATGGACAGGACCTGATGAAAATGGAATTGGTGAATATAGCTATTCAGAAGACAAGATAGCAGCAAATACAGTGCAGTTAAAAATGAAACTTGCTGAAAATGAGATAGGTAAAATATATGGAAGTTCGTTAGCAAAACATGTTCATGGACTATTGGTTGGAACAAATTTATACAAAGAAGATATAACATTTAGAAATATTACTACAGAGCAAGATTTCACAAAAGGTTATAGTTATGTATATTTGCAAAAAGATTTGGAATTAAAATCTGCATATATGTTCTCAAATATAAATAGTGCAAAAATTGGGATATGCTTAAATGGAAATAAACTTACAATTCAAGCTGGAAATAATTACATGAGCCTTATGAACAAGACATTTACTATTACTGACTGCAAAGAGACTGGCATCATAGAGAGTAAAAATACAAACTCTGCTGACAATAAATATATTTTCACTATGTCTGGTGGCTCATTCCATTTATCAAATGTAGAATTGAGAAACATAGAATATAATTTTGTAAATGCAACCAACTTGGCATCTTCAAGCATAACAAATGTAACAATAGGGACAAGTGGAAATAAATTGACAGATAATCCAATAATTACATATGACATAGTTGATTCGGTGAATATAGACAATGTGAGACTTAGCACAAATAGCAATGCGATATTTAGAATATCTTATTCACAAAATGTAACTATAAATAATTTGTATTGTGGATATAATTACTTGAGCAGAAATAATACTTTGATTAGCCTATTTGATAGTAATAGTGTTATGAGAAATACGAGAATAGTAAATAACACATATACTAATAACACATATACAAATCCTATCATACTTACTATTAGTGGCAATTCAAAGACAGAAATATTGGACAATCTCACAATAAGTGGAAATACAATGGTAGGGGCAAGTTCTTTGATTCAATTTGATTCAACAAATTATTCAAAAATTAGTTATGCAACAATAACGAATAATAGTGGAAGTGGCTATGTAATCAAAAATAATAACTTTAATGCATATATAGATTTTAGGGATTTTGTATTTGATGGTAATATTGGAGGACAATTAAAAGGTATTTATTCAGTTTATGCAGAAAATGATGTTGTCTCAAGAATTTCTAATATAGAGTTTAAAAATAACAATATGTCTACATTACTTGAAGTTAGTGGTAGTGGCACAAACAATATGAATATAGAGGATATTACTATCAAGGGGAATACTATAAATTCCGAAGCAGCTCTCATTAGGATGATGCAGATTGGTAGTAGTGGAGCGAAAAAGACATCAATTAATAATCTAACCATTCAAAATAATAACATAATAACAAATTCTCAAAGTGTAATATTTATGTCAAATGTATCAGGTGTTGACATAGGAGTTTTGACTATCACAGACAATTCACTACAAAACACTGTTATGTTTAATGCAGCATATAGTAATAATATAAATGTTAATAACATAGATTTATCAAATAACACAGCAAATAACACTTTGGGATTACCAATTATTATGCAAATGACAAATTCAACACTGAATTTTAGTTATTTAACAGTAATGCAAAATAAATCAGTCGGCTCTACAGATGGTGGTGGAATATACTTGACTGGTAGTTCAATAAATGTAAATTCTGATGTTGCAATATCAGGAAACAAATTCAAGAGATTTGCGGCAATATATGCAGTTTTAAATTCAACATTTAATGCTATAAGTGAAACAGCAAACTTCACTATGGAAAGCAACGAAGTTGGTGGCGAATATAGTAGTGCTATATACGCTTTGAGTTCAACTATCAATATAAGTAGACCACAATTTGTTATAACTAATAATATAGGTGGAACAAAAGGAAGTGTATACCTAAATAATAGTTTCTTTAATGTTGCTGGTCATGTATATATAACTGGCAATAAAACTGACAATAATAATGCCGTTAGAAACTTATACTTGGATGGCACAGGTAATAGTTCTATAGGAGTATATAATAACGGAAAAATTAATGAAGATTCTTATATAAGAGTATATAAACCATCTAATCTTGCAAATACTTTGGTATTCACAAATTGGAATGAGGCAAATGTTGAGAGCTTCAACACAGGGGAATTCTTCTTCCCTGAAAATCTGATAGGGGTTGACGAAGAGTTGGTTAATGCTAATTGGCATATATATAGATATGGAACGGGCTCCTTACTCTATATTGGAGTAAATTATGTGAATCTAAAATTTGTGAATAGAGATATGACAGAAATTGCTGTAGAGTATGTGGCGAGAAATGTTTTAACTACTGTAGATAAAGTAGTTTTGAAAGATTTATCACTTGATATGCAATCTTGGGAAGGTCCATCTGCTACAAATGAAAATGAAAAAGTGGATTGGGATATGAGTAGAACAAGTGATACAATCAACAATGTAAATCTATCAAAAGATGGATATGTAATGCTCATGTTACATGTACATAAGGATTGTGGATTATATAATACTAGTGAATGCAACCATTATGATGGCACAGTGCATACAGAAACATATATGTATAAAAAAGTAAATACACAAGATGATTTGGTTGTAACAAATACAGATAAGCATTTTGCACTCTATAACGATTTGATAATAAAAGAGAGTCCTCTTAGAAACAATAATAATCTAAATGGCTTTACACTTTGCTTAAATGGTCATACTTTAACAGTTTTGCAACAGATGCTTTTCTTGGAAATAACTCAAAATGAAACAATAAATATATGTGATTGTGTGGGAACAGGTAAAATAACAAGTGATACAACACAGATAGGACTTGACAATGATAGCTTTATGTTTATATATAGAGGAAAACTTAATGTATATGGAATAAATATTTATGAGTATAACACTGAGACTTCTATTAATACAGAATTTGTGAGAACGGGTGGAATAGAAAGCAGTGTATTGATAGAAGACTGTGTAGTTGATTCTTTGATTTTGAATGAAGGTGTATTTATAAACAATGAAGGACTCGGTAATGTGGTTGTGAATAGGTCAACATTTAGTAATGCCTTTGCTTATCAAAATATGATATATGGAAGAGTTAATATTAATGCATCAAGTTTTGTTCATAATAGTTGTTATTCACCTATGATAAGGGGAAGTGGGACGATAAAAGATTCACGATTTGAAGATAATAATATAAATGTCTCAGGCATTGCAGCAGTTATATATAATGAAGGATTTGTATTTGATGGATTTAATGAGTTTACAAGAAATATATCACTTAATCCTAATGGAAGAGGGGCAGCAATTTACTTCTCAAGCCAAGTAAGTAATGTTTCAATTTCAAATATTAGATTTATAGAAAATGAAAGTCCAAGTGGTTCTGCAATATATGTAGATGAAAATGCATCTATTACTTTGTATTCAAATATATATATGCAAAGGAATCTAAATACGATTTATAATAATGGTGGAACAATTACTTTTGCACATAAAGTAGGAGAGTATAGTAGTGAAACTTCGGCAGTGCAAATTGTAGAGGCAAAAGGTAATTATGTGATCTCTGCAAATATGAATCTTGCCAATAACTTTAATTTGTTGAGTGGAGGAATAGTTGGAAGCACAGCTACATATGCATATAAAGGAGATGACACAAGAGGCAAAAATGGATATATTCAATTTAAATTTGGAGATAATTTCTATATGGATCCTAATGCTACAGGATTTGGAATATATATAACAGATGATAGCATGGAAGTATTTAACACAGACACAACTCATGTAATATCGCAAAATACAAAACTTAGATATTATGCAACAGATAGAGATATAAAGATTTTAGATAATATTAGTGCAATACTTGGAATATCAGATGGTAGCTTTAAATTATCAGATATTATAACTATAGATAACAAAAATAGAGAGGGGGAAGATGTTCCATATGGTGCATATCATAGTCATAACTGTGGATACATAGGTTATGCTACAAAGATGCTCTATGTTGTGACATCAATAGATCGTGGCTACTATTATGATTCTGATAATAGACGGACAAATACAATTAGCATACCTGTTACAAAATATAAGCCTATATCAAATCTATACGAGCCATATCCAAATACTGAAGCAGATGCCTTTTTGGAATTTAATAAAAAACAAGGGAAAAATGTTGAAGGTGCTATGACAGTTACAAATGATACATTATTCTGGTCGGATGAAGATGAAACTATTTATTGTTTGTGGAAGGCACAAGAATATACAATAATGTTTGACAAAAATTCCGACTTGGCAACAGGAAATATGCAGAGTATGACTCTTAGTTTGTCAGAAAGATTTGATATGCCAGCACTAGGATTTAGTATTCCAAATGTTAAACTAAAGTATTGGCAAGATGATTATGGTATAGGTGAAAATGGTGAAAGAGTTGTAAAGACTTATGGAGAGAATGAAAAAAATATAAACCCACTTAGGGCTACACCATCAGCTGTGGTAGTGCTGAAAGCTATTTGGGATATAGAAGAGTTAGAGATTATATATAATCCATCTGTTCCAGAATCTCCACTTGGAGAAGGATACAATGAAGTAATAGGCACAATGGCACCACAAACAATATTACCTTACAATAATAATAATTTTGTATTTAATGATTATGTAATTGACGGATACAAATTTGAAGGTTGGAGCGAAAGAGTAGTTGTTCCAGAAGAAGCAGAGAGTGCAAATTATAAAGTGCCATATGAAAATGGAAAAGAAATTCCGTTTGATAAATTAAAAGAAGTGGCTGTAGATGGCAAGGTTATGCTCTATGCAGTTTGGACTAGAAGAGAATATGATTTGCATATACATATAAATGATGTTTCAGAATCAAGGGGTAGCACGAAAGCAAACTTGACAGGATTTGCAAATGGTCAAACGGTAATGACAAAGACAGTTAGGTATGATAGTGTTTTGGATAATTTACCAACAGGTGATAGAAAGGGATATAATTTTGGATATTATACACTAACTCCTGACATAGAAGTAAAAGATAGAGCAACATATGAAGATATAATAAATGATAATTCAGTAATGAGATTTACAACAAATAAAAATATTTATGCATTGTGGGTAAATAAAGAATACTCTGTAGAATTAAATATTGGAACTGGTGCATATTGGAGCGATGGTTCTGCAAGAAAGACTTTAACTATGTATTTTGATGAGATGCCTACAGCATATAGCGATATTCCAGTTCCAAGTAGAAACGATAATTATAAATTTGATTATTGGAGTGTTCAAAATAATGGGGAAGTAGATTTTAGGACACTTCTTGAAAGTCAAACAACATATGATAATGCAAAAGCTCAATATAAATTAGATACAACTAATGCTTGGACAAATGAAGAGTTGACAAAGATTGCAGCAATTTATCTACCAACACAAGGAAAAATTATTTTTGAAGCAAATGCTTCGGATGCAAAATTTGTAGAGGGAAATATTGAATCTTATCGTGTGGAATATTTGGTAGACATAAATGAACCTATAAATAAAACTTTTGTAAATGGTTTCCCTACTCCTATAAGACCGGGATATACAGTAGTGGCTTGGACAAAGAGTCCAACAGATCCAACAGCAGAGTCACTTGATTTAAATATGGTATGGACAAGTATAGCTTATGAGACAATATATTATGCACACTATACTTCTCTCACATACAATGTATCATATTCTACTGGAGCAGCAGGAAATGAAGCAAGCCAAGTAATACCAAACACAAATAATGTGTCTTACGGAAACCCATTTACTTTACCAGGAGAAGTATATAGTTGGGCAGGGCATAAACAAGTAGGTTGGTATATAAAGGATGCAGATACAGATAGTGAAGGAACAGTTTATGCGAGAGAAATTGTAAATGGAGAAGAAATACCAAATACAAAGTTCCAACTTGGTGCAACTGTCAAGAACTTGACAAATCAACAAGGAAAGACAGTTGAACTTATTGCGATGTGGGATGAGTTTGATAATTTCTATTATATTAGATTTAACAAATCTACACCAGCAACACCAAAGGTAGGCGATACAAATATAGTAGAAGGCAATATGCCAAATCAATTAATGCCATTAAATACGGCAACTAAAATAAATGAAAATCAGTATACATTAAAAGGTTATGAATTTTCTCATTGGGTAACGAGCACAGGAGTTATTATAGGTAAGGACGATACAGTTACTCCACTTACAAATCAAGAAGAGGCAATAATAGATGTATATGCTGTGTGGACAAATTTAACATATTATTGGGAATATAAATTCCCAGCAAATACAACCAATGTAGGGACGACTTCGCTTGCCGTAGTGTATGATAGAAGCATACCTGTTCCAAATGTGACTTATTCAAATGAGGTATATCAAATATGGGGATGGTCTCTCACAGAGGATAATACAAATTATAATACTTATGCAGAAGCACAATCTCATATAATAACTTCTGCAAATGTTTCAAGTATAATTTGTAGGGGAGATGCAGTCTTATATCCAATTTGTAAAAAATTACTTGCTGAAATTAAATATGTGACAGAAGATGGAGTAGAATTGCAACTCGAAAATATGCCAACATTTATAAGAGTAGGTCAAGAAGTGCGAATCCCTATCCCTACAAGAGATAAATATGAATTTGATGGTTGGGGACAAGGGCAATATGTTCCAGAAAAATCTGCAGATAGTACTTCAAAAGGTTATATAGGAGAATTAATAATTCCAGCAAGAACAGTAAATGATGAAATGGTTGATGTAACATTTATCACATATTGGTTGGGTGATAAATACACGATTATTCTAAATGCAAATGGAAGAGGGACTACAGCAGATAATAAAAATACATATGAAATCACTTTGAGAGTAGGAGAGGTTGTGAAATTTACGGCTGTATTTGATGCAGGTTCAAGTTATTCATTAAATTCATTTAACTCTGCTTCGAGTGGAAATGGCACAAGATATGGATTAGATGTAGAGTATAAAGACTTGGCAAAAGAAGGTGAAACTATAAATCTCTATGCAATTTGGGTAAAGGTGAGTTCGTCAAGTGGAAATAGAGGAGGAAGTGGTGGCTCAAATAGGCTTCCTTCAAATTACTTTACAAATACAAATACAAATACAAACACAAACACTCAAAATTCTTCTGTTCCATTACCACAAAATATAACAATAGTTGGAACATTAAATAATAATGGAATGTTTAACAATAACTCTGGATTTGGTGCAAATGGTAGCTATCCTGTTGTTGTATCTATTGGAGACCAAGTTATACCAGATTTATCTAATAATATGAATAATCAAATAAACTCATCAGTAGGAGTTAGACAAAATGAGCCATCTGGAAATTCAATTTATACACAACCAGTTTCAGATGTTTTGTGGAATATTAATCCTGTCACAAATAAGTGGCAAGCAAATTCAAATACATATGGAAAATTGACAGGATGGAATTATATAAGATATAATGGTGGAGACCGTTGGTATTACTTTGACACTCAAACGGGTGATATGGCTACTGGTTGGATAACATTAAATAATAAAAATTATTACTTAGAAACAAATAATAATGCTGGCTATATGGTTACAGGAAATCAATATATAAATGGAAATAGTTATTTATTTAATACAGATGGAAATTTAATGCAAGTCAATGGACAAATAATAGGTGGATATCAAAATAATAATGTTCTTGCGATGCTCCAAACATATAACAACAATAATTCAAATCTATCTGGTGGAAACTGGGAGTATGACCCTACAACGAATAATTGGAAACATTTTGATGTATCAGCAACAGGTGCAAAAGAGTATTATGTATCAGGTTGGTTTAAATTAGATTCTAATAATCAAAATAATTGGTATCTATTTGATGCAGCAGGCAATATGGTTACAGGTTGGGTTGTTAATAATGGAAAATATTATTATTTAAGTAATGCAAACGACCAGACAAAAGGTGCAATGGTTAAAGGTTGGCAGTATATAGATGGAAAGAGTTTGTATTTTGGAGAAGATGGGACACTATTACAAGGAAGTCCAACAACAGAACCAAAAGTTCAATCAGTATTGATAAGTAGAGATTTAACAGAGCAGCTTGGCTCTAATGTATTGCATTTTGCAAAAGAAAGTGTGTGGAATAATGACTCAGCAATAATTTCTCAATTAAGTGCTATGACATATAATAATCAAGTAATGGGAGCAAGTTATTCATTCGGTATGCAGAATAATTATTTAACAAATGTATTAAATATAGTTAAACAGATAAAAAATGGTGGTTAGTTTTATATATGAATAAATTAAAAAAAATTATGATAGCATCTGATTTACATGGGAGTAGTTTTTATGTAGAGAAAATGCTTGATGCATATAAGAGAGAAAATTGTGATACATTGATTTTACTTGGAGATATTTTGTATCATGGACCAAGAAATGATTTGCCAAATGGTTATGAAGTAAAAAAAGTAGCAGAAATTTTAAATAGTCTTGCAAATGAAATAATAGCAGTTAGAGGTAATTGTGATGGAGAAGTTGACCAAAGTTTGTTGGATTTTCCTATAATGCAGGATAATACAATTATTAATATAGATAATTATAATTTTTTTGCGACACATGGACATATCTATAATGAAAACAAATTACCATCATTTAAAGGAATAGATGTTTTGCTAAATGGACATTTCCATGTGCCTTGCTTTGTGAGATATGAAAATTATGTATATGTAAATTGTGGCTCAGTATCAATACCAAAACAAAATTCTTGCCATAGTGCAGTAATATATGAAGATAAAAAATTTAAATTTTTAGATTTATTAAAAGATGCGACGGATATGATATATAAAGAGGATAGCTTAGTTGAAAAAAATATGTGATATAGATTTTCTCAAGATATCAGATTTTGATAAAAAGTATTTGGAAGATGCAGTAGTAGAAAAAATAACAAGAAGCAAGGATATGACTTCTTATGTTTTTTTTGTTGTGTCAAAAGAAATTTTGCCATATGAAATATTGGATAGATTGAGGGTTAATTTTAAAGAAAATGCTTTTAAGGATAAAAAAGTAAATGTAAAAATCAAAATTAGGTATGAACTTGAAGAAGAATATAAAATATCAGATATAATTGAATATGAAAAAGAAACTATAAAACAGGAGTTGCAAGGAATAGATAAACTTTTATTTATAGTATTTAACAAAGCAAAAATTTCTATTGATGATGAAAATAGAGAAATTACATTTGGTATTATTAATAGTGATGTTTTAAATCAAAAAATAGCAGAATTAAAAGAATATTTAAGTAATTTTTTTAAGGAAAGATATAATATTTCAATAAATCTAACTATAAAAAATGATATAGAGAGAGAAAAAGATTTTATAATAAGAAAAATAGAAGAAGAAAAGCTGGATGAAAGAGTATGGCAAGATGAAAAAAAGGTAAATGAAGAAAGCGAATTGATAGGTTTTAAAAAGGGAACAACGGCAGAAAATAAGTATAGAAAAAACATATTTTATGACGAAGATGAAAATATATTTGGGAAAGTTTTGGTTAGTGGCAAGAAAGAAATTAAAATATCAGAAATTGTAAATGAAGAGAGTGATGTAGTAGTTGTAGGGACAGTTTTTGACATAGAAGTAAATAGGACAGCAAAAAGTAATTATTTGAAGTGCTTGATTTCTTTGACTGACGAAAAAGATTCAATATTTTGTATAATTTTTGTAAAGCCAGATAGTGCTGATGAAGCAGAAAAAATAATAAAAAAGAGAATAAAAAAAGGTGTTAAGCTCGCTATTAGAGCTGAAATAAAGCATGATTCTTATTATAAAGAATTGATGATTGAGCATATAAAATCTATAAAAATAGTTGGTGCTACTGATTATGTAGAGATTAAAGGGAGGACAGATGATGACAATTATATATTGTTTGTAACTAATAGGGAAGATACAAGTGTAGAAAAGAGAATAGAATTTCATGCTCATACTAAATATAGCGAAATGGATGGGGTAGGTGCAGTAGAAGATTATATTGAAGCTGCGATAAAATTTGGAATGAAAGCCCTTGCAATAACTGATCATGGATGTATACATGGTCTTCCTGGTGCATATAAGTATATAAAATCTAAAAAGAAAAATTTAAAATTGATAATTGGAGTTGAGGGTTATCTTGTAAATGATGAAGTATATAGTTTTCTTGATAAAAATTTAAAGAGAGCAAATGAAAAAATAGATATAAATGAAGCTACAGTTCTAATTGATATAAACACTACAGGCTATAATTTCAAAAGAGATAAGTTGTTGCAAATAAGAGCAGTAAAAATGATTAAAAAAGATGTAGTTGCTGAATTTAATAAAATAATCAATCCCAAAAAGCCAATAGATTTTGTAATAAAGAAAAAATATGGAATAAGTGATTACGATTTAAAAAATGCAGATACAGAAGATGTAGTCATAAGAGAATTATGGGAATTTTTGAAAGATACAAAATGCATAATAACTTTTCAATCAAGTTTTATTTATAAATTTTTGCAAGAGAGATTTAGAGAGTACAATATAGAATTTGACAAAAATGTTTTTGACATAAGCAATTTACTTAGACTTACAGATATAGTAAAGACAACCAACCTAAAATCTGTAAGTAAATTTTTAAAATTAAATGTTACAGAATTTGATATTTTGCAAAACAGAGTAGACATAACATATGAAATGTATAAATATTTGTTGGGAAATACATTAGAACAGATAAATGATTTTTGTGAAGTAAATACATTGTTTAGCCCCCAAAAAGAGTCAATACGAAAGCAAAAAGCAAATCATATTATACTTCTTGCAAAAAATGATGTAGGGAGAGTAAATCTATATAAATTAATATCAGATAGTTATGTAGACTATTTTTACCGTAAGCCAAAGATGACAAAATCCAATATAATGAAGTATAGAGATGGATTAATATTGGGTTCTGCCTGTGTAAAAGGTGAATTAATGGAGGCTATAAAGGATGGTAGAAATGATGGGGAGTTATTGGAGATGGCAAAGTTTTATGATTATCTTGAAATACAACCACTTGGTAATAATTCCTTTTTGCTTGCAGAAGATAATAATATTAATACTATAGAGGATTTACAAGATTTAAATAAAAAAGTAATTGAGTTGGGGGAAAAACTTGATAAACCTGTTATAGCAACTTGTGATAGTCATTATGTAGATAAAGAAGATAAAATATATAGGACAATGCTACGGTATGGAATAGAGCATCAAAAGAAAAATATTGATAAAGAGGGAAGAGTTATTAGAACAGAAGAAACAATGGAAGAAATCGTTGGGGTAGAAGATTTGTATTTTAGGACTACTGATGAAATGTTAAAAGAGTTTGAATACTTGGGAAATGAAAAGGCATATGAAGTAGTTATTAAAAATACAAATTTGATAAATGATATGATAGAAGATAATGTTCTCCCTATAAGGCTTGACAAATGTCCCCCAAGAATTGAGGGGAGTGATGAAGAGCTAAAAAATAGGTGTTATGATGAAATTAAAAATAGATATGGAGACAATCCTCCAAAAGAATTTATAGAGAGATTAGAAAAAGAGTTGAGTAAAATTATTGATAATGGATATAGTGTTCTCTATATAACTGCTAAAAGATTAATAGACAACTCTATGGATAATGGTTGGTATGTGGGTTCAAGAGGTTCAGTAGGTTCTTCTTTTGTTGCAAATCTAATAGGTGTGTCTGAGGTAAATCCTTTGCCAGCACATTATTTATGTCCTAATTGCAAAAAAGTAATATATGATGAAAGGACAAACAAATATCAAACTGAGACTGGGTTTGATATGCCAGATATGGTCTGTCCTATATGTGGCGAAAAAATGTTAAAGGATGGAGCCAATATTCCATTTGATACCTTTTTGGGGATTGATGGTGGAAAGGCAAAAGAACCAGATATTGATTTGAATTTTAGTGCAAGGTATCAGTCAAGAGTGCATCAGTTTACGAGAGAATTTTTTGGAGCAGATCATGCAATCAAATCGGGAACGGTTTTAACTGTTGCAGATAAGACTGCATTTAGTTATGTTGAAAAATTTAATGAAGAAAATAATACAAATAAGAGAAGAGTTGAATATAACAGAGAAAAGACAGGACTTCGTGATGTAAAGAGAACTACTGGAACTCATCCAGGTGGTATGGTGGTGGTTCCAAAGGATGAATATATATATACCTTTACACCGATAAACCATCCAGCAAATAAAATGGATGATGAAGTTTCTACACATTTTGATTATCATAAAATTGATGAAAATTTATTAAAACTTGACATATTAGGTCACACGACTTTGGTGTTTTTGAAAATTTTACAAGATTTAACAGGAGTTAATCCTCTCACAGTTCCTTTTTATGAAAAAGAAGTAATAGATTTGTTTAAGGGATTGGATAGTTTAGGAATAAAAAATGGTGATATAAAGGGACTTACACTTGGATGTCTTGCTATACCAGAATTTGGAACAAATTTTGCAATGAATCTTGTAAAGGAAGCAAAGCCACAAAATGTGGCAGATATAATTAGGATTTCAGGGCTTGCACATGGGACTAATGTGTGGCAAGGAAATATTAGAGAATTAGTTTTAAATAATGTGGCAAAAATAAGTGAGTGTGCTTGTTGTAGAGATGATATAATGTTATATCTAATTGAAAAAGGAATGAATAAGCAAGAGGCATTTGACATAATGGAAAAGGTAAGGAAGGGGGCAGGACTTACAGATAAATATATTGAT
Source organism: uncultured Lachnospiraceae bacterium (assembly GCA_946403075.1). Lineage (GTDB taxonomy): Bacteria > Bacillota > Clostridia > Lachnospirales > Lachnospiraceae > UBA3633. Next base: position 90,066 of record CAMIYN010000001.1, on the reverse strand, counting down.
GATATGAAAAAAGTTTCTGTTCCTGATTGGTATATAGATTCTTGTAAAAAAATAAAATATTTATTTCCTAAAGCACATGCAGCAGCTTATGTGGTAACTTCTCTTAGGATTGCCTATTATAAGGTGCATTACCCAGTAGCATTTTATACTGCTTTTTTTTCTGCAACGAACAACAAAAATAGTGCTGACTATAGTTTGATGTGCACAGATTTGGAAACTCTTAGATATAATATGAAAAAGATTAGAGAAATGGCAGGGTCAGTAGATGAATATAATAAAGAAGATAATGATGAAATGAGTGAAGATAAAGCAATATCACTTGGAATGCTATTAAAGGTTACAGAAGAAATGCTTGTTCGGGGGATTGAGTGGAAAGAAATGGATATTTATAAAGCAAAAGCAGAAGATTATACAGTGGTTGATGGAAAGATTATGGCAGGACTTACAAGTATAAATGGTATTAGTAGTGTGACAGCAAATACATTTTGTGAAGAGGCAAAAAAGGCTCCATTTCAGTCAAAGGAAGATTTGAGAAAGAGAGGGAAATTAAATACAAGTGTTATAAAAGAAATGGAGAGACTTGGAATATTAAAGAGTATTAGGGAAAAAGAAGAAAAAACAATAATGGATATATTAAATGAATAAGGAAATCTCTAAAATGTCTATTATTAGAGTTTGTCGTAAAAAATATTTCACAAAAATATCACTATTTTTATAACTGCACTATTGAAAAAAAAATTATAATATAGTAAAATTGCTTAATTAGGAGAATATATGAAATTTGAGAGACTTAGTGAAAATTCAATAAGATGTCTAATTGATAGAGAGGAATTAACACAGAGACAATTAAATGTAGACGATATGGCTTATGGCTCTATGAAAACAAAAAAATTATTTGAAGAGATGATTAATAGAGCAAGTGATGAGCTGGGTTTTGTGGATGGAACCCCTATCGTGATAGAAGCAATACCTTTAAAAGGGGGAGCAATAGAAGTGATATTGACAAAAGTTGATGCTCCTGATGAGCTTGATGTGAGATTTTCAAAATTTGCTCCTATGAAGCAAGTGCCTATGCAATCTCTTTTTGAAGTTTTGGAGGGTGCCTTTGACAGGCTTGAAGAAGAACTCAAAAATCAGAGAGGAAATAATTTGAGAGAAGTAGAGACAAGTAATGATGATAAACCTAATAAAAATGGCGATATAGTTAAAATATTTGCTTTTGGAAGCATAGATAAAGCAGCAGATGCTTGTAAACATATAACGACAAATGTTTGTGATAGCATATTATATAAAAATGAAAAAAATAAGATTTATTATCTCGTGTTAAGTTTGCCTTCTTATAGTGATGCAAGTTTTCTTGATAGTTTCAATAAAATTTGTAATACTCTGGCAGAGTATGGGGAGAAGATAGCAGGGCTTGATTATAATTTGGCATATTATTCAGAACATTATCAGGTTATAATAAAAGAGAAGGCAGTTGAGAAATTAAATTTATTATAAAAGTAAGGTGGGGGAAGAGACAGCACAAAAATATTAAAAAAATAAACGAAAAATTTACCCCTACGATTTTGATTTATTCATATGCCAAGTAGGATACAACAAATAACTATTGATATAACATTAATTAATTATAAAAATATGTATATGGGAGGTATCATATGGTAACTAAAGATATGAAGATTGCAGAAATTTTGAACTCTGATGATTCTGATAAAGCAGTTAATGTTTTATCAAGTGCTGGGATGCATTGTATAGGATGTCCTTCTTCTCTTATGGAAACATTGGAAGAGGCATGTATGGTGCATGGGCTCGATGTATCAAGCATATTAGAACAAATAAATAAATAATTTTAGGAGGTGGCTATATGCCAAGAGTTATTAGTGATGAATGTGTAAAGTGTGGAACTTGTGCAGGAGAGTGTCCTGTTGAAGCAATAACAGAGGGAGCAGATAAATACGAAATAAATAAGGACACTTGTATAGATTGTGGAGCATGTGAAGCAAATTGCCCATCAAATGCAATTTCAGAAGAATAATAAAATAAGACAAGGGAAAACAAGGAGGAAACTCCTTGTTTTTATTTTTCAAAAAATGAAATATGTGATATAATGATTTTATTATGAAAACTCTAAAAAATCTAACAATTCATTTGAGATTGCAATATTAAAGAAATAGATATAAAAATATATAAAAATTTTTTTATAATAAATAGAATATTAATAGATGTAAACATATTGATTTTAGCAACATACATAATATAGTAAAAATGCTTGATATAAAAGATGAAAAAATAAATAATTTATTATTAGAAATTGAAAAAGTGTGTAAATCAAATTTGGTTTCACATTTATATTTATTTGGATCGTATGCGAAGGGGACAGAGAGAAGTGGCAGTGATGTTGATATAGTTGTAGAGGGTGTAAAAAATTTTCGAACACTTTGTGAAGATATTGAAAATATTAGAACATTAAAAATAATAAATATATTTGATTTGGATAAAATTAAAAATAAATTTTTAAAAGAGGAAATAGATAGATATGCAAAAATTATATATTAAAAGATTTGAATCATATAAAAAATCTCTTGATAACTTGCTTATGGCAAAAAATCAAGATAAAAACAATATTTTTGTATTGTCTGGGACAATTATGATTTTTAATTTAACTTTTGATATTTCATGGAAAATAATAAAGGAAGTATTAAATGATGAGTTTGGAATAATGGATTTTCCTTCTGGTTCGCCAAAAGAAACACTTAAAAAGGCTGCAAGTGTAGAATTAATAAAAAGCGACATTTGGCTTGATATGCTTGATGATAGGAATAATTTAAGCCACGACTATGATTTTGTTTTTGCTTATGAACAATATGATAAAATTATAAAAAAATATATACCTGTTTTTGAAGAATTGAAGAGTAAAATTGAAAATTATATTGGGAATAGATATTGAATTTAATATTAAAATAGACAAATGGAATTAAAAGCAAAAGAATTATATAACTGCTGAAAATACAAGTTCTGCATGTAAACATATGTTGACAAACACATACAAATAGCATACAATATGTTAGGGAGAAAAACATGGTTAATTCACTTATACAATTTAGGGTAGAAGAAAAAATAAAAAAAGATGCCACAAAAATATATGAAGATATAGGTCTTGATTTAAATACAGCGATTAAACTATTTTTAAAAAAATCTATTAAAATGAAAACATTGCCATTTGCTATTAATGACAATGAAGTTTTTTATCAAAGTAGAATAGATGCTTTTAATGAACTTGACAGAATGAATATTAATATAAATGATAGTGAAGAGTATAAAGATGTGGTTTATAAAGGAATAAAAGAAAAATATTATAAATATTGATATAGGATCTATACAAATTTTGTGACAGGAAATAAGACAAAATTTATATTAAATATAGGCTCTAATCTATTGATTAGAGTTTTTTTATAATTAAATTTAATCATTTCTATATTATTACTTGCTAAAATATAATCAATTTGATAAAATAAAGAGTTATGAAATTTAATATAGATTTTGCAGATGAAAAAATTAAAAATATAATAGAGTGGGTTAAGACACTTATAATAGCTGTGGTTTTCGCCCTTGTCATCAATAATTTTATTTTGACAAATTCTTTTATTCCAACCCCTTCAATGGTTCCAAATCTCCCTGTGGGAAGTAGACTTTTTGGGTTTAGATTAAATTATTTATTTACATCCGTAAAAAGAGGGGATGTTGTGATATTTGATTATGGCTTTAATTGTAAAAAATGCCATAATATGTATCAAAAAAATGATGAAAATAAATGCCCTAATTGTAATGAAGAGAGTAGGGGAAGTGAAAAAGTTCATTACATAAAGAGAGTCATAGGGCTTCCTGGCGAACGAATAGAAATTAAAGCTGATTATATTGCAGATAGTGAAATGTTTAGAGCGATAGAATTTAGAGAGCCAATGCAAGTCCCTTGTGGGCATGTTTATATAAATGGAGAACAATATACAGAATCGTATTTAAATGAACCTATGATAGTTGATTCAAATATGTATAAAGGAATAGATGTAGTAGTGCCAGATGATTGCTTTTTATTACTTGGCGACAATAGAAATGATAGTGAAGATAGTAGATTTTGGAACAAAACATTCGTTCCCATAAAAGATATAGAAGCAAAAGCATATTTTGTATATTGGCCTCTTTATAAAATAGGAATAGTAAAATAAAAAGGAGTTTTTATGAGTAATAAAGTAGAAAATTTTGGTTATGAATATAAGCATATTATGAATACTTCCGCAGAAAAAAAAGATAAAGCATATGAATTTTGCGAGGGATATAAAAATTTTATAACAAAAAATAAAACGGAGAGAGAATGTGTAAAGAGCATAATTGAAATTGCAAAAAAAAATGGCTATAAAGAGTTTGAAAATAAAATTGAACCTAATGGAAAATATTTTATAAATAATAGAAATAAAGCAGTTGTCCTTGTGACTATGGGAAAGGAAATGTTTGATAATGGAATTAATTTTGTAGTTTCACATATAGATAGCCCAAGGCTTGATTTGAAAGCAAATCCAATTTATGAAACAGATGATATTGCATATTTTAAAACTCATTATTATGGTGGCATTAAAAAATATCAGTGGCCTACAATTCCCCTTTCAATGCATGGAAAAATATTTTTGGAAAATGGTAAAAGTCTTGATTTAAATATTGGTGAAGATGATAAAGATACAAAATTTTTAATCACAGATTTACTACCTCATCTTGGACAAAAACAATCAGAAAGAAAATTAAGTGAAGGCATAACAGGTGAAGAATTAAATATAGTTATAGGAAGTTTGCCATTTATCGATAAAGATGAAAAAGATATAAAAGATGCAGTGAAGAGATATGTACTTAGTATATTAAATAAGGAATATGGTATAACAGAAAAAGATTTTGTGAGAGCAGAGATAGAATTTGTGCCAGCTTTTAAAGCATCTGATATAGGTTTTGACAGGTCAATGATTGCTGCCTATGGTCAAGATGATAGAGTGTGTGCATATCCTGCACTTATGGCAGAAATAGAAAATATAGATAATCAAAAAACTTCATTTACAGTATTTACAGACAAAGAAGAAATTGGTAGCGAAGGGAATACTGGGATGGTATCAAATTTTTTATTTGATATAGTAGAGGATTTTGCAGAGTTATTGAATGTAAAAACAAGAGATGTGTATAGAAAGTCCATGTGCTTTTCAAGTGATGTGAATAGTGCATATGATCCAACATTTGCTGATGTGTTTGAAAAGAGAAATTCATCTTTTATAAATAAAGGTGTGGTAGTCACAAAGTTTACAGGGCATAGGGGAAAGTCTCAATCAAATGATGCATCAGCAGAAACTATGGCAAGAGTTTTGAATATTTTAGATAATGATAATGTGACTTGGCAGACAGGTGAACTTGGTAAAGTTGATATAGGGGGTGGGGGAACTATTGCTATGTATATGAGTCAAAGGAATATTGACACTATAGATATAGGGGTAGCAGTTCTTTCTATGCACTCTCCTTATGAACTAACAAGTAAACTTGATGTATACGAAACATACCTTGCTTATAAAGCATTTTTAAAAAATAATTTTTAGGAGAAGCATTAATGAAAAATAAGTTTTTAATTTGTGCTTTTGTATCGATAATTTTAGCTTCTTGTTCTAATGATAATATTCAATATGTGAGCTTGGGCGATAAGATGGTTGATTCAAGACTTGTAAAATCAGGGTATTATTTAACTACGGCTACTATGTCAGAAATACAATTAAAAGATGCACTTGATAGGATAGAATTAATAGAAAAGCCAAATCCACTTGGGGATATAAAGATGCAAGAAGTATCAGAAATAACTATAAATGAGCCAGAACTTCCAGAAATTACTACAAAAAATATCGAGGCTTACATAGAACAAAAGAGAGATAGGGCAGTGTCGTATAGAACCGTAAAGGAAAAAAGAGGTGTGAAGATGGGAGATAGAGTAGTTGTTGATTATGAAGGAACTATAGATGGAATGCCTTTTGATGGAAGCAGTGCAGAAAACCAAAAAATAGTTATAGGCGATGGTGGATATATAGAAGGATTTGAATCACAAATATTGGGGCACAAGGTACAGGAGAGATTTAGAATAACTGTAAATTTCCCATATGATGTAGAAAAAGAAGAGTTAAGAGGAAAAACTGCAATATTTTATATAACAATAAGATATATAGAAGAAAAATATACACCAGAAGTGGATTATGATTTTATAACAAAATATTCAAGGATAGGTGCTACTACATCAGAAGCATACAGGGAAGAGATAAAAAAAGATTTGGAGTTTAGAAGTGAATATGCAAGAAACGAGAGCATAAAAAATAAATTATTAAACTATTTATTAAATGAGGTAGAAGCCACTCCAAGTGAAGTAGGAGTTGCTTGGAAGATGACAAAAATACTGACAGAGCAAAAGAGGCTTGCATATATACAAGGGATGGGGATATTGGAATTTTTAAAAATGACAATTAGTGATATCAATTTAATAATGCAAGAATTAAAATTATCTGCGACATATACGATAAGAGAAGATATGATACTTGATGAGCTTGAGAAAAGGTATGATGTAAAAATGGAAGATAATGATATGGAAGATTGGTATAATGATATAGCATTATACAATGATTATGGGAAAGATGTATCATATGCACTTTATAAACAATCTATGGGGGATGTATATGTGTATGATAATGCGAGAAAAAGTAAAATACTAAATCAAGCAATAAAAGATTTAAAAATAATAAGTGAAGAATAAAGGAAATAATATGTTAGTATTAATTAAAAATGGATTGGTTATAGATCCTAAAAATCAAAAAGAAGATAAACTTGATATACTGATAGAAGATGGAGAGATTATAAAAATTGAAAAGAAGATAAATGAGAGTTATGATTACATACTTGATGTAGCAGGATTTGTGGTTGCACCAGGTTTTGTGGATTTACATCCTAATTTTTGTGATCCAGGGGTCACATCAAGAGAGGATTTAAAAACTGGTTCTCTCTCTGCAGCGAAGGGTGGTTTCACTCATGTTGTTCTTGGAACAGAGAATAAACCAGCTCCATCTCAATGCAATGTAATAGAATACATAAATGAATATAGTGATATTATGCCAATAAATATTTTTCCATGTGCTGCAGTGACAAATGATAGAGCAGGCTTTGAAATGGCAGACTTGAGATTTTTGGCAAATCATGGAGCCATAGGTTTTTATGATGGATTAAAGCCAATACAAGATAAGTCTTTGCTTCAAGATGCTATGCTCGAAGCAAAAAGTTTAAATATGCCAATCTCGATTTATTCAGGTTTGCAAAACGGTGTTAAGATAAATGGAATAAATGAAGGAAAAGTATCAAAGAGTCTTGGATATAAGGCTTGCGAAAAAGCAGAAAATGAAATACTTGATTTACAAATGAATTTGGAGCTCGCAAAAATGACAAATGCAGTAGTTGATTTTGCTTATGTATCCACAAAAGAATCAATAGAAATGATTAGAAAAGAAAAAATAGATAATGAAAATATATTTGCAGAAGTTCAAGCGATAAGTATTGCACTAACAGAAGATGCAATAACAAAATCAGGTACAAATGCAAAAGTTTTGCCACCACTTAGGACAGAAGCAGATAGGAAGGCAATAATTAAAGGGCTGGCAGATGGCACGATTGATATAATATCAAGTAATCATATGCCATGCAAAGCAGAAGATAAAGAAGAAAAAATAAAAAATGCCGCTTGTGGTAGCATAGGGCTTGAAACAGTTCTTGGAATATGTGGAGCAAAGTTAGTGCAACAAAATAAACTCAGTTGGAGCGAAGTCATAGAAAAAATTAGTTTAAATCCTGCAAGGGTATTTAAACTTGATGAAGATGGTGCAGGAGAATTGAAAGTGGGAACACCAGCAAACATAACTATATTTGATCCTAATAAAAAATGGAAATTGGTAGAAGAAGATATAGCATCAAAGTCAAAAAATACTCCACTCATAGGAGTGCAACTTGTAGGTAAAGTAATGTATACTTTGTGCAATGGGGTTTTAGTATATAAGGATAAGGAATCACTTGAAGGATAAAATGGGAAAGAGTAGAAAGAAAAAAATAAAAACAAGTTCAAAAATGTTTTTTTTAATAATAATATTAGTTATTATTACTTTTTTTGGTGGTGCTTTATATAAAAGATATTCACTCACAAGGGAGAGAGTAAATCTTTTTGAGTATACTGGTGCTAAAGATGATAATGTTGCAATATATATAAATGATATATTGCAAGTAAATAAAGAAAATGGTGAAAAGTATCAGGGAATTTGTATCAATAATGCAGCATATCTCTCTATGTCTTGGGTAAAAAAATATTTGAATAATGGTTTTTATTATGCGAAAGATTTGAGAAGAATATTATATACTACTGTTGATGAGATAAATAGTTTTGGAGAAAATGATATACACCAAGTTGGCAATTCAAAATATGTGGTATTTAGAGATGAACCATATTTACTGATAAATTTTGTAGCAGACTTTACTAAAATAAGATTTGATACACATTTGATGCACGAAAACAAGAGAATATATATATATAATGATTGGGAGAGAGAGAGACTTGCATATCTAAAGAGTTCTGAGGCTGCAAGAATTAGAGGTGGAAACAAGAGTGCAATTGTGGCTGATTGTAAAAAAGGCGAAGAAGTAAAGATTTTAGAACAAATGGTTAAATGGTGTAAAGTAAAAACGGCCTCTGGATTTATTGGATATGTGAGGAATACGAAACTTGAAAATGAAACATATAGAGAGCCATCAAGTAATTTTGTTGAGTTAAAAAAAGAGTGGTATGGAATAAATGACAAAGTCGTATTGGGATTTCATCAAGTATTTTCAAACTATGCAGCAAATAGATTGACAGATTTATTAAAAAATACAAAAGGAATGAATGTCATAGCACCAACTTGGTATACGATAAAAAATGATAATGGAGATATAAGGTCTCTTGCAAATGCAGAATATGTAAAATCTTGTCAAAAAAAAGGATTAAAGGTATGGGCTACTGTTAATAACTTTGATATGGGGGCAAGAGATGATAAAAAAATATTTTCAAGTAGTTTTATTCGCCGCAAGATGATAGACAAAATAATAAGAGAAATAGAAGTATGTAGTCTTGATGGTATAAATCTTGATATAGAAGGATTGAATGCTGAATCGGCAGAACATTTTATTGAGTTTGTAAAAGAATTGTCTATTGAATTGACAAAGAGAAAAGTAACTTTTAGTGTTGATACATATATTCCCTTTAAAATGAATAGACATTACAATATTGCAGAGCTTGGGAAATATTGTGATTATGTAATTATTATGTGTTATGATGAGCACTACAAGGGTTCAGATGCTGGCAGTGTGTCATCTATTTCATTTGTTAGACAAGGAATAGAATTATCACTTGAAAAGGTTGATAAAGAAAAATTGGTTATAGCAGTTCCTTTCTACACAAGAATATGGACTACAGATGAAAATGGCAATGTAGATTCGGCGGCTTATGGCTCTAACGATGCAGAAGCAGAGTGTAAGAGAAAAGGAATAAAAACTTTTGATTTTGACGAAGAGACAGGGCAAAATTATGGTTTTGTAGAAACAAGTAGCGGTTCAAAAATAGAATGTTGGATGGAAGATTCTACGAGTATAGGGATAAAACTTTATGAGATAGTAAAAGAAGATTTGGCAGGAGTAGCAGCTTGGAAATTAACTCAAGAGAGAGAAGATTTTTTTAAAATATTAAATATAAATGGTATATAGGGAAAGGTATGGGAAAGAGAGAAGACTATATAAATTGGGATGAATATTTTATGTCAATAGCTATAATTTCATCTTATAGGTCAAAAGATCCATCTACACAAGTAGGTTGTTGCATAGTTGATAGTGATAATAAGATTTTATCGGTTGGCTATAATGGTTTCCCTAAGGGTTGTAGTGATGATGAATTCCCTTGGGATAGAGTGGGAGACACAAGTTATGATACAAAATATAACTATGTAGCACATGCTGAGTTAAATGCGATTTTAAATTTTAGAGGTTATGGTTTAAAAGGAGCAAGAGTATATACAACTCTTTTTCCTTGCAATGAATGTGCGAAGGCTTTGATTCAAGTAGGAATAACTGAAATCATTTATCTTGAAGATAAATATGCAAATACGGCAGAAATAAAATCATCAAAGAGAATGTTTGATTCTGCAAATGTTAAATATAGTAAATATAAAATGTCAAATAAAAATATTAATCTCTCAATATAAAAATATGTCAAATATAATTTATGAAAATGAATTAGAAAAAATAATAAAAGAACTTAGAAAGGGAAAAATATTTGGCTTAATGACAGATACTGTGTCTGGAATTATTTGTAAGGTAGATGAAAGTTTAGCAATAAAAAAAATATATAGTATAAAAGAAAGAGACAAAAAAAAACCAATAGGTATATTTTTATGTGGAAAATCAAAACAAGAAATTATAAAACGGATAGAAGAAATAACAGAAATTAATGGAAAGATTAAAAGTGAAGTAAAAAATTTGTATAAAAATTGGCCTGGTGCTCTTACAATAATTTATAGGTTAAAAGAAAAATATATTAACAATTTTTCAATAGATAAAAAAACTATAGGAATTAGAATGCCAAATGATTTATTTTTGCAAAAGTTATTGTCAAGGATAGATTTTGATTTGGCACAAACATCTCTAAATATATCAGGTGATGAACCTTGTAAAGATATAGATGAAATTATAAAAAAGTTTGGAGATAGTTTAGATTATATAATAATGTCAAATAAGGAAAGCAGTGGTATTTCATCCACAATAGTTGATGTGACAGGAGATGAAATAAAATTAATAAGAAATGGGAGCATTAAAATTTAATGTTTGTTGAGATAGATGGTATAAAAATTAATTATATAGATACAGTGGATTCAATAGATAATACATTTTCAATACTCTTATTGCACGGATGGGGTGCAGACATTAGATATTTTAATAGAACTATAGAAACACTTAAAAAAAAATATAGAGTGCTTGCGATAGATTTGCCAGGTTTTGGTTTGAGTGGAGAATTGAAAAGAAGTTTTAATGTTGATGATTATTGTGATATTGTAGTAAAATTTTTAGAATATTTAAAAATAAAAAATGTAGTTCTATTGGGACATTCATATGGTGGGAGAATTATAATAAAATTAAATAGTAGAGAATTAGAAAATATAAATATTGTAAAAAATGTTTTGATAGATTCTGCTGGGATAAAGCATAAATTAAGTTTTGTAAAAAGAGTAAAAGTTATAGTTTATAAGGTTTTAAAATGTGTTATCAATATTATACCAAGTAAAAAAATTAGAGAAAGAAGTCTCAATAGTTTAAAAAAGAAATTTGGTTCAAGCGATTATAAAAATGCAACAAATTTTTTAAGAGAAACAATGGTTAAGTCAATAAATGAAGACTTGACACCATATTTAAAAAATATCAAAAAAGAAACTTTAATTATTTGGGGAGAAAATGATACGGACACACCGATAACTGATGCAAAAGTAATGGAGCGAGAGATTGAGAATAGTGGACTTGTTATTTTAAAAAATACATCCCATTTTTCTTTTTTACAGGATGAATACACTTATATAAAAGTTTTGGAATCCTTTTTTAATCTGTAGGAGCGAGTAATGTTTGTAGGGGCGAAGTACCACGAGCCCGTAGCAAGACAGTAGCGATAGTCGTAGGGGCGAAGTACTACGAGCCCCATAATAAGACAGTAGTGTTAACCCGTAGGGGAGAACCTTTGGGAGCCCTAATATAAAACAGTAATGTCAGTCCGTAGGGCTGAAATAAAATCGTAGGGGCGAAGCATCGCGAGCCCGTTTGCAAAAAAGTGGTGGTAGCCGTAGGGGCGAAGTACTACGAGCCCGTAGCAAGACAGTAGCGATAGTTGTAGGGGCGAAGCACTACGAGCCCCATAATAAGACAGTAGTGTTAACCCGTAGGGGGCGAACCTTTGGGAGCCCTAATAAAAAATAATAATGTGAGGATATAAATGATATTTATTATTTACAGTTTATGGGTATTTATTGTAGTTAGTTTGATAACAATAAAATCAATTCATATAATGCAACTAAATTCATACAATATTGATCAGCAAATAATATGGTATAAAAAAAATATAGAAAATTTTATTATTAATTTTTTATTGTTTGCAGTGAGTATATTTACCGTAATCAATATAACTCATATGAGTTTAACATTTTATATATTATTATGTATTGCAAATATATTTTTATTGATAATTATTACGGGACAAAATATACCAAAAAAACAAAAAAAGAAATTGGTATGGACTAAAAGAATAATAAGAATGTTTATTGCAAATATAATTTTTTTAATATTTGTTTTGTGTATTTTGGTTAATGTTTTTAATGAGTTTGGTTTTGGTTTTTTTATAATCATTGGAGAGCTTGTAGTTGGATTTACTAATGTTATAAATTTTTTAGTATTTTTAATTATGACTCCAATTGAAAATTTACTTAAATTAAAATATATAAATAGTGCAAAAAAAGTTTTAAATAAAAATACAGATTTATCAGTGATAGGAATAACTGGAAGTTATGGAAAGACAACAACTAAACATTTTTTATATGAAGTTCTTTCAAAAAAATATATGACCTGTAAAACCGAAGGTAGCTTCAACACCCCTATGGGCATCTGTATGACTATAAATAATAATTTAAAAAATATAGATGATCTATTTATAACAGAGATGGGAGCGAGAAGAAAAGGTGATATAAAAGAGATTTGCGATATAGTAAAACCTGATAGTTGTATTATTACATCTATAGGGGCTCAACATCTTGATACATTTAAAAATATAGAAAATGTAGTTAATACAAAATTTGAATTAGTAGATAGTGTGCTAAAAAAAATTAGTGAAAATAAAAATTTAGAGAAAAAAAATAATAATATAATTTTGCTAAATACTGATAATGAATATATTTTAAATAAATACAATGAATACACTGCTGGAGAGAAAAAATATATATGGACTTATGGTTTAAAAGAAACTAATGATTTTTATGTAAAGAATATTAGATATGAAAATTTAGAAGTTAAATTTGACTTTGTAGCAAAAAAGCAAAATGTCTCATTTGAAATAGAAACAAAAGTAATAGGGGAACATAATATCATAAATATCATAGCAGTTGTAAGTTTTTCATTACTTATGGAGATAGAAGTAAGTGATATCCAAATGGCTATAAAGAATTTAAAACAAGTAGAACATAGACTTGAATTAAAAAAGATTGATGACAAAACTTTTTTAATAGATGATGCATATAATAGTAATCCAATAGGAGCAAGAAATGCAGTTAAGCTACTTTTAAATTTTAATGATTATAAAAAAATAATCATTACACCTGGAATGGTTGAGCTTGGAGATAAACAGTATGATGAAAATTTTGATTTAGGTGTGAGTATTGCGAAATACTGTGATAGTGCTATAATAGTGGGAAAGACCAATAAGGATGCTTTAAGTGATGGAATAAGAAGTGTTAGTAATGATTATGAAAGTAAAATAGAATTAAAATATTTTGATGATTTTAAAATCGCATACGAAGATGCTATGAAATCAACTTTTGACAAAAAAATCATTTTAATAGAAAATGATTTGCCTGATAATTATTAAGAGGAGTGAGAAATGAAATTAAACTTAATGGTTATGTTTGGTGGTAAATCCACAGAACATGAAGTATCAATTATTTCTGCTATCCAAGCAATTGAAAATATGGATAGAGAAAAATATAATATAATTCCTATTTACATATCAAAGAGTGGTGAATTTTATTATCATAGTAGTTTGCTATTTGATATAAAAAATTTTAGGGATACAAAGAAATTATTAAGTAAGTGTAAAAGAGTAGAACTTGTTAGAAAAAATAATAAGGTTTATATAAATGATAGTAATTCAATATTTAGAAAATTTATAAAAGAAATAGATATAGCCTTTCCAATAGTTCACGGCACAAATGTAGAAGATGGGAATTTGCAAGGGTTTTTACATACTTTTGATATACCAGTTGTAGGATGTGATACTATATCTTCTGCCATAGGTATGGATAAATATGTAATGAAACAATTTTTAAAAGCAGAGGGGATAAAAGTAATACCAGCAAATAGATATGATATAAATGATTATAAAAAATTAGATGATTTAATAGAAGAAATAGAAAAAAGTTTTTCATATCCTATAATTATAAAACCCACAAATCTCGGTTCAAGTATAGGAATAAGTAAGGCAAAAGATAGAGATAATTTAAAAAATGCAATAGAAGTTGCTTTTAGTTTTTCAAATTTAATTTTGATAGAGAAAGCTGTAGTTGACATAAAAGAAATAAATTGCTCTGTTCTCGGCGATAGATTTTTTGCAACTGCATCAATTCTTGAAGAGCCGATTGGAAATGGTGAGATTTTAGATTTTTCTGATAAATATTTATCAAATAAAAAAGGCAAATTAAAAGTAAGTGTTGGAAATAAAAATTCAGGTATGGCGAGTCTCAGTAGAAAAATACCTGCTGAAATTGATAAAAGTATAGAAAATGAAATAAAAGAGATAGCAGTAAAGGTTTTTAAATTAATTGGTTGCTCAGGTGTTTCAAGGATAGATTTTATAATGGATACAAAAACAAATGATGTATTTGTAAATGAGATAAATACAATCCCAGGTTCTCTGTCTTTCTATTTGTGGGAACAAAGTGGGATTAAATACAGAGAATTGATAGATAGGTTAATAGAGATAGCAAAAAATAATTATCGAAGAGAGAAAAATTTAAATTTTGTTTTTGAAAGTAATATTTTAAAGTAGAGTTAGCTGTAGGGGTTGTAGGTGCGGCATCAAAATGTAGGGACGAAGCACCGCGAGCCCGAAGTAAGATAGTAGAGAAAGTTGTAGGGGCGAACCATTGGGAGCCCTAAGCGAGCCCGAAGTAAAAAAGTAGTATTAGTTGCAGATAGTATGAAGGAAAATGATTAGAATATTTGAGAGTTATGATTATTAAAAAATGTGAATTAGAAAAAATTATAGGATTAGGAAACAAAATTCCAGATACAAAAAAAATGGAATTTGTTTTGGTAGGTAGGTCAAATGTAGGAAAGAGTTCGTTTATCAATACTTTTATAAATAGAAAAAATTATGCGAGAACTTCACAGACCCCGGGAAAGACAAGGACAATAAATTATTATAATATAAATGATAAATTTTATTTTGTGGATTTACCAGGTTATGGCTATGCAAAAGTAAGTTTTGATGAGCAAGAAAAGTGGTCAAAATTTATAAATAAGTATTTGAATACAAGTAAAAACATCGAAGAAATAATAATGCTAATAGATATAAGGCATAAGCCGAGTGAAAAAGATATTTCAATGTGGCAATGGCTCCTTCAAGTGACAGGTTATGAGCCAATAGTGATAGCAACAAAATCAGATAAACTTAAAAAAACTGAAATTATGCATAATATAAAAATGATAAGAGATGAATTACTTGCGACGAGTGAGGCTATTATAATACCATTTTCTGCAATGACAAGAGATGGTTTAAAAGAAATATATGAAGTGATAGATAAGATTATGAAATAAAGGGGCGAATCTTAAAGTGTATTGGCTAATTGATATGTAAGGGCGAGCTCAAATAAAATTATGAAATGAAGGAATGGGGGAAATATGAATTTACAAAATTTTAAAAAGCTTTTTTTATATTTTATTTTTTATTCAATCATAGGTTGGGCTTATGAAATATTTTTGGAAGTAATAGTTTATAAGTGGGGCTATATGCCGAGAGAATTTTTTAGAGGGCCAATTGCTCCTATATATGGAATTGGTGCAATACTTATAATTTTTTGTTTTTATAATTATTCAAAAAAAACAGATATTAATTTAATTAAAAAGATAATATTTGTATTTGTTGGAAGTATAATATTAACAACTATTATTGAATTGATTGCGAGTTATATATTTGAAATAAAAACAGGAACTTGGGCTTGGAGAACAGGGTATTTGAAATATGTAGTTAATTTTGAGGGGAGAGTTGCACTTAGCACTTCTATAAGGTTTGGTTTGATATGTGTTTTATGTGTATTTGTTATACATAGACTTTTTGATAAATTTTTAGATTATTTGATTGAAAAAAGAATATTTGATAAATTTTTTTATTTAGTTTTAATATTGTTTATATTTGATTTTATATTTGCAATAGTAATCCCTACCAATATAAAACTTGATGTTTATAGAGGTTAAGTGAATTCGTATGCAAGATAGTAGTTGTAGGGGCGAAGTACCACGAGCCCGCTTGCAAGACAGTAGTGTTTACCGTAGGGGCGAACCTTTGGGAGCCCGTAACAAGAAAGTAGTAGGGGCGAAGCATCGCGAGCCCTTCTGCAAGATAGTAGAGTTAGTAGTAGGGCGAACCACTGGGAACCCTTTTGCAAGACTGTAGTGTTTACCATAGGGGCGAAACATCGCGAACTCTTCTGCAATATAGTAGAGTTGGTTGTAGGGGCGAAACATCGCGAACCCTTCTGCAAGATAGTAGAGTTAATCGTAGGGGCGAACCTTTGGGAGCCCGTAGCAAGAAAGTAGTAGGGGCGAAGTACCACGAGCCCTTCTACAATATAGTAGAGTTAGTAGTAGGGGCGAAGCATTGCGAGCCCTTCTGCAAGATAGTAATACGAGAGTATTAGGGAAATATTTTTAGGAGATTATGTAAAAATGAAAATTGAAAAAGTGTTGATTGTTGGATTGGGTTTAATTGGTGGCAGCTATGCAAAAGGTTTCACAAAAAATAATATTAAAGTTTATGCTATAGATAGAGATAAAAAAACTATTGACTATGCCATAGAAAATAATATTATAATAGATGGGATAACAGAACCAAGTAAAGAATATTTAGAAAACTTTGATATCATTATTTTTGCACTATATCCAAAAACTTTTTTGGAGTTCATAGAAAAGTATAAAAGCAATATAAAGAGTGGAACTAAAATCTTTGATGTATCAGGTATAAAAAAATCACTTGTTCCAAGGATTAATGAATTATTAGATAACTCTATAGAATTCATACCAACTCATCCAATGGCAGGAAGAGAAGTGTATGGGATAGAAAATGCAGATGAAAATATTTTTATAAATGCTAATTATATTATTACAAAAACTGAAAAAAATACAAAAAATGGTATAGAGTTAGCAAAAGAAATAGCTAAGATATTAAAATTTAAAAATATTTCAATCCTTTCACTTGATGAGCATGATGAGATGATAGCATTTTTATCACAACTCACACATTGCATAGCGATAACATTAATGGCTTGTAAAGATTCAACACATTTGGCAGAATATACAGGTGATTCTTTTAGGGATTTGACAAGAATAGCAAATATAAATAAAGATATGTGGACTGAATTATTTTTATTAAATAAAGAACATTTAGTAAAAGAAATGAATAACTTTATTACAAAATTTATAGAATTTAAAGATATGATAGAAAGTGAAAACATACAAAAAATAAAAGAAATAATGCAAATATCAAAAGATAGAAGAATACATTTTAATAAAGAGATAGGAGATTAATGATGAATTTATTATTAAAGAGACAATTACCAACACCAGAGGAAGTAAAAAAAATTTATCCTGTGAGTGATAATTTATTAAAGATAAAAAAGGATAGAGATGAAGAAATAAAAAAAATTTTCACTGGAGAAATTGATAAGCTCATATTGATAATTGGTCCTTGCTCTGCAGATAGAGAAGATGCTGTGATAGACTATATTAAAAGGCTTAGGGTAGTTCAAGATAGAGAGATTATTAAAAATGAAATATTTATAATACCAAGGATATACACAAATAAACCAAGAACCACAGGAGATGGTTATAAGGGTATGTTGCATCAACCAAATCCTTTAAAGTCTCCTGATATGGTAAAGGGAATACTTGCAATTAGAAAAATGCATATGAGAGCTTTGGAGGAGGCTGGGTTTTCTTGTGCGGATGAGATGCTATATCCAGAAAATCATAGCTATTTATCTGATTTACTCTCATATGTGGCAGTGGGGGCGAGGTCTGTAGAAAATCAACAGCATAGACTTACAGCGAGTGGAGTAGATGTCCCAGTTGGTATGAAAAATCCTACATCAGGGGATTTGAGTGTAATGTTAAATGCGATAAGGGCAGGGGAGCATTCACACACTTTTATATATAGAAATTATGAAACAGACACCAAAGGTAATCCTTTTACACATGCTATACTTAGAGGCTATGTAAATCATCATGGAGAACCACATCCAAATTATCATTATGAAGATTTAGTATTTTTGGAAAAGTTGTATAGGGGAGATGATTTCATAAATCCTGCTGTAATCATAGATGTGAATCATTCAAATAGTGCAAAAAAATATGAAGAGCAAATACGGATATCAAAAGAAGTATTACACTCTTGTTCGTATAATAAAAATTTATATAAACTTATAAAGGGCTTAATGATTGAGTCGTATATTGAGGATGGTTCACAAAAGCCTGATGAGAATATTTATGGAAAATCAATAACTGACCCTTGTATAGGTTGGGAAAAGACAGAAAAATTAATCAATGAATTGGCAGAATATAGGGTTGAGATAAAGAAAAAATTTAAAATTATATGCAATTAGAATTAATAAATAGAAAAATCATTTTATTTTTTAGTAGTTTGTCTCATCTAATCGTTGATATGTCAACGATTTTTTTAACACTAAATTGTATAGGAAAAATAGATAATATGTTGTTATATATAATGCTATACAATTTTTTTGCATTTACTTTGCAGCTACCCATAGGACTTGTTGTAGATAAAACAAAAAATACATATGTATTAGTTTTAATTTCTTTTTTTTGCATTTTATTTGGAACTTTTATTCAAAATAAATTTTTGATAATTTTTTTTGTTGGGCTTGCTAATGCAATGTTTCATATAGGTTGTGGAAAAGAAGTCTTGGAGAGAAGTGGGGGGCTTTCTAAGTTTGTAGGAATTTATGTTTCAACTGGAACTATAGGAGTTTTTTTATCAAAAATTTTAATCAGTTATGAGATAAATTTTATAAATTATGTTAGGTTGATTATAATTTTTTTTATTTTATTTTTGTATGTCATAAAAAATTCATTTGGGTATATAGAAAATGTTGAGAATAATGACAAGGACATTCGGTTTAACACAATTTTTTCTATAATTTTTTTATTAATTGCAATAGGTCTTAGGTCTTTTTTTTCAAATTTTAATTTTTCATTAATTTTTTTTCAATCAATTTTGGTAGTTTTGGCAACTTTTTTTGGGAAATTGGCAGGAGGAATTTTGGCAGATCGATATGGTATAAAAAGAGTCATAACTATTAGTCTAATAACATCTACTATTTGTTTTTATTTTTATCAAAACTTTTTTTTATTGCTTTTAGGAATTTTTACTTTTAATATCAGTATGCCAATAACTTTGATTTTGGTGTCAAATAGTCTTAAAAATTATAAAGGTTTTGCCTTTGGTCTCACAACTTTTATGCTATTTGTTGGAAGTATCAGTCTATATACTAATAGTTTTTTGTTTAAAAATGATTTTCTTTTTTTAATTCCTTTAATTCAATTTGTAGTTATTTTTGTTGTGATAAAAAAATCTATTGATTTTCAGTAAAACTATTGTTATCTATATTGAAACTGAACCTTTAATTCCAAAACAGTAGTTTTCTTATATAAAATGTGGGCGACATTAAATTTTTTGGTGGCATAGAATTTATTATTTACAAATTTTACCCTACACACTATGTCGCAGTGCTTCTCTACGATTCAGTAATATTTTTCTATAGCAAGAAAACTACTATATTGGAATAGTCCTCTACAATTCAGCAAAAAGTTCTGTTGGTTTTAGTGACAAAATTAGTTGTTTAGAAAATGCCTAAAACCCCATATTCAATTTGAAAGAGCAAAAAATTTATAAAATTCATACAATTTAAGGTAAAATAATTGAAAATACTAAAAAATTCAACAAATTCTCAATATACCATAGTGTTAAATTACTAAAATTTTTTAAGTTAATAAAAATACTTTATTAAAACTATTATAAATTTATACTATTTAATATTACACAGTCTAAAAATCCCATATATTATACATAGTATTTAAATAATTTTAAAATTGTTTGTATTTTACAAGGACCAATAAAATTTAAATAATTTTTTCGCATTTTTTTATTGTAAAAAATTTAATATTGTGTTATAATTTTGATGGAATATTGCGACCAATTTTAAATTGGTTCATTTTGCTATATAATATAGTGGGGTAGATAGAATTTTTCTGCCTATTGTTGCAATCGTAGGGGCCGTAGGGGCGAACCCCAAATAAATAGTAGGGGCGAAGTACCACGAGTCCGAAGCAAGATAGTTAAATTATCCAACATTAAATTATAAAAATATAAACATCAATCCATTTAACAAAGGAGGTAGTTGATATGAAAACACATATGACTAACTTTTTAAAAATTAAAAAAGGAGTAAAAAGTTTTACCGCAAAAATATTTACTGTGGGTAACTTAAAGAGAGTTATCTCTTTTGTGCTACTATTAAGTATGTTGATAAGCAGTAATGCTGTGTCAACACTTGCTAGCACAAAACCAAAAAGTGATAGTAGTAGCGAAACCGTGGAAGATACAAATACCACAGCACCAAATGAAGGTGGTGAGTTTTTTGCTGAAGGTGAAAATAGTGATGAGTTAAATGGAATTGATGAAGATATAGAAGTAGAAGCCGTAGGGGCGAAGCATCGCGAGCCCGATGGGGAATATGAAGAAAACGAGAATACAGAAAATGCAGAAGATGCCGTTGCAGGGGAGAACCCAAGTAATGCAGGGGCGAAGTATCCCGTGTCCGATGGAGAATATCTAGAAAATGAGAATAAGGAAAACAAAAGCGATGATACTGTAGAGACAAACCCAAACACCGTAGGGGAGAAGCATCGCGAGCCCGATGGGGAATATGAAGAAAACGAGAATACAGAAAATGCAGAAGATGCCGTTGTAGGGGCAAACGAAAATAATGTAGGGGCGAACCATTGGGAGCCCGCTGATGACAATGAGAACAATGACAACGAAGTCGTAGGGGCGAACGAAAATAATGTAGGGGCGAAGCATCGCGAGCCCGATGAGACAAATGAAGAAAACGAGAATATAGAAAATGCAGAAGATGCCGTTGTAGGGGCGAATCCAAATGATGTAGAGGTGAAGTACCCCGTGCCCGATATAAATACTATAGACAATGGCACAGCTGCTTCACCATCTACAGCAAGTGAAGCAAGTATAGAAAATAATGATGATGAAACAAAAATAGATGAAAACATAACTAACTATATAGATTTATTTATAAAAAACCAAAAGAGTGGAATAACTGAAAATAACTGGAAGATAGTAAAAGTTTTGATGCAAGGAACAGATGAAAGGCAAGAGATTTCTGTTCCTTACAAAGAAGAACAAGAAATAAAAGAAGCATTGCTTTACGAAGAACTACTTCTCAGTCCTATTGTGTCTGTTGTAATAAGTGATGATTATGGGCTTAAAAAAGTAGTAGTTGTCCCAGCAGTGTGGAAGAATATATATAACGAAAAAGAAGTTATAGAATCAATAAAAAATGAAGATAACAATGCTGAGATAAGTTTTCAATTAGATAAGGATAGATTGATAAAAGAAGTAGAGGCTGCAATAAGTAGTGGTGTAGATAAGTATGAAAATTATACTGGTAAAGAAGAATTGAGTTCAATATATATGCCAGCAGAAATTGCTAATAGTGTTTTGAGAGAATTATATGATAGAAGTTATGAGGCATTAAAACTTGAGGGGATAATAAAAGAAGAAAACGAAAAAGAAGACACAGAAGAGACAAATCCTTGGGATCCCGAAGTAGAACATGCAAAAAACGAAGTTGATGAAGAATATAGCATTTTTGAGGCTGATGCAGAATATTTAGAAAATGAAAACATCGATAGTGATGATATGAAGATAAATAATGATGAGTCCAGTGCGATACATGTACCAAACAGACAAAATAAGTATGGAAATGATGGAGAGCATGGTGCGAAAACGGATGCAGAAAATGTGGGTATAGATGGAGCATCTCTACATGATGACATAAGTGGTGAAAAAGTGATGGAAGAATCACATAGCTTTGTCCCTATGGATAAATCAGAAATAGAGTATGTAGAAAATGAAAACATCGAAAATGATGAGATTAACACGGAAGCGACATCTCTACAAGATGATTTGCCTTTGCAAAGTGAAGGTGCTGAAGAATATGATGAAAATGAATTAAAAATATTTACTATAAACAATTATATAAAAGATGAAGAAGTATTAGGAAAAGTAATAGAAAATTATAAAACAATTATTAGAAAAATGATATTGGGTAGTAGTGAACAAGAAGTAGAGACAGTGGCGAGAAGTAAAAAACTTGGTGCTGTCGAAGATAATGGGGAGAAGATTGAAGAAAATGAAAAAGATGGTTTTGAGTTGCCAAATATAAAAAGAGGAATTAAATATGGAGAGGTTGAACATACTCCCTCAAGTGGTTCTCATAAATACAAAAATGATGCAGATAACAAGTTTTACGAGACATTTGGTGACCCTTATCATAAAAAGTACTCGTATTATTATGCTCCAATATCTACATTTCCTAAAACTCCATATTATATATCGGATATCGATTGGTATTATGATGAAGCTTATTATTATGAGCATTTTATTCGTGGTGGTCATCCCTATAGCACCTCAACTTCTTTCTACAATCGATTTTATATAGATCAAGATATGTTTGATTGGAATACTTTTTTTGTAAACGGTGAAATCCCAATTCCGTTGAAAAGGGGTATTTCTTTAGAAATGACGATTTGCTTAAATGGAAAAAATATTAAAAATTTTTATGTTGTTGGCAACCCATGGTTTACTTTACATATATATAACTGTAAAAACAATGTAGCAACAATATATAGTAACCCAGAAAAGAGTTGTTTTTTCTATTCGCCCAATGCTTGGTTTGGTTCGTTAAGTATAATATCTGGTGGAACTCAAGAATTTAATCGTGGTTGTATAGATTTTATGCCAACTAGTGATCGTTTAACAAAATGGTGTGATGTATATGTTGATGCAGATGATTGGGAATATATATGGAGAGAAACAATCTTGGAACCGGATAAGCCCTGGAAATACCAGTGTGGTGAACGAGCAAAAATAGGATACTGTGGGTGGTGTGGTAGATATATGTATGGACATAAACTACCGAATTTTATATGGAGTTTAAGAGGAATAAAATTTAGAGCACCAGTTCACATAAGACCAGGAAGTTTTAGAACCTTAAATAATCATCCAGCATGTTATATATATAATTGTGTATTTGATTATAATGATTTTCAAATGAATTATAAATCATATGGTAGGATTAGTGTTGCTAACGATATTCCACTATTATTTGATGGTCTAAACAAAGTTTATTTAAAAGATGTTAAATTTATGAATTTTAATATGACAAATAAAGGAAAAACTATAGCATATCAACCTATTTTGGAAATATATAGAGTTGAGAATACTTTTCTTCATAGTGATGTGAAATTTATAAATTGTTCTTCAGGCTTATATTGGCATTATGGGAATCAAAATCTGTATCCAGAGAAAATTGCTGAGGGCACTTATTATGATTATGGTAATTATCATCCTAAAGTTGAAATATGTGGAGTTTCATTTTCCGATTGTCATCAAAAAAACAAATATTATCTTGTGAGAGAAGTGATTAATGCAAAGTATAGGAAGTATTTTGATTATAATCCTTATATACATTATGATCCATCAAGAGAATTAAGAGAATGGTTGAATAAAGCTGAAGACCAGTGGGAAATTGGATATGGGTATATTAGTGGTGATGAAATTAGAGAATTGAGAGATTTATATGTGCCAGGTCCTAAAGATGCGAATTCTTTAATGGAGTTTAGACTTGAAGAAAAGGGTGAAGGGTCAGCACTTGACTATGCTGACATCGTATTCACACCAAGGACAAGTAGTACAATAGTAGGGGATGGTGTGCTTGCTGAATACATATATTTAAAGGATTCTATTGATATAGTACAAGATTTTACTTCGGCAAAAGTTTATGATTGCACTCTCAGGGCACCTGCAATAAACATAGAGAATAATAGTACAATTGGATCTCGTTTGATATACAAAAGCAGAAATTATACAATTGAAAGATATGGGAGTATAGTAAATCAAGTTGAATGGGGACCATGGATAAAGGCCAGCCCTTATCGTGCAAGACTCTATACTACAATTCAGGCTGTTGCAAGTGTCAGAATTCAAAATAATACATGTAATTATAATATTAATCCATGCTATATTGACGAGAGTAGAGAGTATTCTCCAACATCATATCCAGTTGGTATGAGATTAAATGGAACGGACACTCGAATAGGTGGCTCTTTGGTTATAAAGGATAATACCCTTGCATCTGTAGAAGGGATATTTAATTATGATACTCATTTTAAAACATTTATACACACTACAGATGATCCACATGTAATAAGACCTACATCTTTGGATGTGATTATGTTAAGAGATTGGTATAACATCACAAATGGACAACTTGAAATAGGAAGAACTAAAGCTGAAATGGAAAGAGGTTTAATAAGCCCTTGGATAATTCTTGAGCCTCCAAAGTTTCCTGATAGATATATGAGTGCTGCAGGTATTTCTTCGTATAGGGATTATTTTGCTGGACTAACATTCTCTTTAATAAATTATAGAAATGATACTTGGAGAAATCATTATTTTATTATGAAGGATCATTTATTTAAATTAGAAAATGATGATGTAAAAAGATGTGGTCCTATTGCAAATGAAGGGAATTCATCTATTACTTTTTCATATGTATATGAGGATAAAAATGAGACGAGACAAATATTTGGTAATGTCACAAAAGATAATCGATTTGGGAGAGAGGGGTGTATTGTTTTAAAAACTCATAGAAGTAACAATAACGATGAATACCTGATACCAAACTACTTGTATGAAATATACAAAGACACTCCTGAGAAATATGATGGAACAGGTTTGTACTGGGTCGACGACCCCAACTCTCCTCGTCCAGGATATGTGCAAAGAATTTATGGAGATGATGAGTTAAAGAAGCAATATAGTTGGGCTTACTTGTATGGGAAAGAAGGATTTTTTTATCCAGATAATGATTTTCCTATAAGGGAGGCGAGAGCAAATTTTAATAATCATAATCCACTTATGCCTTTTAAATTTCAGGTGTATAATCCTAGTAGTCGTGGCTACGGCCCAAGTTCTATGTGGTTCCCAGGGGATTATAGTGCAGGCAATAAAGATTATATTATAGAATATAGATTATCTGCACCAGATAGTATGGAGTGGAAGAGTGTTTTGGGTAATGGACAAGAAACAAGCATTATTCAATATGCTACTATCGATAAATCTATAACATTATTTGATAAGATGTGGACTATTCAGAGTGAGGAAGAAGAAGTAAAACAGATAGGTTGGACCCTTACAGAAGGTTCTGATAATATAGATTTTGAGTTGAGAGAAAAACTTACTAAAGGAATACCAGGAGCCGCTATAGGGTCAAAGATAATATTATATCCAGTGTGGAATAATGCTACACACACACATAGTTTGTGTGGATGTATAAAAAATAGATGTAATCATTCAAGCGAGATAAAAACAGAATTTTTAAATAATGGAATAGATTTAAATGAAGAGGTCTTGTTTGAAGGGGTTACTAAAATATCTGATATAGTTGACAATGGTAATTTTTATCTAAAGCAAAATATAGTGGAAAAGAAAACTATAACAGTAAATGGAACATTAAATTTGTGTTTAAGAGGGAAAAAAATAGAAGGAGTTTCATTTGAAGGAAGTGGAAAAGTTAATATAGTTAACTGTTTTACAAAGAGTAATGCAACTTTAAAAAATGATTCAGTGAATATTTTTAGTGAAGATTTGACAGTTAATATAATACAAAAATTATTGGTAGAAGTAGAAGTAAAAAGAACGGAAGCAGACGAATACATAAAAGATGTAAAAATCCTAAAAATGTCAAAACAAACTGCAAAAAGCACATTTGATAGTAAGGGATATGTGATGCTTGAGACAAATTTAAACCAAGGCACAGATGGAGCAGAATTGTATCTCGGGTATCAAATGACAACGAATAAGAGTGAAGCAATCTGGGGCATAGGAGAGAGATGGTTTAATGATGATGGTAGAAACCCAAAAGACTTTACAGGATTATCAAATAAAGATTATGTAGCGATAACAGATTTTGATGGGAATGCTTGGAATCTAAATGAAGGATGCAGTGAAGGAAATTTTGTGTATCTATATAAAACAACGACACAAGGTTCTGGTTATCCAGTATCCGCAGTTGAAGTGATAGCAAGTAATACTTCAAAAAGTTTATATGAGATAACAGAAACTGACAAATATGAGGCAGTAGTAAATGCTACAAATGGGGAGCTTGCTGATTTTAATAGGGGTGTAAATAGTGATAGAATATATATAAGATATATGTGTGGCAAGATTGATGAAAAGAATTTAATAAGTCTTAAAAGTAGGATAATAGTAAAGTGTGATAGTTTGGCATTTGGCAAGAAAGCAGTAGTATGTGGAGCAGAATTATCGTCATCAAGCAGCTCGGTGAATTTGGGACAAGCAGTGCATTATGGTGAAAATTATAGTGGATGGACAATAAGTGAAACAAATATAAGTGGATATCGCGGAAATGGTGAGAATATATTATACGATTTTTCTAATGTAAAATTTATAGGGGATATAAATATAAGTGGGGAGAATCGAAATTATCCATTAGTCGCATTGAATGAAAATGTAAACATTGAAAAATCAAATATAAAAATAGCAAACTCTAAAGTGGAGAGAGCAGGGATGCTTTCTATTGGAAATGGTGTAGCAATAAAAAATAGTAGTATAGATATAAGTGGAAATACTATCGTAGCTGGAAATATAGATATAGCGATTGTAGATTATTCATCTGATGGTGCATTTGATATATCAAATGATGTAAAATTAAATATAAGTAATAATAAGATAACAGAAAACAATTTTTCTAATAGAATATTTGCTGCTATGAGATTTGGGTCTTCTCAGAGTATAAAAGCAGGTAATACCACTATAAAAGTAAAAGATAATAAAGGAAATTCAAATGGTGTTATGTATCAAGTCTACAGTGAAAATAGCGAAGGCTTCATAGAGTTAGTAGAAGGTGCAGGTGGTAAACTATCAAAGGACACAGAGATGACAGTAGCATTTTCTACTGATGATGGAAGTGGCACGATAGTAACGAACTGGAATGAAGAGACAGTGGAGGATGTCACAAAATATAGAGAAATGTTTAAAGCAGATACAAATCTTTATAAGAATTTAATAGTAAATGAATACAAGATAGAGGAAATGGTAGTAATAGAGAATATGCACACACATTTATTATGTGGAGTAAAGGAAGGTTGTTCTATAAGTTGTAAAGAGATAGGGGAGGAACATACAACA
Source organism: uncultured Lachnospiraceae bacterium (assembly GCA_946403075.1). Lineage (GTDB taxonomy): Bacteria > Bacillota > Clostridia > Lachnospirales > Lachnospiraceae > UBA3633. The sequence continues at coordinate 62,390 of CAMIYN010000001.1, read as the reverse complement.
AGATATAAATATAAAGCAATAAATGCATTAAGTGATATTAATAATGAAAGCCGTGCATTTTCACTGAGTAGAGATATAAGTAATCAAGAGGTGGCAATAAATAATGAAGTATCACTATGTCTATCAGGGTATTCATTGACAAATGTAACCTTTACAGGTTCTGGGATTTTATATTTGGTAAATTGTGAGTATAATGGAGAGCCAAAGGAAAGTAAGTTAACGAATGTAAAGATAGGAGATAATTTAAAAATCTATGTAATGGGAAGAAAAGGAATAACAGTAAATGGAGTAGATGGATATTTCATAAATACAAATAGAGAAATAGGGATGTATGGAGTTGATGGAAATTTTGAATTAAAAAATAATGCAAATTTCATAGAGAAAGCAAGTAAAGTAGTGATAGAGAAGACAAGTTTAAAAGCAAAGGTAGATAGTGGAAGTAAATTAATAAAGAGTGCTGATGATTTTTATGTGTCAGGATTAAGTATAAATAATTCAACATTTAATGGAGAGATAATATCAGTAGGGAATGATGTAAAGAATATTTATATAGTAGGGGATAAATTTGAGATAAAGCAGAATACAATTAATAGTAATAAGAGTCCACAAGGGATAGTGGAAGTAACAGATGATAGTAGTATATATTTTAAGGGAGCAGGATTAGAGTTAATAAATAATCAATATAGTAATTATACAGATTTAAGTAGTGGAATATTATCAGGGATATATCTAACGAAGTCAGCATATCTTGACTTTACTGAGTATGGTTATGTAAAGAGTAGGATAGGGGAAAAGATAGGAGCAGGGATATATAGTGAAAATGTAAAAGCATTTATGAGAGGAAATGAAACAGATAACAAGATGGATGTTGATGTCCTATTCACGAATAGGACAAATGGTAGAGGACTCATAATGCAAAATAATAAATTAGAACAGGTAGGAATTTCATTTAACTCAGTTAGGGAAAATGAAGGGCTTGTAGTATATGTAACAGAGACAAAGGATATAAGGATAGGAATACCTGGGGAAGCGATAGATAGAAAGTATAGGTTAAATTATCAAAGAGGAGTAGCAAAGGGGAGAGATGGTAGTATAAGAGATATAAGTGGACCTGATAACTATATAAAAGAAGTAGAGTCGTTAGGAGGAGTGATAACATTTTTAAATAAGACGGAGAATCCATATATGGTAGATGGTTTTGAACTTGTAGGTTGGAGCCCTTATAAGGAAGGTGTAGATGAAAATGGTAAAAGCGATATAACAAAGCCAGGAGAAGGACGGGCTGCATTTGAAGAAGTGGAGGATGATGAAGAAATACTTATATATGCAATATGGGAGCAAAAGACATATACTATAAAGTATAGATCAGAAGTGATAAGTGTTGGGGGTTCAGATGTAATACCAAAGGGAGAACACCCTGATCAGATAGCCTATTATAGAGATAGTGTAGTTTTAAGCACAAATTTAACAGAAGAAAATGCAGAAATAATAAAAGCTGCAGGATTTAAGGTAGTAGGTTGGGTAAGTGAAAATGGATATAGGTATAATGTTGGGGAAGTAGTAGAAGATGGTATAAATAATGATTTAAGCGAGATAATTCTTACAGCAGTATGGGCTAACAAGAAATATAACTTGGAGTTTAAATCTGGAAGGGAAGACATAATAGATGTAACAATTAGAGATGGAGAGTATGAATATTATGAAAATATTGATTTGAGGAATATGTATCCAGAACAAGAAACAGTTGATTTTGTGGGTTGGACGATAACAAAAATTTATGATGCTGATGGAAAAGATTTAGTAGAATCGGAAATACTTGGTAAAAGATTTACAGGCAATAGTGAAAAAGGACTTGTTGATATAGATGGAGCAAGAATAGTTTTGACTGCAGTATGGAAAAATCTAGAATATGAAATAACATATAACAAAGGAAGGGCAATAGATTTCAATGGAAATGAGCATGAAGTTAAATTAGATGAAGGAATAGTAGTAAGCAATACATTAGCAGAGTTAAATGAGAATGTAAAATTAAACGAAAATTATTATTATGCAGATGGATTTGCATTTATGGGTTGGAGTTTACAGGAGACTGATACAACAGGAACTCTCTATCAGCCATTAGTAGAGATACCGAGTCTTGCGACAAAGCGGGGAGTGGTACCAGTATTTGCAATATGGAAGGAAGTAGAGTATAGCATAGAATATACAGCAGGATATACGACAACAGAGAAAATGGATGATGATACAGGAAGTTATTTTGCTGATGAGAGATTAAAGAGAAACACATATGAGGCAAGAGAGGGGACAGTAGCAAATGGTTGGAAAGTAAAGAAGGTAAGATATAAAGATAAAAACGGAGTAGAAGTAGAAGAGGTAATAAGTCCTGAGATAGTGCTCATAGGGTCTAATATGAAAAAGAGTGGACTTACAGAGAGAGATGGTAGTGTAGTAGTACTTGAAGTAAATTGGATGCCAGTAGATGCAAATCATACACATAAAGTATGTGGTGTAACTGGAAGCTGCAATCATTTGGGAGATAGTCATAGTTCAAATTATAGATATACAGCAATTGCTGCAATAGAAGATTTAACGAGAAGAGTGGCAGATGCTTATAGTGGAAGTAAAATATATGTATTTTTGACACAAATTACAGGGGAAGAAGATAAGATAACAGAATTAACAGTTCCAAACAATGTAGAATTAAATATATGTTTGGCGGGGAATATGCTACAAAATATAGAGATAAATGGTGAGGGAATAGTAAATCTATCTAACTGTAAAGATATGTATGGAGAGATAGAAATTAATCATGAAGATAACAATTTATCAATGTTTAGTGGGGTGTATTGTAATATATATGGTGGAAAAGAAAAAATAAAAATAACAACAAGTAAAACTAATATAGCATATATATTTAATAAAATAAGTGCGACAGTATTATATAATGTAGATATACAAGTAGAGGCAAGCGGTATTGCTACATTTGCTCTAAACTCATTTAATGTATGGGATACAATAAGTGTTCATGATTGTGATATAGATGAGTTTGTTATAAATGATAGTAGAATGGTATTAAAAGATTGTGTAGTAGAGAAAGTCGTTAGTGAAGGAAATATATTTTATAATACAGACATTACATTTAATGGGGATAATTATATAAATAATAACACAGTAAGTAGTGATTTGTTTGACATAAGAACAATCGCTATTGATGGAAATTTGGATATAAAAGATAATACAGCAAACACTGGCAATATATTAAAGGTTACAAAATTTACAATGACACAGGGAAAGAAACTGGATATAAATGGAAATACAGGAAGGGGAAGGATAGTATCAATAGTTGCTAGTCAAGGAGCAGGGAATGTACATGTAGCACTAGATACAGATATATTAATAACTAAAAATAGATTAATAACAGCGAATAACTATGTAGAGAATAATGCTATATTTTGGTTAGATTATAATGGAGAAGCGATAATTCTTGGGAATCTAGATATAAGTAATAATTACATTACTACAAGGGGAATAGGACTAAGGTTAGTGGATGGCAATAGTGCTTCTGTGATAAAACTAGGTAATGGATATTTAAATGTAAAAAATAATAGAAGTGAAAGTAGTACTGGGCAAGTTGTAGAAGTATTGGCTAATAATAGCAATGGTTTTTTGGAGACATATGAAGGGTGTAGATTTGACACAACAAAATCAAGTATGACAGTGGCATTTACGAATGTAACACTTGGAACAATATATAAAGAGTTTACCAATCAACATATAACACAAGGCAAGGATGCAAGGGAAGAATACAAGAAAGTATTTAATGCAGACACAGGACTTCATAATTATAATTTATTGTCAGTAATACTAGAAGAAGATGATGTAAAAATAGTAACAGTGCAAGGTTATAGAATTGTGTATAGAGGTGGAATTGCAAGAAAACATAGAGGAGGAACAGTAGAAGTAGAGGGGGATGAGTATTCACAAGATGTAAGATCAATAATGAGTACACAGGTGTTGAGTAATAATAGATTTGAAGCAAAGCAATTTAGGTTTGTGGGATGGACTCCGATAGAAAATATTTCATACAGTGAAGAGAAGGTAGTAGCATTTATGGCAGGTTCACCTATACCAGATTTGGATTATGCGAGAAAAACTATAAATGGAGTAGATGTAGTATATCTATATGGTTTGTGGGAGGAGTATACATATAAGATAGAATATGAATCAGGACATGAAGCAGCACAGGGTAAAATAGAAACACAAGAGCCATACTATTATGATTCAGTTATAATAAGAGCATCTAATTTTATAAGAGAACATTACAAATCAGCAAGCTGGGAAGTAGTGAGAATAATAGATAAAAATGGGAATAATGTAAGTAGTAATAATGTTCAGATAGGAAATACATTTAGGCCAAGAGATGAAGTAAGAGAATGGTTAGGAGTAAATGGTGGAACAGTAGTACTGAGAGCAGTATGGACATATGTAGATGATGATGGAAGTCATAAGCATAAAGATTGTGGACAAATAAATGAGCTTGATTGTGAACATACAGGAGTAGCACAACATAGAAGTAATAGTGAAGTATATGCAGAGTGGAGAGACACAGATAGTGTAGAACAAGCAATAACAAGAGGACAAGGGTATTATTATCTTGGGACAGATATAACAAAGAATACTGACACAGTGATAACAGTTAGGGGAAAACTTGTAATATGCTTAAATGGGTTTAACTTAACAGGAGTAAGATTCCAAGCAACAGGAAGTTCGCAGTATGAAGTGGTAATCACAAACTGTCAAGAAGAAAAGGCAGTATATACAAACTTAGGTAGCAACAATGTATTTACTGGTGTAAAAGGAAGAATATATGGAAAGACAGAGATAGATGTAGTAGCAGATAGAATAATAAATGGTAATGGTTTTAAAGCAATAAATGCAACATTTACACAGAGAACAACTGGAACAAAGAGTAATAGTGTCATTGTGGGTAATGGTGTAGAGTTTGCACTTGCAAAAGTTAAGTTTGTAGGATATAAGACTACTCAAATGCTAATAAGTTTGAGTGATATAAATGCAAATGAAGTAAATGTAGATGAATATATAACAGAATTTATAGTAGAGGGTGGGGAGTTTTCTAATCTTGTTAGATTAGACAATTCAAAACTCACAATAAATACAATGTCAGTAAGTGGTGTGGATGTAAGAGAAAATATATTCAAAATAGAAAATTCAACTGCCTTACAATTTGAGAACGATATAGCAATAGAAGATAATTATAGGATAGGAGAGGGAGTAATAAATCTAATAAACCAATCAATCACAAATGTAAAAATGGCAAAAGTAAGTATAAGAGATAATAAGAATTTAAAATATGCGATAAGGACTGCTGAGGGGACAAAGTGGATAAGTCAAGTAGATTCAGAAATAAATGTAGTAGGAAATGAGTTTGTAGCACTAAATGGCTTGCAAGGAGCAGTAGAGATGTATGGGACAATTGAAGCAGGTGGGCAAATAAATATAAGTGAAAATACATTCCTTGTAGGAACAGGGGAGAAGGCAGGATTGTTGGTAGGCAGTAAAGGACTTTTGGAGATAGGTGATGCAAATATCAAGGTTATAGGTAATTTGAGTGATGGAGAAATACATCAAGTATATAGTTTGAGAAATGATGGATTTATGAAGACTAAGAGTAATTCAAAATTCAAACTCGCTGAGTCAGATATGGAAATAGCATTAGCTGATCCATATACAGGAGTAGTATATAATAACTTTAATGAAGAGACAGTTCTTGGATTGAACGAGATAGATCCAACGGAAAGAATAAGAGCCGAGACAGGAGGAGTTAGAAAGAATTTGTCAACAATGATTACAATAATAGATGGCGAAGAAAAGTTGATAATAGGGAAATCATTGGCAGGCATAAAATACAATCTCGTATATAATGTAGGTGAAGGGATAGGGTCAAATGGTGAAAAATATTCTCCAAGTGATAGTTCAATAACATATAATGATGTAGAGGGTGAGAGAATTAAATTAAAACCTGACAATACATTTACACTTGAAGGATTTAGAATTGTAGGGTGGAAATCAAGTATAAATGACAATCAATATGAGCCAAATGCAGAGGTATCACTAATAGAGATGGGAGTAGAAGATTCAGGAATAACAATTACATTTACGGCTATATGGGTTGAGAAGACATATAACATTAGATACAATACTGATGATGAAGGTGCTACTCTATCTGTAACAGATGACATAAATGTAGGATATTATAAAAGCATAGAATTATCTACTGATGCCGTAGAAAAAGAAAATTGTTATATCAAAAGTTGGAAGATTACAAAAGTACTTAATAAGAGTGGGAATGATATTTCGTATTTATATAATATGGTTGGGAACGAGTATAATCCAGGTGCAAAAATACAAAAATTCATAAATGAGGATGGAGCAACAATTATATTTACAGCAATTTTGGAAGAAACTAAAGTTTTGTTCTCATTTACAATTAATGGAAGCATAGCATCGGATGGCAATAGCAAGACACCAAGCCAAACTAGTGTTCCATCACAAAGTATTGGAATGGGGAATAAAATAACCTTCACAGATGATGGTGCGAAGATGAAAGGCTTTACACTTGTAGGATATACAAATGGAACGAAAACATTTAAATTAAATACAGCATATGATGTGTCAACGGATAATTTTAAGATTAACATCGATAATAATAATAATTATACAGTTAACCTTGTGTCAGTATGGGAAGAGAATAAATACACATTGAAACTCACAAAAAATACGGATTCTTTGATAAGTGGAAGTGATGTATCGCAAGAATTAAAGTATTATCAAAGATATGTTATTGGACAAACTGTATTTAGAAAACCAGGATATAGAATAAATAGGTGGAAAGTTAATAAAATAAATAATGTAGGGGATACTGCAATAGATACAGCACTTGCAAATGGGCAAATAACTGCTAGATATTATGTGATGCCAGATGACACAAATAGCATAACAGATTTGCCAGTAAGTCAGTTGTTAGACATAAAAGATGGAAGTATAGAATTGATAGCTGAACTTGAAAACACACATAAGCATTATACTAATGGTAAGGGGCAAGATACATCAGGGAATGTCGGCAAGTTTGCATATGAACCATTAACTCAAGGTGGAGTAAGTGCATTAAAGACAGCATTTTATGATGCTGACAACCCACAAAGTACTAAAATGGGATTTTTCTTCCTTACCGAAGATATAAAACTTACAGATGATATGCCAGTAAATGGATATGCAGGAATTTGTTTAAATGGCTATGATTTAGATATGGATGGACATTCATTTATTAATAAGGGTATGATGTATATATATATATGCTCTTGCAGAAGGACAGAAAAACCAGGGAATGGAGGACAAGTAATAGTATATGATGGTACTGCATATACGGATAGACAACCTGCTTTTGACAACTATACATATATATATATATATGCATATACACTTGATGGAGGTTTAGGATATGTAAATATTAATGTAACTCCATTTGGTACAGGCATGAATACATCTACAGGTCCAAATGTTCAGACAACTAGAGAAAATAACATGAGCAATAGAAGAAGTAATGCGATGGGAAGCAGTAGCAGTAGTGGTGAAGCCGAACTAAATAGTAGTGGCGAAGCCCCAATAAATAGTAGGGGCGAACCACTGGGAGCCCGTGTGCAAGACAGCAGCGATAACCGTAGGGGCGAACCTTTGGGAGCCCGTGTGCAAGACAGTAGCGATAGCCGTAGGGGCGAAGTACCACGAGCCCAATTGCAAGACAGTAGCAATTTCAAATCAAACCTTGAAACCACAAAAAACATATTAAATATGTTGTATGCAGTCAGTGTAAATAACATTTTAACAGACAGTAAAGTATACGACAGTGGCAATTTTATAGATGCAAATGGAAAACTCCAATATATAATAGATGATGATAAATTAAGAAATGGCATATATAAAATCAAGATAGGAAACAAAATAAATATTTATAGTTTTGATAGGGATGGAAACATTGAAACAGGTATCAAAGTTATAAATGGGGAGAGTTATTTCTTTAAAGAGACAGGGGAGATGGCAATAAATGAAAAAGTAAGATATGGTAATGTAGAGTATGAAGTAAATGACTTGGGCATCATAAAAAACAGAATCATATTGCAATTGTAGTGGCGAAGTACCACGAGCCCGCTTGCAATACAGTAGCGATAACCGTAGGGGCCGTAGGGGCGAAGCACCGCGAGCCCGTAGCAAGTATTTTTAATATTTTTTTAAATATTATATAATTTTAATAATTTAGCTTGTTAAAATATCTAATAAAATTTTTCACATTATTAAAATTATAAAAAAAAATTCTTATTTTATTAATAAGAATTTTTTTTATTGAAATTAGTTTTAAATTTGATACTATACTAATAATAATGAAATCTTTAAAAAATTTTAGTTAAGGTTTTTATGTAACCTTCATTATTCAATAATTTTAAAAATGAAATTTTGAATATTACTATTATTAGAGCTTATATATCAAAATATAAGGAGTTAAAAAATAAGATTATGAAAAAAGTAGTAAGAATTTTTTTAGTTTTAAGTTTAGTGTTTTCACTTGTTGGTTGTAGTAGTGAAGGGAACTCATCAAAAAGCGAAGAGTTAATTGTGTTTGCTGCAGCATCAATGACAGAGACTATGGAACAAATTAAAAAAGATTATGAGTCAAAGAATAAAAATGTAAAAATTACATATAATTTTGATTCATCTGGTACATTGTTAAAGCAAATCCTTGCTGGGGCAGATTGTGATATATTTATATCGGCAGCACAAAAACAAATGAATCAATTAGACATAACAAGGGATGAGAGTAGTAACCCTGACAAAAATGATTTTATATTAGAGGGAACAAGAAAAAATTTACTTGAAAATAAAGTTGCTCTTGTTGTGCCAGATGGAAATCCCAAAAATATTCAATCATTTGATGATTTAAAAACTGATAAGTTATCACTACTTGCCATAGGAAATAGCGATGTGCCAGTTGGAGCATACACATTAGAAATACTTGAATATCTTGGCACATCTATTGTAGAATTGGAGCAGCAAAATAAAATTACTTATGGCTCAAATGTAAAAGAAGTAACTACACAAGTAAAACAAGGAACAGTAGATGCAGGAATAATATATGCAACTGATGCAGTATCTGCAGACCTTAAAATTATTGACCTTGCCACAAAGGACATGTGTAGACAAGTTATATATCCAGCTGCTATTTTAAATATCACAAAAAACGAGACTACTGCAAGAGAATTTTTAAATTATTTATCTACAAATGAAGCAATATCGGTATTTGAGTCAGTTGGCTTTGCAAAGGCAAATTAAAATGGATTTATACCCATTATATAATTCAATTAGAATTGCAATAATATCAACAATAATAATATTTTTCTTTGGAATATTTTTTGCATATTATGTTGCAAAACTACCTAAAATTGTAAAAGGAGCATTGGATGTCCTATTGACACTTCCATTAGTTTTGCCTCCTACTGTGGTAGGTTATTTATTATTGCTATTTTTAGGACCTAGACAACCATTTGGAAAATTTATATATGAAACTTTAAATGTAAAAATAATTATGACTTGGTGGTCAGCAATATTTGCAACATCAATCGTGGCATTTCCACTAATGTATAGAACTGCGAGAGGTGCTTTTGAATCATTTGACACAACTCTTTCAAGTGCAGGTAAAACTTTGGGGCTAAGCAATAGTTATATTTTTTGGAATATAAGGATGCCTTATTGCAAAAAGGGACTCATGGCAGGAGCAGTTTTGTCATTTGCGAGAGCACTTGGTGAGTATGGTGCTACTTCGATGGTTTCTGGATATACACCAGGAAAAACTGCAACTATATCCACAACAGTATACCAGCTGTGGAGAACGGATAATGAGCATATGGCATTTGTTTGGGTTATGATAAATATTTTAATCTCTGCGATAGTTTTATTATTTATAAATAATTTTGAAAAGAAATAAAAATTATATTGGTGCAAATTGTTAAAAGTAAATATAAAAAAGAAATTAAATAAATTTGATTTGGAAGTAAATTTTGAAACTGATAAAGATATAATAGGATTAATTGGCTCATCAGGTTCTGGCAAGTCGATGACTTTAAAATGTATTGCAGGAATAGAAAAACCAGACAAGGGACAAATTATTTTAAATGATAGAGTATTGTTTGATAGTGAAAAGAAAATAAATATAAGAACTCAAGATAGGCATATTGCATATTTATTTCAAAACTATGCACTATTTCCAAATATGACTGTGTGGAAAAATATTTTTATATCTGTAAACAAAAAATATACAAATTCTGAAAAACAAGAAAAAGTAAAATATATGATAAAATCACTTGAACTTGATGGACTTGAAAATAAATATCCAAGTGAGTTGTCGGGGGGACAGCAACAGAGAGTTGCACTCGCGAGAATAGTTGTAAATGAACCTGAGTATTTATTGCTTGATGAACCATTTTCTGCTATAGATGCATTTTTAAAATGGAATTTAGCAAAAGAATTAAAAAGGACTATAAAATTTTTTGATAAGGGGACTTTATTTGTTTCGCACAATATAAATGAAGTATATTATATATGTAAAAGGTCAATAATAATGGCTAATGGTGAAGTAGTAGAAGATAGGAACATAAAAGAGATAATTGAAAATCCAAAAACCGAAGCAAGCAAAAAGATAGTTATGTTTTCTGATATTTCGAGAAAAGAACTTGATGAGATGGATGATAAGAATCAATAAAAATTTAATTATATTTTGGAGACTGCCAAAAAAATAAGCAATGTATAAATGTAGTTTAAATACATTTGATAACAGTAAATCCCTTTTATATAAAAGGGATTTTTTTGTTGACAAAAATTAATTAATATTGTATTATACGGTTAGTTAGATATGATTAACTATGATTAACAATACTTAATTATTATTATGATAGTTTCAATAATGTTTTTTAATTTTGTTTTAAAAAATTGTATTATTTAAGACTCTTTAAATGTAATACAGGAGGTTGATATGATTGGAGATATAATTGTTTTAATTTTGGTCTTTGTTTTGTTTGGATTTGCAATTAGACATATTAGAAATAGCAAATCCTGTTGCAACTGTGGTATGAATTGCAACAATAAAACTTGTGAAATGTGCAGAAAAAATAACATAAATAACAAGGAGTAGGTATGCTTCCATTAATGTATGTAAAGTCAGGAGATATTGTGAAAATTAGTAAGCTCATAGGGAGGGATGATAGCAAAAAACACCTAATGGATTTGGGTTTTGTAGATGGTGCATTAGCGAAAGTTGTTTCATCACATAATGGTGATGTCATACTTAATATAAAAGAAAGTAGAATTGCAATAACAAAAGAAATGGCAGAAAAAATAATGATAGAAATAATTGATAAAAGTAAAAATTAAGGAACATCTAAAATCAAATTATTTGTTAAGCTCGTTTTAACAATTTTTTAAAATATTTTAAATATAAAAAATGAAAGGAGGTAAAGAATGAAGACTCTTGGTGATATGAGTGTAGGGGACACAGCAGTAGTTAAAAAAATTAATAGTGAAGGAAAAGTAAAAAGGCGAATAATGGATATGGGAATAACAAAAGGCACATCAATTTTCATAAGAAAATTCGCACCCCTGGGTGACCCAATAGAGATTACAGTTAGGGGATATGAATTATCTATAAGAAAAGATGATGCAAAATTATTAGAAGTTGAATAGGGAGGTAAATTTTATGAATTTAAGGATTGCACTTGCTGGAAATCCAAATTGTGGAAAGACAACACTTTTTAACGAATTGACAGGACAATCTCAATATGTAGGAAATTGGCCTGGTGTGACAGTTGAAAAAAAGGAAGGCAAATATAGACTTGATAAAAATGTGACAATACAAGATTTGCCTGGTATATACTCTCTTTCTCCATATACGATGGAGGAAGTAGTAGCAAGAAATTATATCGTAAATGATAAGCCTGATGTTATTTTAAACATTGTTGATGGGACAAATATTGAAAGAAATTTATATCTCACAACTCAAATTTTGGAGATAGGAATACCTACAGTTGTAGCTATAAATATGATAGATGTGGTAGAGAAAAATGGAGATAAGATAGATATTGAAAAATTATCAAAAGAACTTGGCTGTACTGTAATGACTATGTCTGCACTCAAAAATAAAGGAATTGATGAAGTAATAAGTGAGTGTATAAAAGTTGGTAGTGAAAAACATAAAACGAGTTGTCTTCATATTTTCAGAGGGTCTGTAGAGCATGCATTGGCTCATATTGAAGAATCAATACAAGATATAGTTGATGAGAGTAATATAAGATGGTTTGCTATAAAAATATTTGAAAGAGATAAAGAAGCATATAAAAATTTAAAAATAGAAAAAGATGTTATAGACCATATAGAAGAACATATAAAAGATTGTGAACTGGAAGTAGATGATGATGCAGAGAGTATTATAACAAATCAACGATATGAATTTATACAAGAACTCGTTAGTAGGGCAGTAATAAAAAAGAGAGCTAAAGGGGATTTGAGTATTTCAGACAGAATAGATTCAGTTATTACAAATAGAATTTTTGCTCTGCCAATTTTTGCAGTCATTATGGGAATTGTGTATAGTATCTCGATGGGGCAATTTGGCAGTTTTTTGACTGATTGGATGAATGATGTTTTGTTTGGTGAAATTGTGCCAAATATTGTAGAAAGTTTTTTAAGCTTTTTAAATGTGTCTGATTGGATAAAAAGTTTGGTTATAGATGGAATTGTAAATGGTGTAGGAACGGTGCTCGGTTTTGTGCCACAAATAGCAATTTTGTTTTTGCTTTTATCTATACTTGAAGATTCTGGGTATATGGCAAGAGTGGCATTTATTTTTGATAGGATATTTAGAAAATTTGGTTTGTCAGGAAAGTCATTTATACCTATGGTTATAGGGACTGGATGTGGAGTTCCTGCTATAATGGCATCTCGCACTATCGAAGAAGAAAAAGATAGAAGAATGACAATAATGCTTGCTACTTTTATACCTTGTGCTGCAAAAATGGAAATTGTCTTGATTATGACTAAAACTTTTTTTGGTGGAAATAGTTTGATAGCGACATCAGTTTATTTTATAGGGATAATGGTAGTAGTAGTATTTGGAATAATTTTAAAAAAGTTTAAAGTATTTTCAGGAGATCCTGCTCCATTTGTAATGGAATTACCTGCATATCATTTACCTGCTGTTAGAAATGTAATAATTAGAACCTGGGATAGAGCAAAAGGATTTATAATAAAAGCAGGAACAATAATTTTCTCTGCTTGTATTATTTTGTGGTTTTTGATGAATTTTAATTTTAGATTTGAGATGGTAGACTTAAATGAAAGTATTTTGAAGGTTATAGGAGATTTTATTGCAGTTATATTTGCTCCACTTGGATTTGGGAATTGGCAAGGAGCAGTTGCATCTATTTCTGCTGAGATTGCAAAAGAACAAGCGACTGCTACACTTGGGATGCTTGCAAATGCTGCGACAGAAAGTGAAGATGATATAGTGTATGCTATAAACAATTTGTTTGGTGGAAATAGTTTGGCAGGACTTAGTTTTATGCTATTTAATGTATTTAATGCACCTTGTCTTGCAGCAATTGCTGCTGCTTTTAGAGAACAAGGCAGTGCAAAATGGGGCTTTATAACTTTTATTTTTCAAATGTGTGTAGGCTACTTTATTGCAATGGTCTTATATAATATAGGAATGTTTTTGACAGCTGGGGTATTTGGTATATGGACAGTTATATCAATGTTAATGGCAATAGTTGTTTTAATATTGTTGTTTAGACCTATTAAAAATTGACAGTTTGCTCCTAAAATTGTATAATCAACCCTTGTGAAGAGATTTTTCTTCATTTTACCTATCAACAGGGCTAAAAAAGGAGAATATTTGTTATGAAAAAAGGATTTAGTTTAGTAAGTTTATTTGTTTTATGTTTGTTGATTTTTTCTTGTGGCAAAAAAGATGTTGTAAATGAAACAAATGGTATAGTAAATGGCGATACTGCTGATGAAAAAATCAAAATTGTCACAACGATTTTTCCAGAATATGATTTTGTGAGAGAGATAATAGGCGAAAATAGTGAAAAATTTGATGTGTCAATACTTCTTGATAGTGGTGTGGATTTACATAATTACCAACCAACTATGAAAGATATGCTGGATATAAATGAAGCAGATTTATTTGTATATGTTGGTGGAGAGTCAGATGCTTGGGTTGAGAGAGTTTTGGAGCAGACAGAAAATTCAAATTTAAAAACTATTAATTTGATGGAAATACTTGGAAGTAGGATAAAAGAAGAAGAGTTAATAGAAGGAATGGAAGAAGAGGAAGAAAAAGGAGACGGTGTTGAAGAAGAAATAGAATATGATGAACATGTGTGGCTATCCGTTATAAATGCAAAAACAATTTGTAATGAATTGTGCAATGCAATATCAATGCTTGATAAAAGTGGGGAAGACATATATAGAAAAAATCTTGATAACTATTTAAGAGAACTTAATTTTTTAGATGATGATTTTGCAAGAATCACAGCTACTGCAAATACAAGGGTGATCTTATTTGGCGATAGATTTCCATTTAGATATTTGGTTGATGATTATGGTTTGAAATATTATGCAGCATTTAAGGGTTGCTCTGCTGAGACAGAGGCAAGCTTTAATACAATAAGATTTTTGGCAGACAAATTGGATGAAGAAAATTTAAAATATGTTATGACAATAGATGGAAGCGATAAAAAAATTGCTGAGGCAATAATTTTAAATAGCAAAGGAAAAAGTGCTGAGATAGAGACAATGTTTTCACTTCAAGCAGTTTCTGCTGATGATATAAAAAAAGGAGAGAGTTATTTGAGTTATATGAAAAAAAATCTTGAAGTTTTGAGTAAGGTATTAAATTAATGTTTATAATATTTACTTATCAGATATAACAGTTGCTGAAATTAATAAATGTAATAAAGGAAAATTGATATTTTGCAATCAAAAATTAAGTGAAATACAATATACTAATTTAGAAATAACTGATGATGTATTTGATTTAGTAGATGAAATTGTTGATATAGGGATTTTAAACGAAAAGAGTTTCGAAGATTGTCAGCATATAGCAGTAGCTGTTTTGAATGAGTGCGATGTTATTATTTCTTGGAACTTTAAGCATTTAGTAAATATAAAAACAATACAAGGTGTTAGAAAAATAACACAGTTAAAAGGGCTTAAGGATATAGAAATTATAAATCCAATGACATTATTAGAAATGGAGGTGTAATTGTGAGATACTCGGATGGAACATATGATTTAACAATTGACGATATTCATAAGATTAGAATAGAAAACTCTAAAAGATTTGAAACAATGACCAGAGACGAAATTAAAAATTTCTATAAGGATCAAGTAAAAATTTTTAATAAAAATTTAGATGAAATTAAAAATAAATTTGCAATTAGTATAAATGAAAGGAAATAAGATGGGGTTTCTACCTATCTATGGACTACTGGACATATTGCTAAAAATTGCTCTAAATGATATAATTATACAAAGTTTAAAGTGAAAGGAGACAACTAATATGAAATGGGTATGTAAAATATGTGGTTATGTGCATGAAGGAGATACAGCTCCTGAAAAATGTCCTCTTTGTGGTGCTGATGCAAGCCAATTTGAGGAAAAGAAAGACTAAATTTATTAGAGTTCATCTTTAATATGTAAAAGAGATAAGTTAAATAGCTTATCTCTTTTGTTTTGCAGATTATGACAATCTCTAATGATATATGGTTTAAAAAATAACATATTTTTTGTGATAATGTAAGCTATTACTTATCTTGTTTAGAAATTATTTTTACATTTAATAAACATTAATCTTTTTATTGACAATAGTAAAAAATTTGATATAATATACAAAAATTGACAGTTGTTAATTTGTAAAAGGAGTGTCTATGCCATACGAAAGATTTACAACATTAAAACCAAAAAAGAAACAATTAGTTTTTGATTCAATAGAAACAATAGTAAAAGGAAAAGAGTTAGATAGTATATCAATTAGTGATATAACGAGTGAAGCTGAAATCTCAAGAGGAACTTTTTATACATATTTCAAAGATAAAAATGATGCAATATTTACTCTATTCAATAATTATTATGAAAAAATTAATAAAAGTTTTATACAAATTTTAGATGAAGAGAATGGAGATTTTTTCAAATCAGTGAGAAAGGGAAAAGATGAGTTGATTAGTTTTATCAAAAAAAAAGATATGCTATTATTTTTGCAAAATGTTAGTTCTAATTATAATCTAATATACTCTTATCGTAATGTTTTATATAATGATTTTAAAAATTTTTATGATTATATTTATCAAAAAGTAGATATAAAAAAATATGTAGATAAAGAAAAATTTTTTATAATTGTAGATATGGTTATAACAACGATTGCTTTAACGGTTTTTAGAATAGTTTTGGATATTAATAAAAATGTATTGAATAAAGAATTTGAATATAAATTATCAATAATAGAAAAAAGTATAAAAAGTAAATAATTTGAAAGGATGGGTTATGAAAAATTTAAATGTAAACGAAATGGTTAAAAAAGGAAAAAAGATAAAAGAAAATTTGACAAATACTATTATGATGAAGGAAGATGGAGAAAAAAAAGATAAAAAAAATTTTGCGAGAGGACTTATTTTAAGATTAGGTGTTATTTTTGTATGTATTTGTATAATTTTAATGATTGTGAGAAAAATTACATATAAGGAAGATGAGGCAGTTGTCAATTTGCCAGTTGTAAATGTTACTAATATAGAAAAAGGAAGTATTGAAAAAGAGAGATCAGTTATGGGAACTATTATGCCAAGTGATACTTTTTATGTAGTAAATAAAGTTGGTGGAGAAATCACAAAAATATATGTTTCAAATGGCCAAGAAGTTAAAAAAGGGGATAAGATTTGTGAAATTGACAATTCAAAGCAAATAGATGCTGCATTTATTGAGTATGATGCAGTAAGAAAAAATTATGAGAGAATGGAAAAACTTTACGAGAGTGGGGATATATCAAAACAAAGTTTTGAACAGATAAAAGCTCAATATGATGGAGCAAAACTAAAATATGATACTCAAGTTGAGTTTGCAACACCTGTTGCAACAGGCGATGGGGTAATAGAGAATACAGATATGACATTAAATGTAACGATAAATTCTGGCACTGTGCTTTGTTATATTACTGCAAAAGATGTAAAACAAGTAGAATTTGGTGTAACTGAAAGTGTGCTTGATGGGATTAATTTATATGACACAGTAAAAATTGAAAAACAAGGAAAGATTTATACAGGAACGGTGACAGATAAGGCAAAATTAATAAGTGCAAATACTGGTTTATTTAATATAAAAGCTGTTATAGATGATGAGAATACTTTTGCATCAGGAGTTATGGCAAAAGTTACTTTTGTATATGAAAAGAGCAATAATACTTATATTCTTCCCAAAAAAATAGTTTATTATGAAAATACAAAACCTTTTGTTTATGTGGTAGATAGTGATGGAATTATTATGAAAAAGTTTTTTGAAAGTGGAATTGATACAATAGATAAAATAGAAGTTTTATCAGGGGTAAATGAAGGAGATAATATAGTTGCGACATGGCACAGTGATCTCGCAGAAAATGTCACAGTCAAGATTAAAGATACTGTGAATATTAAAAATTTATTTGAGAGTCAAGATAGGTAAGAGGTGAGAGATGATAGTTACAAAGTTTGTCCTAACAAAGCCAATAACAAGCATACTTATAATTTGTAGTATTATATTTTTTGGTATAATGTCGCTCGTTCAGTTCAAGTACGAGTTGACACCACAGATAAGTATGCCGATGTATGTGGTCGCAACAGTGTATCCTGGTGCATCTCCAGAAGATGTTGATACTAATGTTACAAAAAAGATCGAAGAAAAAGCATATAATTTACAAGGTGCAAAAGATATAACTTGTGTATCGAGAGAAAATATGTCTATCGCTGTGGTTCAATATGATTATAACCAAAATATGGATGTAGCATATAATGATTTAAAAAAGATGATAGATGCAGTTAAAGTTGATTTTGATGATAATGTGAGAGAACCATCTATAATAGAAATGGATATGAATTCAGTTCCTTCAATGAGACTTGCTGTTAGAAATAAAGCTACAGAAGATATATATAATTATGTAACTAATACTTTTGTAAAAGAATTAGAAAAGGTAAGTGATGTAGCAAGTGTTGACACTGCAGGTGGGAGAGAGAGTTATATAAAAATAGAATTAAAGCCAGAACAGATTGCAAGATATAACTTATCTATCACTACCCTTGCAACAATAATAAGTGCAGCAGATTTTACCTATCCAGCAGGCACTGTGACTTCTGCAGACCAAGATTTATCGATGTCTACAAAGGTTGAGTATGATACAGTTGATTCGTTGAAAAATATTCCTATAATAACTGGAAACAAGAGAACATTGTATTTAGAAGACCTTGCAGATATATATGTAACTAAAAAAGATATTACTACATTTGGTAGATATGATTTGGAAGATTGTATGATTGTATCTATAAATAAAGTGCAAAGTGCAAGCAGTGTTTCACTTTCAAGACAAGTTAAAAGAGTGTTAAATAATTTGACAAGAGATGATAAAAACTTGATGGTTACTATTATAACTGACCAAGCAGATAATATAAACAATTCAATATTTAATGTATTTCAAACTATGATTATAGCAATTATTTTATCAATGTTTGTTTTGTATATTTTCCTTGGTGATATTAAAGGCTCAGTAATTATAGGAACATCAATTCCGTTTTCAATACTTACAGCTCTTGTCTTAATGTATATATCAGGATACACATTAAATTTAATAACTCTTTCATCACTTGTTTTGGGTGTTGGAATGATGGTCGATAACTCTATTTGTGTGCTTGAACAATGTTTTAGATCAAAAGAATTGTATGGTGGAAGAGATTTAAAAAATTATATAAAAACTGCAATTGCTGCAACGAATACTATCGGTTTTTCAGTTTTTGGTTCTACAATGACTACAGTAGTTGTATTTGCCCCTCTTGGTTTTATGCAAGGTATGGCAGGACAATTTTTTAAGCCACTTGGTTTTACTATTGTATTTTGTATGTTGGCATCGTTTGTATCATCTGTTGCAATTGTGCCTTTTACTTATGTCTTTTGGAAACCTGAGAAAAAATCTACAGCTCCTATTGCTGGACTTGTAGTGCATGTTCAAGCTTGGTATAGGAGAACTATTCCTAAGTTTTTAAATCATAGAGTGTTAGTAAGTGTTATCAGTATAATTATTTTACTTATTGGATTTTTATTAATACCTACATTCAAGACAGAACTAGTGGCAAGCACAGATGAGGGAATGATAAAAATAGATATAATGACAAAGCCTGGACTAAAACTTCAAGAGGCAGATAAGATTTATAGTGATTTTGAAAATTTTGTAAAGAATCAAACTGATGTAGAGCATTTTGTATTGTCAAATAGTGCATCAAGTATGTCTATGGGAACAAGAACAACAGGACAATCCCTTATAGCATTTTTAAAAGAGGATAGACAAAAATCTACAAAAAAACTTGTAACAGAGTGGGCAGAGGAGTTATCAAATGTACCGAATTGCACTGTTGATGTGAGTTCTTATGCAACATCATTTACTAGCTCATTTGTTATGCCATCTGGAAATAGATTTGATATTTATCTTGAATCAAATGATTATAGTGAATTAAAAGAAGTAAACGACAATATAGTAAAAGAATTAGAAAAGAGAAAAGATGTATCAAATATTACAACTTCACTTGATAATGCTGCACCAGTTATAAGAGCGACCATTGACCCAATACTTGCAGCAGCAGAAGGATTTACACCTGCACAAGTTGGAAGCTTATTAAATAGTATACTTTCTGGAAAGGAACTATTCGATATGAGAGTTGATGGGGAAACATTGACAGTAAATATTGAATATCCAAAAGGTGAATATGATACAATAGAAGAAGTAGAGGGAATAGAATTGGTAAGTAGTAGTGGTGTAAAGACTACATTAAAAGATATAGCAAATATTGCTATTTATGATTCGCCAGCAGGAATTACAAAGTATAATAAAAAATATAGAACAAATATAACTGCTATTTATAACAATAACTTCACAAAAGAATCAAATACAGAAATAAGGGAAAACATAGTAAAACCTCTTTTGAATAAGGATGTGTATATAGCAGCAAGTACAATAGATGAAATGATACAAGAGGAGTTTGGCTCACTTTTTGTTGCAATAGCTGTAGCGATATTTTTAGTATTTGTGGTTATGGCATCACAGTTTGAGAGTGTTAGGTATTCTCTTATGGTTATGGGGACAATATTATTTTCATTTACTGGAGCTTTTTTTGCTCTATGGCTTGCAAATTTAAAACTTAGTATGACAGCATTACTTGGATTTTTGATGCTCGTAGGAACAGCTGTTAATAATGGAATATTATATGTAGATACTGTAAATCAATATTTGAATGATGGAATGGAATTAAATAAAGCAATTGTAGAGGCAGGTGCTATAAGAATGAGACCTATACTAATGACAACCCTTACAACTATAGTTTCTATGATACCGATGTCTCTTGCATATGGTAAAAATGGAGAAATCTTACAAGGCCTTGGAGTTGCCAATTTGGGTGGACTTATAATTTCGACATTAATGGCTTTTTTTGTACTGCCTGTTTTGTATAGTTTGTTTAGTCATAAAAAAGGTGCAAGCATAGAAGATTTAGCAAGAGAGAGTAGCGTTGCAATCAGCGAAATGAATAAACAATAGAGGAGATGAAATGAAGATAAGGAATATAATAATTTTTATATGTGTGATGTGTTTATCAATAAGTGGGGTGGTATATCCATTAAATATTACTGCATATGACCATTTATATAAAAATAGGACAAATGAAGAAAAGAGTAGACTTTCTGATAATACGATATATTTTGATGAAATAGATGATATTATAAATTTGTATAATCCAACTGTGCAAAATAATTGGAATTCATATGAAGCAAACAAAACAAGTACAGATGTGTATAATGATTATATGGATGCATATGATAGCTTGGATGCACTTGCAAGTAGCACAGATAATGAGGTACAAGCTGCTATGTATAGAGCTCAAGCTGATGCTATGAGAATAAATGCAGATAAAAATGTAGTAGATAGCACAGTGAATTTTTTAAATTATTATATGCTTGAAAAAAATCTAGTGCTTGCAACAAAAACTTTACTCATAAATTATTATAAATATGGTGTAGAAGAAGGAAAGGTAAATGCAAATTTAAAAGAAGCAAATAGAAAGTATGAAACAGTTAAAAATAATTTTGATGTAGGAAATGCGACAAGAGTGGAATATTTGCTTGCTGTAAAAAATGTGAATGATGCAAAAGCAAATGTGATAAGTGCTAATTCTAAACTACAAAATGCAAGGAGAAATCTGTTAATAAATTGTGGTAAATCTGTTGCGGATGAAGTAATAATTATGCAGCCAAATCTCGTTAGCCCTGATTTTATAAAAAGTATAAATGTGGCAGTGGACACAGTTAAAGCAATCAATAACAATATACAGTATGAAATTTACAAGAGACAATACGAAAATGCAAGTTCAACTGAAATGAAAAATCAAAATAGAATAAATATGTCTTCTGCTGAAAATTATATAAGAGCAGATGTAGAAAAAAAATATAATGATTTAAGGGATCAACTTAGCATTTATGATACTGAACTGATAAATACAAACTATGTAAAAGACGAATTTAAACTTGCTGAAAATAGTTTTAATATGGGAAGTATTAGTGAGAAAGAATTTGAGACTGCAAGGTATAATAAAAATATTGCAGATTTTAATTTGACAATTGCAAATTTTGATTTGGCAATAGCATATCAAAATTATTTGGCAACAATAAATGGGTTAGCGAGTGCAGGGAACTAATGAAATATTGTAGATTTAAAATTTTAAGTTTTGTAGTTATAATTGCTGTTATTTGCAGTGTGTTAAATCCTTATAATTTATTATCAAAAAAACTACTTGAAGATGGCTATGTGGCAGAAGTTGATATGCCAATCGCAGAAGATGATAGTAGTGTATCAAATGGCATTATAAGGAGTGGTAGAAAAATAGAGCTCGTAAATCCACTAAATCCAACTCCATCGATAGCAGAAAATATGGATGAATACAATAGAGTGAATAATTATAATGTAAATTTGGAAACAATACCACTCAGGATTAAATACTTTGCTCCTACATATAAGTATGCAGTGTCTTCGGCAGAAAATACGATAAGGACAAATCTATATATAGCAGGTGGTGGAGAAGTGACAGTAGATGCTCTAAGGAATACTTTGAGTGATTTGCCATCAGAAAAAAAGAAATTAAAACTTCAATATGAAGAATTAAATATGAAATTAAATTTAATGAAACAATCTGGGCTTTCCGATACTGATAGCAGTGTAGTTGCAATAAAAACAGGAATTTCTCAGGTGCAAATAGGGATAGGAACTATAGATTTAACATCAACGCAGCTGCATAGTGCAGTATCTGGATATAATAAGGCACTTATGTTAATGCAAAATGTTAATAATAATTCACAAATAGTGAGAGTTAGAAATTTGTTGTCAAAAAGTATGAGTTCTGCTTTTTTGTCATACAAGCAACTTGAATTTTATGAAAAAATATTGGTAAAACAAGTAGATTTATATGATAAAATTTATAAACTGTATATTAATAATAGGAATCTAGGGCTTGCGACTACACAGGAAGTCGAGAAGCATAGGTTAAATTTTATGAATACAAGAGATACTTTAAAGTCCACGAGAACTACAATGCGAAATGTAAAAGAATTGATAGCAATAAATCTTGGTTATTCATTAAGGGATATAAATAAATTGAAATTCATAGAACCAGAGCCAGATGAAAATTATGTAAATGGCATAAACTTTGATACTGATAAAGAGATGGCATATTATAGTCATACGAGCTATGATGACATTAGGAAAAAAGGAGAAAATAAAAAGAGACTACCAGAGTCTACAAGTAAGTTTACATATACAAGATATCTTGAAGCAACGAAACAAAAAATAATTTCAGGTCTTGAATTAAAGTATAAAGAGCTAACTGCAATGAAATTAAGATATAAAAGTAGTGGGTTGCAGAGAGAGATATTAAATCTAAATCAAATAGCTACAGAAAATAAAAAAGAAAATGATTTGCTTAGTGAGAGCGAGCATTTGGGTTTATTAATTCAAAATCTTGCAACTGAAATGGAAGTAAAAACAAGTAAGTATAATTATATAACTGCCATAAATGATTATTATTTTGGAACTTATGGTTTTATAGACATAGAGTAGAGATAAAAAAATGTAGGGGCGAAGCATCGCGAGCCCGAAGCAAGATAGTAGAGTTAACCGTAGGGGCCGTAGGGGCGAACCACTGGGAGCCCGTTTGCAATATAGCAGTGAAAGTTGTAGGGGCGAAGCACGCGAGCCCTTTTCAAGATAGTAAACCTTAGATAAATTGTTAGACTTTTTATAGGTTTTATTATATCATTAGATATTAACATTAATAGAAAAATGAAAAAAAAGATATCAGTAATAATTCATATGGAGTTTTAAATGGATAATCATAATACAAATATAAAAGGGATAGTAATGCTAACTATCACTGCCATAATATGGGGTGCAGGGTTTGTGGCACAATATCTTGGTGGTGTGCATTTGGGTAGTTTTTCTTTTACAGCAATTAGATGTTTTGTAGGAATTGTCGCAATATTTATGATGATAATTTGTGATAATTTAAAAAGGTTTAAAAAAATTTGTTTTTTTAGAAAAGATGAAAATATACAAAAAACAATAAAGGTATCTTTTTTTTGTGGATTTTTTTTGTTTACTGGAATGACTTTGCAGCAAATTGGCATTATGCAGACTACAGCAGCAAAAGCTGGGTTTATATCTGCATTGACTGTGATACTTGTTCCTATAATTTCACTTATGTTTTTTAAAAAGAAGATTACTAAACTTATGTGGTTTTTTATAGGGACAGCACTTATTGGTATTGCTATGTTAAATCTTGATGATAATATATCAATAAATGTAGGAGATTTTATATGCTTTTTATCAACTATTGGATTTTCTATTGACATAATAATGATATCAAAAAATGTATCTGGAATAGATGAATTAAAATTTTCTTTTTTTAGATTTGTAGAAGTTATGATATTAAATTTTATATTGGTATTTTTATTTGAGGATTTGACGGTTGAAAAAATTATACTTGCAAGATTTGCAATTTTATTTTCTGGCATCTTGGTCATAGGGGTAGCATATACTTTTCAAATAATAGGGGAAAAACATTGTGATCCAATAATTGCTACACTTATTATGAGTTTTGAAGGGATGTTTGCAGCAATTTTTGGTTTTTTTATACTTAATCAAAGTTTAAATTTATTGCAGATATTTGGAGCAATTTTAATGACTATATCAATAATTTTAGTTCAAGTGATAAATTTTAGGACAATGCAAAGAGTTAAATAGTGGATAATAAATTTTCAAATAAAAAAATCGCATATAAAAATCTTGGGTGCAAAGTAAATCTATATGAACTTGAAAAAATTAAAAATGATTTTTTTGAAAATGGTTTTTTGGAAGTTTTATTTGATGAAGTTGCAGACATATATGTTGTTAATACTTGTTCTGTCACAAGTATAGCAGATAAAAAGTCAAGGCAAATGCTACATAGAGCAAAAAAAATGAATAAAAATGCAGTAGTAGTTGCTATTGGTTGCTCGGTTGATGCAAATAAAAATGAGTTAAGCAAAAACGATATAAGTATTGATTTATTGATTACAAATAAAGACAAGGACAAGACATACAACATAGTGATTGATTATTTTAAAAAAATAAATAATGATAAAAATTTAAATGATGTAGAAAAGAAAAATATTATAAACGAAAGCCATACCAATAATATTTATAATAAAGAAAAAAATGATGTTGAAAGAGTTAGGACATCTATTAAAATAGAAGATGGTTGTAATCAATTTTGTTCTTATTGTATAATACCATATCTAAGAGGTAAGATTAAATCAAGGGAAATTAGTGAAGTAGTAAAAGATATACAAGGTAGAGTAAAAACTGGAACAGTTGAAGTAATTTTGACAGGGATACATATTAGTTCATATTATTTAGATTTTTATAATAAATCTTATGAGAGTGAAGATGGTAGAGATTTAGTTAGAAATAAATTGATTGAGTTAATGAAAAGAATAGCAGAGATAAGAGAAATCAAAAGAATAAGACTTGGCTCACTTGAACCAAGAATAATAAATGATTTGTTTTTGCGAGAAATAAAATTGGATAAAAATTTGTATGAAAAATTTTGTCCTACTTTCCATTTGTCACTGCAGTCAGGAAGTGATAATATTTTAAAAAAAATGAATAGAAAATATACTACTAGTGAATTTTTTGATATAGTGAATTGTATAAGGAAAGAATTTTTAGATTCTACTATAACAACTGATATAATAGTTGGGTTCCCAACTGAAACTTGTGAAGAATTTTTTGAAAGTTTGAATTTTGCAAAATTAATCAGATTTTATAATCCCAATGTTTTTAAGTATTCGATAAGGAAAGGAACAAAAGCAGAGAAAATGGAACAGCTTTCTGATACTTTAAAAGATGAAAGGTCTAATTTGATGATAAGAGAATTGCAAGAAATTACTGATGAATATAATAGAGGCAAGATAGGAAAAAATGTAGAAATACTTGTGGAGGAAATAGAAAGTGTAAATAATGATTTATATTGTTTTGTAGGATATACTAGAGAGTATTACAAAGTGAAAGCTTTTTGTAATAATTCTAACTTTTATATAAAAATTGGAAGTATAATTAATTGTATTATATATGAAATAAAAAATAATTATTTACTTGCAAAAATTTAATTTATTATGTAAAATAAAACATATGGAACAAAATAAAAATTTTGATGAAACACAAATTATAAATTTAAATTCTTGTGCTAATGAAACTTTAGATGTAAAAGAAATATTAGCACAAGTTTATAGTATATTAAAAGAAAAAGGACATAATCCAGTTAATCAAATCACTGAGTATATCTTAAGTGGTGATCCTATATATATTACAAGCTATAAAAATGCGAGAACATTGATAAGTAAGGTTGAAAGAGATGAAATACTTGAAGAATTAGTTTCTTCATATTTAAAAGATAAATTTGAATAATTTGATTCGTGAAACTTTTGTTTTACTGCTTTTCGTTAGAAAAGATATTTTTTATTGTGAGTGATGGAAATGAAAAAATGTAAAGATAAATAATTAATGAACTTTCTAAAAAGATTGCTTTTTAGTTAAATCTTTTTATGTAGTCTATAAGATTTTATGATTTTTAAAATAAAAGTGTAATGTTAAAATAATGCTAATTTTAGAAAAGTAGTGGCAAAATTTTATAAAGTAGGGAATGAACCCTTGGGAGTCATAAAATAATATTTATTAACATTATTATTACGAAGTGATGGTGGAGACAAATAAATGAAAATTCTTGGGATAGATTATGGGGATATGAGTATAGGACTTGCAATTTTTGATACACAAATTGATTTCATATATCCAGTAAAGACGATTTTTAGGAAAAGAAAAAATGTTTTGAGAAAAAGTTTGGTTGAAATAGAAAAAATTATAAATGAGAATAATATAGAAAAGATAGTGATAGGTTTGCCTTTAAATGCAGATGGCAGTGAGAGTAAAAGAGTATGTGAGACAAAAGAGTTTTGTGAAAAATTAAAAAATAGAATAAGTGAAAATATAATAGTTTTGTTTGAAGATGAGAGATGGACAACACTTGATGCGAAAGAAATAATTGCATATAAGGGGCTTAAAAAAGAAGAGCAAAAAAAATATATAGATCAGATAGCAGCGAGTTTAATTTTAGAAAATTATAAAAATAAATAATAATATAAAAAAAGGAGGTTAGATAAAAAATTATAGATTATAGTTTTTTATAAATAAAATGATAAGCAGTGAAATAGTTTTAAAAGGGGATAGTGGTGATATTGTAGTAGAAGTGATAGAACAAACTATTCTTGATGGTGTAAATTATGTGCTTGTGGTGGAAAAAACTGGGGATAATTCAAAAGATGTAGCAAGTGATTTTTTAGAAGACATTGAAGAGGATTGTTTTATTTTGAGAGAAGTAAAGATGGATGCTAATGGAATAGCAGAGTATGAAATAGTTGATGATGATAGTGAGTATGAAAAAGTGGCAGATGTTTTTAAAAAGATTTTAATTAGAGATGACATTGAATTAGTATAATATATATTACAGGATGTTGTCGTAGGGTGGCTTGTCTACCGATAGGAAGTCCCTTGAGCTCATAAGCAAGAAAGTAGAGTTAATCGTAGGGACCGTAGGGGCGAACCAGTGGGAGCCCTAAACGAGCCCGTAGTAAGACAGCAGAGTTGTCTGTAGGGGCGAAGCATCGCGAGCCCGTAGTAAGATAGTAGAGTTAATCGTAGGGGCGAAGCATCGCGAGCCCATAGTAAGATAGTAGTGTTAATTATAGGTGCGAACCTTGTTGAAAAATAGTAAATAGCATAATTTGTATGGTGTTTATGTAAAAAAATAAATAAAAAATATTTATAAAAGGGAGATATAAAAAATGATACCTGAAAAAAATAATATGAATACAAACCCAAGCATATCAAAAAAAGTATCGATAGATGAGTTTTTTAATAATAATATGCTTAATTTGAGTAATAATAGTGAAAAGGAAGTAAAAGAAGTTAAAAAAACTGGGAGAGTAGAAAGAGTGATGCGAGATGTTAAAAGCAGTAGAAAGCTAAATGATAAGATAGGTAAAGGGGTTAAAAATAGTCATAAGCAAAATACAGTTTTTGATGAAGCAAAAAAATATGAAGAAAGTAATTTGAGAGCTGATACAACTTCAGTTTTCAAAAAAACACATCAAAATAAAAATGAATTAAAAGATAAATACAATATGCAAAATAGAAACTTTTTGTCAGGTTTTCAGGCTGACCCAACTGAAAAAATCAAGATTATTTCACTTGGTGGACTTGAAGAAATAGGTATGAATATAACTATTTTGGAAAATGAAAAAGATATAGTGATAATTGATTGTGGTTTGTCTTTTCCAAATGAAGATTTACTTGGAATAGATTTGGTTATACCAGATGTTACATACTTAAAACAACATAGAGAAAAAGTAAAAGGACTTGTGTTAACACACGGACATGAAGACCACATAGGTGCAATACCTTATATAATGAAAGAACTAAATGTTCCAATATATGGTACAAAATTAACTATTGCGCTCATTGAAGGGAAATTAAAAGAACATAAGCTCACAAATGTTGAGTTAAATAAGGTTGATTTTGGAGATATCGTAAAATTTGGAACGATGTATGTAGAGTTTGTAAAAACAAATCATAGCATTGTTGATTCTTGTGCTCTCGCCATTTATACCCCCGCAGGAATAATTATGCATACAGGAGATTTTAAAGTTGACTACACACCCGTATTTGGTGATGCTATAGATTTAAAGCATTTTGCTGAGATAGGTAGGATGGGAGTTTTGGCATTGCTTTCTGATTCTACCAATGCTACAAAGCCAGGATTTACTATGAGTGAAAGAGTGGTTGGTAAAACCTTTGATGCAATTTTTAATGAACACTACAAAGATAGAATCATAGTTGCAACTTTTGCTTCAAATGTTGATAGAGTTAGGCAGGTAATTGCAACGGCAGCTAAATATGGTAGGAAAGTTGCAATAGAGGGTAGAAGTATGTTAAACATAATCAATATAGCAACAGAGCTTGGTTATATAAATATAGAAAAGGGAATTTTGATTGATACAGATATGCTAAAAAACTATCCACTTGAAAAAACGGTTATAATAACGACTGGCTCACAAGGTGAATCGATGGCTGCATTATCAAGGATGGCAAATGGAACACACAAGAAATTAAATATACAGGCTGGTGATGTTGTGATACTTTCATCATCGCCAATACCAGGTAATGAAAAATCAGTGGCAAAAATAATAAATGAAGTATCAAGGAGACATGCAAAAGTAATTTTCCAAGATACTCATGTGTCAGGACATGCATGTGCAGAAGAGATAAAATTGATATACACTTTAATTTCCCCTAAATATGCAATACCAATACATGGTGAGTATAGGCATAGATTGGAGGCTGCAAATCTTGCTGAGTCTGTGGGGGTTAAACATGAAAATTGTCTTGTGATAGAACAAGGGGATGTGCTTGAACTTAGCAATGCTTCTGCAAAAATTATATCAAAAGTCCAAGCAGGAGGTATATATGTAGACGGACTTGGTGTGGGAGATGTAGGAAATATTGTATTAAAAGATAGGCAAAATCTCGCAAATAGTGGAATTTTGATAATTGCTATGGCACTTTCTCATCGTTCATCTGATTTGGTATCAGGTCCAGATGTCATATCAAAGGGATTTATATTTATGAAGGAATCTACTGATTTGATAAATGGGGTTAAAGATGTGGTAAAAAATGTTTTGAATGAACTTAGACATAATGGTGAAAATGATTGGAAAAAAATAAAAACAGAAATTATTTCTGCAGTTAGTAATTATTTGTGGAGAACGATAAAAAGAGAGCCACTAATTATACCAATAATAATGGATGTATAAAGACCTATGTTTTTATGAAAACAAATAATTAATATAGTATTTAGCTATTTACCATTATTTTTCTTTGTGTAAAATATTAACAAAATATATAAAATATGATAAACTATTAAGAACAAACGAAAGGGGAAATTATGAGTATTGATTTTACAAATTGTGAAAAACTCATAAATGATTTTGGTGGTAGTGAGAAAAAGAAAAAATAATAGATTGGCTTATAGATTAAAATTTTTGTAGTATTATATAAATAGCTTAAAAGAAAAGGAGTTTCGTATGATAGATAATGGTATGGTAAGCAATGTCCAAATAGCTGATGATTGTATGGCAGTGATAGCAGGTATAAGTGCTACTTCTGTTGAAGGAGTTTCCCATTTATCTGGTGGGATGACAAAATCTATACTGCCATTTATGGAGACTAATAGTCTAAAAAAGGGAATTTCAATAGAAAAAACTGAAAATGGCATAGAGATAAAACTTGGTGTTGTAATAAAACAAGGGTATGACATACAATCAACTTGCACTTTAATACAAGAAAAAATACTCGAATCCCTTGAATCTATGCTTGACATTGAAGTAAGCTCTATAGACATAAAAGTTGATGATGTAAAAGTGAGTGAATAATGCAAGAAAGAGAGATAAGAGACCATAAACTAAAAATTTTGGTTATGCTCTCTTTTTATAATGATTATAATTTGGATGAATTGCTTGATAAATATTTTATAAATTTACCATATGAAGATAAAGAATACAAAAATGAGTATACAGGTGATTTGTCAATCAAATATTTTGATGTTTATAAAAAAGATGGGCATCTAAATTATTCTATAAAAGAAAAAGATAAAAAGAATTTAAAAGAAGTATGTATGGATTCCCTATACAATAGAATTAAAATATTTTTGAAAAATTTTTATGAAAGAGAAAAAGAAATATTAGAAATACTTACAAAAAATTTAAAAGGGTGGAATATAAATCATATACCAAGATGTGAAAAGTATATACTTATGATAGCAGTTTATGAAATGTATTTTGATGAAAATATAAAAGATATAAATATACCAATAAATGAAGCTGTGCTTCTTGCAAAGGTGTATGGGATGGATGATAGAGCAGACAAATTTATAAATGGCATATTGGGAACTGTATATAAAAGTAATGAAAACATTAACAGTAACTGAATTAAACAATTATATAAAAAATATAATTAATGATGATTATATTTTAAAAAATGTTTTGGTTGAAGGTGAAATATC
This sequence comes from uncultured Lachnospiraceae bacterium, assembly GCA_946403075.1. GTDB lineage: Bacteria > Bacillota > Clostridia > Lachnospirales > Lachnospiraceae > UBA3633. Next base: position 31,287 of record CAMIYN010000001.1, on the reverse strand, counting down.
AAATTTAAAATTGTCCTACGGCAATTATTATTTTAGTTTAAAGGATGATAATGCAAGTGTAGCTTGCATTATTTTTGCAAATACAATAAATTTTAATCAAGACATATTGAGAGAAGGAGTTTCTGTAAAAATAAAAGGTAGAGTCTCTGTATATGAAAAACAGGGGAGATATGCCATATATGTAAATGAGTTAGAAAATGTAGGGCTTGGAAAATTTTATGAAGAACTTGAAAAGTTAAAGAGAGAGTTGTATGAAAGAGGGATGTTTGACCCTATGTATAAAAAAGAAATTCCTAAATATGCAAATAATGTAGGTATAGTCACGGCAAAAAATGGTGCAGCCATAAAAGATATAATGAAGACTATGCTTGATAAAAACCCTTATGTGAGAGCAGTTTTATATCCTGCTATTGTGCAAGGAGATAAGTCAAAGGACAGCATAGTTCAAGGAATAAAAACTTTGGATGCTATGGGGCTTGATGTTATAATTGTTGGTAGAGGTGGCGGCTCAAAAGATGATTTGAATTGTTTTAATGCAGTGGAAGTTGCTTATGCTATATTTAATGCAAAAACTCCTATAATATCAGCAGTAGGGCATGAAATAGATATAACCATTGCGGATATGGTTGCAGATATCCGTGTAGCGACACCAACAGCCGCAGGAAATATTGCAACATTTGACTATAAAGAATTGATGAATACATATGATGAGTATATTTTAGATATGAAAGATATAGTGAATGGAAAAATTGAAAACTATAATGAGCAAATAGACATATATGAACAACAATTAAATGGATTTTCCCCACTTTCAAAAATTAGAGAAAAAAAATCTACACTTTTATTTAAAAATGAAAAAATAAGAAATTTATTTTTTAGAAAATTTGAAAATACAAAAAATGTGTTAGAAATGTTGTCAAACAAAATAAAATATTCTAATCCATTAAATAATTTAAAAAATGGGATGGCATATGTAACTCATAATAACGATTATGTGTCAACAGTAAAGAAAATAAAAAAAGGTGATAAACTAAAATTAATTTTTAAAGATGGAGTAGCGACAAGTATTGTTGATAAAATAAAGAAAAAGAATATAGCTGCGAAGTAATATTGTAGGTTTCGTAGGAGACCGCGAGCCCGAAGCAAGATGGTAGAGTTAGTCGTAGGGACGAACCCAAAAATGTAGGGGCGAAGCATCACGAGCCTATAGCAAGATAGTAGAGTTAACCGTAGGGGCCGTAGGGGCGAACCAGTGGGAGCCCTAAACGAGCCCGAAGCAAGAAAGTAGAGTTAATCGTAGGGGCGAAGCATCACGAGCCCATTTAACTATAATAAGAATCATTGATGAAAAAGGAGTAAGGTTATGAGAAATCTAAAAACTAAAAATATTGAAAAAGGTAATATTGAGGAAACTTTTAAAAAATTAGATGAGTTAATAAAAAAACTTGAAAGTGATAAGTGTGGGCTTGAAGATAGCATTAAGTATTATGAGATGGGAGCAAAACTCGTAAAAGATGCAAAAAAGATAATTGATAGAGTAGAAAAAAAATTAGAGGTTATAGATAATGGAATTGAGTAATGAAAAAAACTCAAATGAAGATTTAAATATATTTAAATATACATATTTTGATTGTGAAATTATTGAAAGAGATAGAGTTGTTAATTATTTAGATGAAAATATAAAATATTTTATAGATACTACTAATGATAAAAAGAAAACAGAGATTTTAGAGTCATTTTTTAAATTATTTTTAGATTATTTTAATAAATTGTTTTTTTTGAAATTCAGTGATAAAAATGAAAAAAATGAGTTTTTATATAAAATAATAGAATATTCAGTCATTACTTCAAGTAAAAAATTAAGACCAATTTTTATATTTTTAAATAGTTATATATTTGATTTTTTTGATATACAAGTGATAGAACATTTTATGTTATCAATAGAAATGATACATACATTTAGTTTGATACATGATGATTTGCCAGCGATTGATAATGATGAGATTAGAAGAGGAAAAGAGAGCACATGGAAAAAGTATGGAGAGAGTTTTGGGATACTTGCAGGGGATGCATTACTTGCAGAGGCTTTTAATAATATAAACTATATTAAAAATAATATTGCAATTAATAAAAATATAAATAGAGAATATTTTTTTGAATTAATGAATAAAATTGATAGAGCAAATTTTATGTTGAGTGATTTTACTGGATATAATGGAATGATATATGGAGAATTACTTGATGTTTATTACACAGGCAAAGATATAGATATTGATTCTTTAAAATATATGTATGATAAAAAAACTGGTAAGTTGATTTTGGCTGCATTTTTGATTGGTATAATATTTTCAAAAAATGATGATAAAGAAAATGTTGATTTAATAAAAAAAATTGCAACAGATGTAGGTTTTTCATATCAGTTAATTGATGACTTACTTGAAATAGTTGGAGATGAAAAAATAATCGGCAAAAAAACAAATTCTGATGCAAATAATCATAAACTTACACTTGCTAAAAAACTTGGGACAGAAAAAACAAGAGATAAAATTAAAAAAATAAAAGAGAATATAAATATTAATATAGATAATTTGAAAAGTGTAAATAAATATAAATTAAATTTTTATAAATTTTTTATAAACTTTATAATGGATAGAGATAAATGATAGATAAAAATAAAAAAAAAGAAAGGCTTGATTTGCTTTTGGTTGAGAGAGGCTTTTTTGATAGTAGAGAGAGAGCAAAAATTGCTATAATGGAAGGTCTCATATATGTAAATAATCAAAAAGAAGATAAAGCAGGTAGCTTAATACATAGAGATTCAGTCATCGAATTTAGAGGAAAAGATATTCCATATGTGAGTAGGGCAGGGTTTAAATTGGAAAAAGCAATTAAAAACTTTGATATTGATTTAAAAAACAAGATTTGTATAGATATAGGTTCTTCAACTGGCGGTTTCACAGACTGTATGCTTCAAAATGGTGCAAAAAAAGTATATGCAGTAGATTGTGGCACGAACCAGCTTGCATATAAACTTAGACTTGATGAGAGAGTGGAGTTATACGAAAACTTAAATGCAAGATATTTAAATAGAGAAATAATCAATGATGATATAAGTTTTATGACTATGGATGTTAGTTTTATTTCTATAGCAAAACTAATAGGGGCAGTTGACAGTATTATTAATGATACAGCAAAGGCAGTTTTATTAATTAAGCCACAGTTTGAAGTTGGTAGAGAAAATGTAGGAAATGGGGTAATAAGAGATAAAAATTTACATATAGAAGTAATAAAAAAAATAATAAATTTGTGTAAAGAGTTAAATTATAGTATACTTGGATTGGAATATTCACCGATAAAAGGTGCAAAAGGAAACATAGAGTATTTATTATATATAGAAAAAGGAGTAACAAATAGCATAGATATAGATAATAGAGTAAGAGAAATAGTAGATTTGGCAGATAAAGAGTTGGGAGATAGATAATGAAATTTTTATGTGTGATTGATAATAATAATAAATTAAAAATAAAAACAAAAGAAAAGTTGTTATCCGTTTCAAAAAAGTATAAAATAGATATTGATATTTTTGATTTGATTGAAATAGATAATATAGGAAAAAAAAATTTTATAGGAAGTGATATAAAGGTTATAATTGCTTGTGGTGGGGACGGCACTATTATAAGATGTGCTAAACTCGCTATAAAATACAAAATACCAATAGTTGGTGTAAATATAGGACATATAGGTTTTTTATCAAGCTTATTTAATATAGATGAGATAGATTTTTTATTTGAAAAGATTTTAAAAGAGGATTATTATATAATTAAAAGGTCAATGCTAAGATGTGATATTCACTATGACAATAAAAAAAATTTTAATGAGATAGCATTAAATGAGTTCACTATAAGGAGTGGAGAGGTTGGAGTCATTGGCAAGTATAATTTATATTTTAGTGATTATGATAAACTATTTAATATGTATCATGCAGATGGTCTTATAATTTCGAGTCCTACTGGTTCTACAGGCTACTCTTTTTCGGCAGGTGGCCCAATAGTTAGTTCTACTGTAAACTGCATATTGATAACCCCTATTTGTCCTCATGCTTTTAATAATAGGAGTATCATTATAGATGATAAAAAAGAAATCTTAATAGAGATGATGAGTGATAAACAAATAGTTAAGGTTGATGGTAGAAATGATATAGAGTTAAAAAAAGGAGATAAAATACATATAGAGAAGGCAAAAGAAGTAGTATCGTTTATTACATTTTCTGAAAATAGTTTTTATAAAAATTTGATAACGAGAATAAAAATATTGTAGAGGCTTAAATGATTGATGAATTAAGTGTAAAAAATTTTGCACTCATAAAAGAGGCAAACATAGAATTTAGAAATAATCTAAATATATTGACAGGGGAGACAGGTAGTGGAAAATCTATTTTAATAGGTTCTATTAATCTTGCACTTGGAAAGAGAGCAAGTAGGGAACTTATGCGAAATGAAGATGAAGACACCATTGTGTCAATTGTTTTTTCTGAAAAAAATGAAAGCACTTTGGAAAAATTAAAACAAATGGATATTTCAATTGATGAAGATGGAAAAATTGTCATATATAGAAAAATAACAAAAGATAAAAATATTGCAAAAATAAACGATGTTCCTTGCACCCTAAATAAAATAAAAGAAGTCACAGAACTCCTTATAGATATATATGGCCAACATGATAGTGACGATTTGAGAAAAAATGCAAAACATATAGAGTTTTTAGATGAGTATATAGGTAGAGCCGTAGAAAAGTATAAAAAAAATATTGAGGTTTTTTATAATGATTTAAAAAATACGACAAAAAAATATGAAAGTTTTAATATGGATGAAAATATGAGACTAAGGGAAATAGATTTACTTAGTTATGAAATAGAAGAATTGGAAAATGCAAATATTAAACCAGATGAAGAAGAAGAATTGGAAAAAGAATTTAAGATTTTATCAAATGCAAAAAATATAAAAGAAAATTTATACAAGACACAAGAGATTTTAGAAAATGCAAATTTAAGCAGTGCAATATCGGAGATAAAATCTGCGAATAAATATGATGAGAGTTTAAAAAAGATACTTGATTCACTTTTTGATGCAGAGTCAATAGTTGATGATAATTTAAAAGAGATAGATAGAACAATAAGTAAATATGATGTAGATGAAGAGAGACTTGATATAGTGACAAAGAGATTAAATCTAATAAGAAATATTTTGCAAAAATATAATAATTCAATAGAAAAAGCAATTAATAGTTTAAAAGAAAAAAAAGAGCGACTAACTATCCTTACAAATTATGAGACAGAAAAAGAAAATGTTTTAAATAAGATAAATGAGATAAAAGAAAAATTAAACATTGAGTGTGAAAAATTAAGCAGCCTAAGAAAAGAGAAAGCAATAAATTTTGAAAAAGAATTGATAAATGAATTGGTAGAGTTAGGTTTTTTAGATGTGCGATTTAATATTTCTTTTGATAAAAAAGAAAATCCTACACTTGATGGTTTTGACGATGTGAGTTTTAATATTTCACTAAATACAGGAGAAAAAATGAGAAATTTATCAGATGTTGCATCAGGTGGGGAACTTTCAAGAATAATGTTATCAATAAAAACAATTCTATCAAATAGCTTTAATACAAGTTCTCTAATATTTGATGAGATAGATGCTGGAATCAGTGGTATAACAGCAGGAAAGGTTGCGACAAAATTAAATAAGATATCAAAAAATCATCAAGTAATCTGTATAACACATTTGCCACAAATAGCTGCTATGGCTGACAACCATTTTGTCATAAAGAAAACTGTAGAAAATGATAGAACAATAACGAGTATCACAGATTTGGATATGGATGGAATGATAAAAGAGATAGGTAGACTTATAGGTTCAAATGAAAATTTAACAGATACAGTTTTGGCAAATGCAAAAGAATTAAAGGATATGGCTATTAAGGAGAAAAAATATGAATAGTTTTGCTATGATTTTAGAAAATAAAGTTTTGATAATCGCAGGGCTTGGGTGGGTCACTGCTGGTATACTTAAAGTCATAATTGAATTAATTATAAATAAAAAATTGAGTGTAAGTAGACTTCTAGGTTCTGGTGGTATGCCATCATCACATACATCAACTGTGGTGTCCCTTGTGATAGCAGTTGGATATGACTGTGGGCTTAATACTGTGCAGTTTGCAATAGTAGTTATTTTTGCAATAATAGTAATTCATGATGCAGTAGGTGTTAGACAAGAGACAGGAAAACAGGCACAGATTTTAAATCAAATTATGTTTGATACTAGTATTTTTGATGATTTAGATTTTGAAAAGAGATTAAAAGAATATATAGGGCATACTCCTTTCCAAGTTTTAGTAGGTGCAATAGTTGGGGTGGTAGTTTCAATAATTGCTATAAGGTTTTTATATTGATGAAAAAAACATTTTTTAAAAAATTAATATTATTAGTTTTAATTGTTATTTTGACTACTTCGTGTTCTGGTGTAAAAATATCTGACACAAATTATGTTTTAGTCCCAGAATTTTCAAGAGGTATGTCAATGATTTTGGTGGCAGAGGAAAAAAATAAATTTGAAAGTAATTTTGGTTCAGATGTGTGGAAGATAAAAAGTGGATCAGGAGATTCGAATTTTAAAGACTATATAGTTGGATGTGTGAAAGCTTATGTGGAAAAGTTAATGACTCTTAAATTATTTGCAGATTCTTTCAATATAACATTATCCACAAGAGATAGAGAGTGGATAAATAATGCAGCAAATGATTATTATCAAAGCTTGACTGAAATGGATTTGGAATATATAGAGTGTAGTTTAGAAGATATAAAAAATCTATATGGTATATATAGGCTTGCAAATCTTGCAATAGATTCGATGACAAGAAATTCTGATGTGGAACTAAGTATTTCAGAGTCAAAAGTTGTAAGTGTTGAATATATGATTTTGTCATCAGAAGAGAGAGCAAGGGAGATAAAAGAATTATTGAAGCTTAGAGGTTCTTCTTTTGCTTATTATGCAAGTAGTAATAGTGAAGATACAAATATAAATATGATAATCAAAAGAGGAGATAAGATGTCAAGTATTTTCCCAGAAGTTTTTTATCTCGCGACAGGTGATGTGAGTGATGTGTTGACTTATCAAAATAAGTATTATCTATTTAAATGCACAAATGACTATATGGAGAAAGAAACACTTCTTAGAAAACAAGAGATTTTAAAGGATTTAAAAAATAAAGAATTTAACCAACAGTTTGTAGTGTTTCAAGAAAAAAATAGTGTAAGGTCAAATGCAAATTATTGGAGTAGCATTGATTTATCACTTGGTGTAGGGTGTAGGGTGCAAAAATTTTATGAAATTTATGACAAATATTTTTTGGAGGAATAGATGTCAAGTTTTATATGTTCAGTAGATTTTGGTAGTACTAATGTAAAAACTTTACTGATGGAAGTAAACAATGATATTATTAGTATAAAAAATAAAAACATATTTCTTAAAAATGATAATATAGAGAATGAGTTATTTGATTTTATAAATAAAAACATTAGCATTAGAGATTTGGAAGTAATTGTTGCGACAGGGGCAGGGAGTTTTGAATTTTTTGAGAAAGACGAAAGCATTGACACAAAAAAAGGATTTAGATATATCACTCATAAAAAAGGGAGTTTAGATGAAACAAATATAAAAGTGATAAGGGTGGATGAATTTGAAGCAATAAGTATAGGTGGAGTTGTGCTTGGAAAAGTTGATAAAGGAATTGTTGCAAATATTGGAACAGGAACAAGCTTTGTGTATGGAGATTTAGCAACTTATGAATATCTTGGTGGAACAGGTCTTGGTGGTGGAACTTTTTTGGGGTTAGCAAAAAATTTTGTTATAGATACAGAGATAAATGGAATTTTTGATATGGCAGATAGTGGGAATTTTAAAAATGTGGATTTATTGATTTCTGATATAAGTAAAAATAAAATAGCAAATTTATCTCTTGATATAACAGCGGCAAATTTTGCAAAAAACAATAAAAATATTGATAAAAAAGATATTCTTGCAGGTTTTATCAATATGATAACACAAAATATTGGGTTGCAACTTAGTTTAGTCAAAAAAAATTTTTTGTTAAGAAATAATTTAGATGACATAGATGTAATATTAACTGGTGGTTTTTTAAATTATGAAGTAGTAAAAAAATATTTTAATCTAATCTCAAAATTTACAAATGTTGAATATAAATATGTAGATGAAGAATATTCACAGTATGCAACTTGTATTGGGGCTTATGAATACTATTTGATGAATATTAGAGAAAATCATAAGGGAATTTTTTAAAAGTGTATAATTTATCTAAGGTTTCCTATGGAGCCTTTACTATTCAATAATTTTAGAAATTTTATTTTGAAAAATTATATTTTTAGAGGCTATTATCAAAAAAGAAGTATGAGAGATAGGAATTTAAAAATTGAAAAAAAAGATTTTTTATGGAATACAGTGGGAACATTTTTATATTCTGCTACTTCTTTATTTTTAAATTTTTTTGTTATAAATATACTTGGTGGAGAGATTGGGGGACTATTTAGTTTTGGCTATTCAACTCTTGCATATGTAGTATATATAATTTCTTATTTTGGTATTAGAAGTTATCATTCAATAGATGTAAAAAATAAATATAGTTTTTTTGACTATTTGGGAGTTAGATTAATAACTACTTTTATATCGATAATATTTGGTATTACATATATTTATGTAATGTATTTTAGACATATATATAGTTTCGATAAAAGCATTTTTTTATTAATCATAATTTTTTCAGGAGTCTTTGAAGGTTTTTTTGATGTATACGAGGGGGAGTTTCAGAGAAGGGGAGAGTTGTATAAGGCAGGAATAGGATTATTTTTTAGAACTTTAATTTTTATTTTGGTTTTTATAATTTTAATTTGTATTACTAAAAATATAATTATAAGTTCAATTTTTTCGGTTTTATCAAAATTAATATCTGGGATTTTTTTTGAAGTATGTATTTTGAAAAATTATGATAAATTTTCATTTGATTTTAAAAAAATTAAAATAATGATGATAGAACTTTTGCCATTTTTTTTAATTACCCTGCTTGATGGTTTTATACATTCAGTCTCAAAGTTTTCTATTGATTTGTATTTAAATGATAGTGTGAGTGGAATTTTTAATTTATTATTTATTCCGTCAAATATAATTTATATGCTATGTATGTTTGTAATGAGACCACTTGTCACACCTATATCAAATATGTATAGTAGCGATTTAATAAATTATAATAATGTTTCAAAAAAGATATTGAAGTATTCAATAATTGTTGCAGGGATAGTGGTTTTACTATCATTATTTTTTGGAAAGTTATATTTGTATATAATAGATATTTTAACTAACAATACATATAATATGTCAAACTCAAATGAAATATTTATAACTTTTTTACTTGTAATGATTGCTGGTATTTTTTATACTATAAATACACCAATTTATTTTATGCTGATTATAGAAGAAAAGAAAGAATATTTGCTAACTATCTATATTGTTGTATTTTTTGTAAGCATCATTGTTTCAAATGTTTTTGTAAAGATTTATGGGTTAGTTGGGGCAAGTGTAAGTTTTTTGATAATTATGTTTTTATTGAATTTTTTGATAATGGGTGGTAAGTTTTTTAGAGGTAAAATTAATTATGGGAAATAGTGAAAAGATAATTTCAGCAGTTATTTTGTGTTATAAGCCAACTAATAAAATGGTTTTAAATATTGATATGCTCTTGCAACAAACAATTAAATTGAAAACAATACTCCTTATGTGTACGGATAGAGATTCTCTTTATGTAAATCTTACAAATAATTTTAGAAACAAATTAAATAAATATATAGAAGAAGGTTCAGTTAAATTAAAAAGTATCACAAGGGAAGAGTTTAATCATGGGATGACAAGAAATTATGCAGTTAATTTTTTGGATAGTGATTATGTCCTATTTATGACAGATGATGCAGTGGCCGCTCATGAAACTCTGGTTTTTGAATTGGTAAGACCATTTGTTGATGAAAAGATGGCAGTTTGTTATGCAAGGCAGTTGCCACTTGATGGAGCAAGCTTTATAGAAAAAATGGTTAGAAATTTTAATTATCCAAATTTTAATATTGAAAAGAGTTTAGAGACAAAAGAAAAACTTGGCATTAAAAATTATTTTGTATCAAATGTATGTGCTATGTATAGTCTAAAAATTTTTAGAGAGATTGGAGGGTTTGAAGAAGGAATTCCCCTTAATGAAGATAGCATTTATAGTTATAATGCAATAAATAGAGGATATAAAGTTATGTATTTGGCAGATGCAAAAGTATTTCATTCACATAATCTAAGTTTATGGGGTCAGTTTATAAGGAATTATAATATTGGAAAAACTCAAAAGCTGAAAAAAGAAATATATAATAATATAAAAAGTGAAAATGAAGGTTTTAAATTATTTAAGTATGGAATAAAAAAATGTATAAAGACACATAGATTTTTGGATTTAATATATTTTGTAATTTATTGCATAGTTAGATATATAGGATTTTTGATGGGAAAAATTTTTGCGAGGTAGACTATGACTTTTTTTGTAGAAGTAATAAAAAATAAAAATAAAATAATAGGACTTGCCGTGTCAGATTTTAAAAAGAAATTTGTGGGTAGTTTTTTTGGAATTATTTGGATGTTTATACAACCTATGGCAACTATTCTTGTATATACATTAATTTTTCAAATTGGGTTTAGAGCAACTCCGCCTGTTCCAAATGTTCCTTATGTAGTATGGTTAATAGCAGGAATAGTTCCTTGGTTTTATTTTCAGGAAACTATTATCCAAAACACAAATTGCCTTATAGAATATAATTATCTCGTAAAAAAAGTTGTATTTAATGTTTCATTTTTACCTATAATAAAATTGATTTCAACTACACTTTCACATTTTTGTTTTTTGGTAATTACATTTTTTGTTATGTTAATTTTTGGAGTCAAGTTTTCTGTATCTTGGTTTTTGGTTTTCTATTATTCTCTAATGCTAAGCATTTTAATGCTTGGAATATCTTATATGGTGAGTAGTATAAATGTGTTTTTTAGAGATATGGGACAGATTGTAGGAATTTTATTACAGTTTGGAATATGGATGTGTCCCATAATGTTTGACGAATCAATTTTTAATAATGATAAATTTTCAATAATTAAATTATTTAAACTAAATCCTCTATATTATATAATAAATGGTTATAGAAATGCTCTAATTTCACAAAATATGAACTATGATTTTAAAATATTAACTATCTACTATATAGTGATTTCGTTAGTTATATTGGTTTTTGGATTTAAACTTTTTAATAAATTAAAAGAACAATTTGCGGATGTAATATAATTATGATTAGATTAATTTTAATAATAATTTTTTTGATATTGTTTTTTACTGTGGGGCAACTTAGTTTACTTATAGGGTTTATTTTATCTATTTTTGATAAAGAGTTAGAATATAAATTTTATAAAAGAATTATAAATATAGTTTTTGATGTGATTTTGTTTATTTCTGGTGTCAATGTAGAAGTAATAGGAAAAGAAAATATTGAAACTTATTTAAATAATGGAGTAAGTAAACTTTTAATATCAAATCATAGGTCTTTTTTTGATATTATAGCAGGATATGGGATATATAGAGATAAAGTTTGTTATATGTCAAAAGATGAGTTAAAAAAGTTTTTCCTATTAAAAATATGGATGGATAAAATTAATTGTATATTTATAGATAGAAAAAATATAAAAGAGGCTATGAAATCAATAATAGTTGCTATCAAAAATATACAAAATGGAATTTCAGTATGGATTTTTCCAGAGGGAACAAGAAATAAAAATGAAAATCAATTAGATTTACTTGAATTTAAAGAGGGAAGTTTTAGCATAGCAAAAAAAACAGGATGTGAGATAGTTCCCATTGCATTTTTAAATACAGATGATGTTTTTGAAAAACATTTTCCTATAATCAAAAAAACAAAAGTAAAAGTCATAATAGGAAAAAGTTTTTTTGTAAAAGATTTAGATAGTGAATATACTGATAGAGTTTCAGTATATGCAATGAATGAGATAAAAAAATTGATGAAGTTGGGGATTAATAAATAAAATGGATTTTGATAATTTAAATAAAAAAAAGAAGGAACATTGTAGTAGCGAAAGTAATAATTGTAGTAGCGAAAGAAATGATTGCAGTGGTGAAAACGATAATCGTAGTGGTGAAAACGATAATCATAGTGGCGAAAACGATAATCATAGTGGCGAAAACGATAATCGTAGGGGCGAAGCATTGCGAGCCCAATATAGTGATAAAATAGATAATAGTAGGAACAAAAGCGATAACCGTAGTGGTGAAGCTTTGCGAGCCCAATTTAGTGATGAAAGAGATGATTGCAGATGTGAATCACCCATATCAACTGAAGAGACAAAAAAGGTAATCGTAGGGGCTAATATAAATAAGAAAATGCTTGAACTTGGTAGCAATAGATCTGAAATAAGAGATTTATTTGAAAACGGCATAATTTTAAAACAAAAATATGGTAGTGATAAAGTTTATGATTTTTCACTTGGGAATCCCAATATCCCTGCTCCAATATCAGTAAAAAAAGAAATTATAAATTTAATAAATGAAAGTGATGGAATATATTTACATAGTTATACTCAAGCTCAAGGGAATATAGAAGCTAGAAAAAAAATTGCTAATAGTTTAAATAAAAAATATGGGGCAGATGTTTCTTTTGATAAAATATATATGACTGTTGGTGCAGCTGCAGGGCTCACAATCACATTAAAAAGTTTAATAAACGAAGGGGATGAAATAGTAGTTATATCCCCATATTTCCCAGAATATAAAGTATTTGTAGAAAATGCAAATGGAAAATTAGTTGTCGCAAAATCAAATATAGATACTTTCTATCCTGATATGGATGATTTGAGGCAAAAAATAAATAAAAACACAAAAGCAGTTTTGATAAATTCACCAAATAATCCAACAGGTGTTTTTTATACTGAAGATGTAATAAAGGGTATAGTAAATGTATTAAATGAAAAAGAGAAAGAATACAATAAAAGTATTTTTTTGATTTCTGATGAACCATATAGAGAGTTATTATATGTAGATAAAAAATATCCATTTATTACAAATTATTATGATAATAGTTTGGTAGAGTATTCTTTTTCAAAATCAATGTCTCTGCCTGGAGAGAGAATAGGTTATATTGTTGTTAATAAAAATTGCAGTGTGGCAGATGAATTATATTATGCAATAATGGGTGCTGGTAGAAGTATGGGTTATGTATGTGCAAATAGTTTATTTCAGTATGTAGTTTCAAATTGTATAGATGATAATTCCGATATAAATTTGTATAAAAAAAATAAAGAATTTTTAACTAGCAGATTGAGAGAGATAGGATACAAATTTGTAGAGCCTGATGGTGCATTTTATTTATTTGTGAAATGCCCTATTTGCGATGATAGACTATTTTCAAAAACTGCACTTAAATATAATTTATTACTTGTCCCAAGTAGTTCTTTTGGAATTAGTGGATATGTGAGAATTGCCTATTGTGTAGATTATGATACAATAAAAAATTCTATTGAAAGTTTTAGGAAGTTGTATGGGGAGGTAGTTAATGAAAAAATCAATTAATAATATAACTTACGAAAATTCATATAAGAAATACATTTTAAAAGAAAAAACAAAATATTTACATATAATTTTAAAGAAAAGAAATGTAATTTGTGGTCTAAATCTAAATTTATGAAAAAATATCCACTGCAAGAGAAATTTTTAGATAAATTATTTAGTGAATATAAAAGTAATAATGATGAATATGAAGTATTTATAAAAGTAAAAGTGCTTGATTTTTTTTATAGTACTAATCTAAAAGAAGGGCTTGATGAGATGGTAAAAAAAATTTGTGAAGTAAGTAAAGATGATAATTTTGATAAAAAGTTGAAAAAAGGTGATAAAAAATTAATTAATAAAATTTGCAAAGTAAAAAGTACATTATATGGCACAAAAGATTGTACCAGTTTTGCAAGTAAATATTGCAGCAGATATGAAAAAGATAAATTCCCGATTTATGATAAATTAGTAAAGCAAATGTTATGTTTGATTAATGAAGCAACTAATTTCACAGGCAAAAAAATAAGTATAAATAAAATGAAAGAGTATGAGGATTATTGCTCTATAGTTGATAAATTTATAAATAAATTTAATGAGGGGAAAAAGCTAAAAGAACAAATTGATTATAAATCATTTGATCGTTATATTTGGACATGGGCAAAAGAAATACTACATAAAATTAATAAGAGTTAAAAAGAGGTTATAGAAAATGAGTAGGAAAACAAATGATTTAATGATAATGCCAGCACTAAGTAATAATTCACATGAGTTATTTCATTCAAATTGATGGGCTTGGTTGATTGAAAATGACCATAGTTTTGTTAAAGTGTTTTTTAAGAAATTTGATGTTAATAAGTTTGAAGGTGTATACCGAGAAAAAAACAATATTGATTTACAAATAAAAGACAATGAAAAAAATGTTTATATCATAGAGAATAAATTTAAATCAATACCGGATGAAAAACAGCTACAACAATATAAAGAAAGGATAGATAAAAAAGATGGAATGCTAAAAATTTATTAGGGAATCCATATCCCTATTATAAAGGTAATGAGAATTATAGTGCTGAAATAGGATGTGAGGGCTGTTATCAATATGACCCTGTTGAATACAGAAAAAGTTGTGCAAAGAGAATCGCAACTGAAGCTATTAAACACACAGTGGATTTTGTGATGAAAAAATTATATGGAGAAAACATATAATGACAATTCATGTATTTATAGTAGATTATAATACTTTTAAATATCATCTTAACTATCAATTTGTTGGAACTAGTAAAACACTAAAATTAAAATATATAGAGCATTTCGTAAGTAAAAATCAACTTATCTTTGAGGAGGTGGGATATTAAAATGAACTATATAGGCTCAAAATTTAAATTGTGCCAAAATTTTATTCCAGAAACTATTAAATCAGTATGTGGTAGAGATTTATCAAAAAAAGTTTTTTGTGATTTGTTTGCTGGTACTGGAATTGTGGGACGGACATTTAAGACTATAACAAAAAAAGTAATTGCCAATGATTTAGAATATTATAGTTATGTGATAAATAAAAATTATATTGAAAATCATATAGATATCCCTAATAAAAAGGAATACATAGATGAATTAAATAATTCAAAATTAGTATCAAATGGTTTTATATATAAAAATTATTGTCTTGGTGGTAGTGGTGAGCGACAGTTTTTTTCTGATTACAATGGGAAAAAGATTGATACTATTCGTAAAAAAATTAATTGTTGGAAAGAAAGATTAAAAATATCTCAGAATTTATATTTTTATTTATTATGTAGTTTGCTTGAGTGTGCAGATAAAGTAGCAAATACAGCAAGTGTATATGGAGCTTATCTAAAACACCTGAAGAGTTCTGCTAAAAAAGATCTTGTGTTAGTTGGAGCTGACTATCAGATAAATGAAAACGATCATGCTGTGTATAATGAAGATGCAAATGAATTAATAAAGAGAATTGAAGGTGATATATTATATCTTGACCCACCATATAACAGTCGTCAATATGGTGCCAATTACCATTTATTGAATACGATAGCTGAATATCAAACATTTACACCTAAAGGAAAAACAGGTTTACGGGATTACAACAAATCAAAGTATTGTTCATCAAATACTGTTAAAGAAGAATTTGATAGCTTAATAAAAAATGCTAATTTTAAATACATATTTTTATCGTATAATAATGAAGGATTAATGCCTTGCAGTGTAATAAAATCAATTATGTCAAAATATGGGCATTATGATTTGGTGCATACAGACTATCAAAGATTTAAGGCAGATTCAAATAGGGTTAATAAAGCCAATTCGACAGTTGAGTATTTGCATATTTTGGAAAAATGATACTAGATCAAAATTTAATTATACTAAAACAACAAAACTAATAACTGATAAAATGTAAAAAATTATTATTATAATTATTATTTGTTAATGAAAGTATTTTGATAATTAAAATAAATACTTAATAAAATTTCCAATAATATAAATTTAAAATTACTAGATAATAAATGTTTCCTTGATGGATTTTAAAAAAATAAATTATTGACACCGTGTCAGGTAAATGATATAATGTAAAAACTGACACTGTGTCAATTTTATTTGGGAGAATACAAGTGAAGATAAAAAATAAAAAAAGCCAAGAAAAAAACAAAAAAACGAAGATAAAAAAAATTATGAAAGAAGATGTAACTAATGCCCGTAGAGAAGAGATTGTTTTGGCTTGCGAAAAATTATATAAAACTATGAGTTTTAGAGATATCACCATAAAAGATATAGCAAAACAGACTACATTTACTAGGGCATCTATTTATAATTATTTTGAAACAAAAGAAGAAATATTTCTTGCACTATACGAAAAAGAATATTTGAGATGGTGCGATGAATTAAATGAAATGTATGAATCTACAATAAAATTTAAAAAGACAGCATTTGCAGATAAAATTGCTAAATCATTGGAAAATAGAACTAAACTATTAAAACTTATGGCTATGAATAATTATGATATGGAAGAAAATTGTAGATTGGAGTGCCTTGTTTCTTTTAAAGTCGCATTTTTAAAAGCAATAAAGATTTTTTCTAAACTTCTCTCTAAATACAATCCTTTATTAGAAAAGAAAGAAATTGATAAAATCACATATATGTTTTTTCCTTTCATTTATGCCTTATATCCATATTCTTTTGTAACAAAAAAACAAATGAGAGCAATGGAGTTGGCAGGACACAAGTGGAATGGAAATACAATTTATAATTTAACTTATAATTTTATTATGAAGATTATTTAAGGAACGATTTTAAATTTGTTTGTTGGAATAATTTATTATTGAGCCTATACTATTAATATTTTTCAAAATTAATTTTTTTAAATATTTATATTAGAGATTATTATATTTTTTAATAAAAATTAAAAATATAATTATTAACAAAGGAGGTAATATGTCAGTAAAGACAAAAAATTTAACTTTATCTGCTATATTTATAGCATTAGGACTTGTGTTGCCACTATTAACTGGTCAACTTAAACAGCTTGGCAATGCTTTTTTACCAATGCATTTACCAGTATTTTTGTGTGGACTGATTGTGGGACCAATGTATGGATTGACAATAGGAATTATACTACCAATACTTAGGCATTTCACATTTGGTATGCCCCCATTATATCCAACAGCAATTTCTATGTCAGTTGAACTTGCTATGTATGGCTTCGTTGTGGGATTTGTCTATAAAAATTCAAGATGGAAATGTATTATTGCTTTATATGAATCACTTATTTTAGCAATGATTTTAGGTAGAGTTGTATGGGGTATAGCACAAATAATTCTTTTGGGAATAAATGGAAGTGTATTTACTTGGCAAATGTTTATGGCAGGAGCATTTTTAAATGCAGTCCCTGGAATTATTTTTCAATTAATATTTATACCAAGTCTTATGCTCTCTTTGCACAAGACTGGTTTGGTAAAGTTTCATAAAAATGAAACAAAATTAGTTATGTAAATATGAAAGGTGGAAATATGAAAAAGAAGAGTATTTTGATTTTAGGATTAATGTTAATGATATGGAGTATTTTTGTAGGTTGTGATAAAAACACTACACAGTTGACAGAAAATCCTATAAAAGAAACAATAGAAGAAACAAAAGAAATAGAAACAACAGCACTATTTGAAGACACAGAAATTAATAATATTAATGAGACTGAAATAAATAATAGTGTTATAATTGATAATGAAAAATTATTAAATAATAATGAAAATGTAAAAGGAGAAAATAATATGGCATCAAAAGTTTATTTTACAAAAGAAATAACAGCAGATTCGCTTGTTAAAATTTATGAAAAATTGGGATGGGAGCCAACTGGCAATGTTGGAGTAAAGATTTCAACAGGTGAACCACCAAGGAGTAATTATTTGAGAGCAGAGTTAATTGGTGATTTAGTAAAAAAAGTAAATGGCACTATCATAGAGTGCAATACAGCATATGGTGGACCAAGAGCAGAATCTGCTATGCATAAGCAAGTAGCAAAAGATCATGGTTATACTGATATCGCAGAAGTTGACATAATGGATGAAGATGGGGAGATGGATATACCAGTAACAGGTGGTAAAAGACTTACAAGACTTATCACAGGAGATCACATAAAAAAATATGATAGTGTGATAGTTCTTTCCCATTTTAAGGGGCATCAAATGGCTGGATATGGAGGAGCCATAAAAAATGTAGGTATTGGTATGTCATCTGCTTCTGGAAAAGTTTTGGTTCACACTGCAGGGACAAAAACTACTGGTAGTATATGGTATGACAAACAAGATGATTGGCTTGAAGCACTTGCAGAAATGGTAAAAGGTATGTCTGACTACTATGACAATGGCAAAAAAATGACATATATAAATGTTATGAATAGGCTTTCAATTGATTGCGATTGTAATGGAAACCCTGCTGAACCAGATATTCATGACATAGGAATACTTGCTTCAAATGATCCTGTTGCACTTGACCAGGCTTGTCTTGATTTGGTATATAAAGCAGAGGGAAGAGAATCACTTGTAAATAGAATTAATCAGCAACATGGAGAACATACATTAGAACATGCTGCTGACATAGGACTTGGAACAAGAGAATATGAATTAGAAAATATTGATTAATATTGAGTATGGAAGTTATAGAACGAGAGTTTATATATTTATGGTATTTCATAGATGTCCAGTTTAGGCAGATATTCTTTTATTATGTGATAGGCATTTTAATAGGTTCGTTTGTTTCGGTATTCGCAAAAAATAAAATCTATATTATAATGTCGAATATAAATCAAAGTAAGTGGGGATTATTTGGCATAGTCATCTCTTGCATTCTTGGAATAATATCACCACTTTGCATGTATGGAACAATACCTATTGCGGCATCGTTTGAAAAAAAAGGAATGAGAGAAGATTATATTGCATCATTTTGTATGGCTTCTATACTTCTTAATCCACAGTTAATAATATATAGTGTAGCTCTTGGAAATATGATGGTAATGATAAGAGTTGTAAGTTGTACACTTTGTGGAATTATTGCAGGTTTATTTGTATATATTTTTTATAAAAAGAAAAATGAAAAATTTTTTGACTTTTCAAAATTTGATGAACCGATAAAAAATAGAGATATAGATAGTATTTTGTTTATAAGATATATAAAAAATGTTTGGAGAAATATAAGAGCAACTTTCCCATATTTTATTATAGGGATAGTGTTATCAGCGATTTTTCAATTGCATATCAAAGAAGAAGTGATGGTATCATTATTTGGAGGAAATAAAGCATGGGGAGTTTTGATGGCTGCTACAATTGGGGTGCCTCTCTATGTGTGTGGTGGTGGAACTATACCATTACTTCGTAGTTGGCTTTCAAATGGTATGAGTATGGGGGCAGCGACTTCGTTTATGATTACAGGACCTGCTACAAAAATTACAAATCTTGGGGCACTTAAAATATGTCTTGGCATAAAAAATTTTATAATTTATATAATTTATACAATATTATTTTCATTTGTAAGCGGAATAATTGTAAATATAATATTTTGAGGAAATATCTAAAAAATCTACAATTTATAAATTTGATGTTGCCTTAAAAATAAATAAAGAGAGGGGAATATGAATAAAAAAAATATAGGAAAAACTTTAGCTTTATATCCATGTCCTACAATAGTAGTAGGAGCATTTGTTGATGAAAAACCAACTTGGACTTTGGCAGCACATGCGGGGACTGTAGCACATAGTCATTTGATGGTTTCACTTGTAAAAGCACATTATATTAATAAGGGAATAAATGCAAATAAAAAACTATCTATTAATATAGTTGATGAATCATGGATTAAAGAGGCAGATAAGATGGGGACAATAAGTGGCAATAAAGAAGATAAATCTAATTTTTTCAAATGGACTAAAGGAGAAAATGGTGCACCGCTTATAGATGATGCAAAAATATCAATAGAATGTGAAATGGATGGAAATTACGAATTAGATAATTTTGATAATTTTATTTGTAAGATACTTGCAACTTATGTAGATGAAGATTATTTAAATGAAAATGGAAAAATTGATTACCATAAATTTAAACCAGTCTTATTTGAGTTTCCAACATATGAATATTTTGTTTTGGGCAACAAAGTTGGAAACTGTGGCAAGATGAATTAGATTTAGAGGCATCATATGGAAAATATTTTGTAGGGAAGAGCTATTTGTATCCAATATGTACTGAACAAGTTAGTATGTATAATGTGACATTTGAACCTGGATGTAGAAATAATTGGCATAAGCATCTATCAAAATCAGGTGGAGGGCAAATACTCATATGTATTGCTGGATATGGTTATTATCAAGAAGATTCGAAAGAGAGAAGAGAATTAAAACCTGGCGATATAGTAAATATTCCTGTAAATGTAAAACATTGGCATGGTGCAAGAATTGATAGTTGGTTTTCGCATATTTCAGTAGAAGTGCCTGGGGTTGATGTTACCACTGAATGGCTTGAAGTAGTTGATTATTAGAAATAAGTGAGAAGTAAGTTTGTGAATTTAACATTTAATATTTATTATAAAAGTGAAAATGGCAATGCAAAAAAATTTGCAGAAGAAATGATACAAAGCGGAATAGTGGATGAAATAAGATCAAAAAAAGGTAATTTGAGATATGAATATTTTATTCCTTTAAATGATGAAAATACTATTCTCTTGATTGATAGTTGGGAAAATCAAGAGGCACTTGATTTGCATCATAATTTTGAAACTATGAGTAAAATAATGGCTTTAAGGAATAAATATGATTTGCATATGAAAGTTGAAAAATATATAAGTGATGATAAAGATATGGAAAAAAATGAAAAATTTATTAGAAAATAATAAAAATAAGTATTATATAGGGGGTTATTAAAATGAAAATATTTAAATTATTATTAATTAATATAGCAGTATTAATCGCTGTATTTCTTGTAGGCTGTAATGATAGCAGTAATGTAAACCAAGGAAGTTTTATAGAAAATACTAATGCTATATTGGATACAACAGAAGATGAAATTGTAAATAATGAGACAAAAACAGAAACAATTGGTGAAATGATGTTATTTGATGAAGTGAGTAAACAAGATAATGAGATTGAAAAAGACATAGAAAAAATAAATGAAACAAAAGAGACTGAATTGGTCAACACAATGACAAGCAATAATATTTTGGTCGCATATTTTTCTGCTACTGGAACAACTAAAAGAGTAGCTGAGAAAATTGCTGAATTAACTGATGCTGATATTTATGAAATAGTACCACTTAATCAATATAGTGCAGCAGATTTAGATTGGCATGATAATAATAGTAGAAGCACAAAAGAAATGAATGATAAAAATGTTCGCCCAGAGATAGGAAGTGATGATATTGATATATCTTCATATGATACAATTTATCTTGGATACCCAATCTGGTGGGGCGATGCACCAAGAATAATGGCAACATTTGTAGAAAAGTATAATTTTGATGGAAAGAAAGTTATACCATTTTGCACATCTGGTGGAAGCGGCATAGGTAGAAGTGGAACTAACTTGGGAACTCTTGCAGGGAGCGGAAATTTTGTAAATGGTGAAAGGTTAAATAGTAGTGCAGACACAAATAATATACAAAATTTCATAAACAATAACAAATAATAAAATATAAAAAAATTTGGAAAAAGGATTTAAATATCTTGTGTTAAAACATAATGTATTTAAAAATTTTAGGTTTATAAATGAATAAAATAAAAAAAATTATAGATGGTATAATGAGTATTATTTTAATCCCGCTTATGGCATACCAAGTAACAGGCGAAGCACTGCATGAGTGGTTTGGTGTTAGTATGGTGATATTGCTCATACTTCATCAAATTATAAATAGAAAATGGTATCAAGGCTTATTTAAAGGGTCTTATAAACTTTTTAGAATATTTAGTGTGATGATAAATTTATTACTTTTAATTTCATTTGCATTAACTGCGATTTCTGGGGTATCAATGAGTAATCATGCTGTACCATTTCTATATAATTTAATTAATGTAAATACTGCAAGAGTTATGCATTTGGCATTTTCATATTTGGCATTTATTTTTATGGGACTGCATATAGGAATGCATATAAATGTGATGATGGCAAAAATACAAATCAAGATAAAAAGTGTATTAGCTATTATATTTACTGTTGTTTCTGGATATGGGTTTTATTTATTTATAAAAAGTGGAATAATAAATTATATTACTTTTAAAACACATTTTGCCTTTTTAGATTATGAAAAAGCTGCTATTTTGGTTTTTATAGAAAATATTTGTATGATTACATTTTTTATATTTATAGGACATAATGTTTCAAATATCATAAAAGAAATATCTAAAAAGGATAATAGTGTTTTAAAAAGGCTAATTTATATTATGTTAGCACTTATTATAGGTTTTATTATAAATATGCTATTTGGTCAAAATTTATCAGATAGTAATTCTTGGCAAAATGCTTCATTGCAAAATTTTGAAATGATAGAAAGTAAAGAACCTGAACTAAACAATTTGTTAAAAGATAGTATAATAAATAATAATATAGAAACAAAAGATGAAAAAGGAAGAGATATGAATTTATACATTGATAATAAAAAAGTTGATGTTGAATGGGAAGATAATAATTCAGTAAAAGAATTAAAAGAAATTATAAAAAATAAAGGTCTTATAATCAATACTCATCAATATGGTGGTTTTGAGCAGGTTGGAGAAATAGGACAGAGTATAGTGAGTAATAACACTGAAATATTAGCAGAGCCTGGCGATATAGTTTTATATAATGATAGTAATATAGTTTTGTTTTATGGAAGCAATATGTGGTCGTATACTAAACTTGGTAAAATAGTAGGAAAAACAAATGAAGAGTTAAAAAGCTTACTTGATAAAAATAGTATAGAGTTGAAAATAAATTAAGGGAACCTCTAAAAAACTAACAATTTATCTGAGGTTTTCTATTTAGCCATTATTATTCAGTCGTTTTAAAAAAAATTTAAAAATCATATAGAATTAGAGGTTTCTATATCTTATTGTTAAACAGATGAATAGAGAAGAGATAAAAAAATACATATATAAAAAATATAAAATAGAAAGTGTGTCTTTGTGGGAAGATACACCAGATTATATTGTATTTAGAAATAATAAAAAGAAATGGTTTGCTATAATTATGGATGTGCCATATAATAAAGTGTATAGGAGTTCTAATAAAAATCATAAAATTGATATAATGAATGTGAAAAGTGAACCTGATTTTATAATATCTATAAAGAATACTAATGGCTTTGCCCCAGCATATCATATGAATAAAAAACATTGGATAAGCATTGAAATTAGCAAAGTTAGTGAAGATAAGATAAAAAACTTAATTGATATGAGTTTTGGGATAGTTGATAAAAATAATAATTAAATAGCTAAATAGTAAAAGACATATAAGAAAATAGTTTATAAATTAAAGAGTTTTGGAGATTTCCTATTTGCTATATGTAAAAACATTGTGCTCTATTAAAGTTATTTGCACTTACTAAAACTTAAGTAAAATATGGCAAAAATTCTCAAATCTTATAGAATTTTAATAAAAAAGCATAAAATCATTATGATTTTTTATTTTTTTTGGAGTATAATATTAAGTAGTATGTTTTTATATGTAAAAAAGGTTTTGTTACAATAAATGGGAGAAATTATGAATGATTTTGCGAAACATTTGACTTATAAAAATCGAATAAACTTTGGAAGTTTTTATACACCAAAAAAATATGTAGATATTGTAAAAATGTGGATGCATGTGTATGCAATAAATGGGCAATGGACTATAATGGATCCGAGTTGTGGTTATGGTGCATTTTTTCAATTAAAAGAAGAATATAAAGACAATAGATATATAGGGAATGATATAGATAGTGTTGCAATAAAAAAAGCAAAAGGATATTTTCCTTTTGTTGAGTATTTTAATAATAATCTATTTACTAATACCCAGAGAAAAAATTATAAAATAAAAGAAAATGAAAAACTGATAATAGTTGGAAATCCTCCGTATAATGATGTAACTTCACAAGCACATCAAAATATTAAAAAAGAAAGTATTGAAATGGATAAAGACATTCAAACAAGGGACTATGGTATGACTTCAATGCTCGCCTATAATAAATTAAAAGCTGATTATGTAATAATTTTACATCCATTATCTTATTTAATAAAAAAAGCAAACTATAATTCTTGTATTAAATTTTTTAATAATTATAATTTAATTGAGCATATAATTTTTAACAGTCAAGAGTTTGCAAATACCTCAAAAACAATGGGTTTTCCTATTATAGTTGCAATGTATAAAAGAAATGAAAATAAAGGAATTACTTATAATGATATTTTGAATAAACAATTTAGAACTATTGAGGGGGAATCTTTTATCATAAATGGTAGAGATTATGTATGTAAATATATAAAAAAATATCCTAATAATGATAGATATGAGCAAGAAATATTATTTTATACTATGAGAGACATTAATGCTTTAAAAAGGTCAAGAACATTTATAAAAAATAGAGAATCGAATGCTGTTGATGTTGACCCATCAAAATTGAGTTTTTATTGTTATGTAGATTGTTTTAAGAAATTTGCTGAAACCCCATATTATATGGGAAATTTTGATGTCCCTTTTATTTATAATGAATTTAAAAGTATAGAAGATGATGTCCTAAAAATATCAAAATACGAGCATCAAGATATTTTTGGAAAGCAAAAAGATAGCCCAAAAATTGAATCAATTAATAAGGTTAAAAATTACATAAATAAAGTATTAGAATATTAGGAGCTCAAAATGCAAGATGCAAAATTAAAAATCAATAACAATGAAATTAGTTTTATTTTACCTTTAACTCAACCTACTGGAAAGGTAAGAGTAAAAGAAAGAAATTCATTTTATGAATATGGAAATCCTGTTGCAGTTAGGCAAACAAATTTATCTTTAAACCATTATGTAGAATGGCAAATTGGTTATGATTTATTATTAAATGAAGAGAATAAAAATAAAACAACTCTAAACAATAAACAATTTATTAATTATAAGGGTGAAGACAAACTTCCCTATGAGTTATCAGAAATTTTGTATTATTCTTTTCAAAATAAATATATAACAAAGAACGATATACTAAATGTCTATAATGAGATACGAGCCACAAAAGATACTATAGATATTTTAGATGAAATGCAAATAACGAGAACTAATCCAATTGAAACAAAAATTAATAATGTTGAATTCTATAAAATGAAAGTTTCATATCCATTAATAGTTCATAAATTTGGTCAATATGATATTTATGCTGAAATAATGAATAGAGAAAAGCAAAGGGCTATTGGAATTCAACCAATGTTATATGTTTGTTTACCAATAATATCTTTAAAATTTAAAGAACAACCATTAGGGCGAATATTAAATTCTAAAGAATGTGGAGAATGGGTTATTGGTAAAGAAGAAGCAAAGTTATCATTAGAATTATTTAGAATATTTGGTATGTTAACTGAAAAGCATAAATATGATGTGTCTATGATACTAAAAACTTTATTTAGTGTTTAATGTTAGCATTATATAAATATAAAAAAAACACTTATTATTATAGTTAAACCCAATATTTAGACCAAATTAGTTAGATAAAATAACTAAGGAGGTCTATTTTTTATTTGCTATAATTTATGTTAGGTATAAATAACTTTAATAGAGTAAAATATAAACTACTGAAAAATATAAAAAGTTGGCAAAAATGTAAAAAAGTTGGTAAAATTGTAAAAAGTTGACATTTTTTATTTTTTTATAATCACATTAGTTAATATCTTATTGAAATTCTAATATTATAGAAGCTTTTAAAATTTCATTTTTAAAAGATTTGAATAGTGAAGTTTTTATAAGAAAGCTTATATAAATGGTTTTATTTTTAAGGTTTTCTTATAAACTTAATTTGTCATAATTATAAAAAATGTTGTATAATAAATATAAAAATAATTAATTAATAATGGAGGGTATATGAATAAGTTAAATAAGAAAACCATCGATGATGTCCCAGTGAGTGGAAAAAGAGTTTTGGTTAGGTGTGATTTTAATGTTCCTTTTGTAAATGATGCGATAAGCGATGATACGAGAATAGTTGCCTCCATACCAACTATAAAAAGATTACTTGACAAAAATGCAAAAGTAATTCTCTGCTCGCATCTTGGAAAACCTGAAAAATATATGAGTTTGCAAAAGGTTGCAGAACATTTGTCGAATTTGTTGAATAAGAGAGTAAAATTCATAAAGACTTCCAGAGTTGTAAATGATGAAGTGAAAGAATTTGTGAGAACTATGAATGATGGGGATATAATACTCCTTGAGAATACGAGACTTAGACCAGAGGAGATGGAGTGTGGAGAGACTTTTTCTATGGAGCTTGCTTCACTCTGTGATATATTTGTAAATGATGCATTTGGAACTGCACATAGGGCACATGCTTCAAATGTCGGTGTTTCAAAATATGTAAATACAAGTGTTAGTGGATATTTGATGAAAAAAGAAATAGAAAATTTGATGAATGTAGTAGAAAATCCAAGAACACCTTTTGTTGCAATACTTGGTGGAGCAAAAGTTAAAGATAAATTAAAAGTTATAGATAAATTACTTGATAAGTGCGACACACTTTTACTTGGTGGAGGTATGGCATATACTTTTTTGAAAGCGATGGGATATAGTGTAGGGACTTCTCTTGTAGATGATGAAAAAATAGATTATTGTAAAAAAATGTTGGATAAAGCTAAATCTTTAAATAAACAAATGATACTTCCTATTGACTGTGTGTGTGTAAAAGAATTTCCTAATCCTATAACTGACAAAAATATACAGACAAAAACTTTTGATATAAGAGAAATCCCCGATGACTATATGGGACTTGATATAGGGGAGAAAACTATAAAATTATTTATAACTGAAATGAGAAAAGCAAAAACAATAATTTGGAATGGTCCAGTTGGATTATTTGAAAATCAAAAATTTGCACTTGGAACTTATGCAGTGGCAAGGACTATGGCAGATTTAAAAAAGGTCACAACTGTGGTTGGTGGTGGAGATAGTGCATCTGCTGTAAAGGTATTTAAATTTGCTGATAAGATGACACATGTATCAACAGGAGGTGGTGCAACTCTTGAATATCTTGAAGGAGTTGAATTGCCAGGTGTAGTTGCGATTTCAAATAAATAATGATTAGTGGAAAGATAGAAAAAAATATAATAAGAAATTTTTGTATAATTGCTCATATAGATCACGGAAAGAGTACACTTGCTGATAGGATACTTGAATACACAGGAGCGATAACAAAAAGAGAATTAAAAGAGCAAATACTTGACAATATGGATATAGAGAGAGAAAGAGGGATAACTATAAAATCTCAATCTGTATGTGTTGAGTATCATGCAAAAGATGGTAGTGATTATGTATTTAATTTAATTGATACTCCAGGGCATGTAGATTTTACTTATGAAGTGAGTAGGTCTCTTGCCGCTTGTGAGGGTGCTATACTTGTAGTTGATGCAGCACAGGGGATAGAAGCACAAACATTGGCAAATGTATACCTTGCAATAGACCATAATCTTGAAATTATTCCTGTGATAAATAAAATAGATTTGCCATCTGCAGAGCCTGATAGAGTTGCAAGAGAAATAGAAGATATAATAGGGCTTGATTGTAGCATGGCACCAAGGATTTCTGCAAAAACAGGTCTTAATATAGAAGATGTCCTTGAGGCAATAGTTAAATATATTCCAAGCCCAAGTGGTGATGAGAATAAACCATTGCAAGCACTCATTTTTGATTCGTTATATGATGCATATAAAGGTGTGATAGTTTTTATAAGAGTTATGAATGGTTCAGTAAAAAAAGGCACAAAAATAAAAATGATAGCAACTAATGCAGTGTTTGAAGTTGTAGAAGTTGGTATTTTTGGTGCAGGTAAATTTGTCCCTTGCGATACTTTATATCCGGGATATGTGGGATATATTACTGCATCAATCAAGAGTGTGCAAGACACAAGAGTAGGTGATACAGTCACTCTTTTTGAAAATGAAGCAGAACCACTTGCTGGATATAAACAGATTACACCAATGGTATACTGTGGACTATATCCAACCGAGGGAGATAAGTATCCAGATTTAAGAGATGCACTTGAAAAATTAAAATTAAATGATGCATCACTTCAATTTGAAGCAGAGAATTCGGTTGCACTCGGTTTTGGTTTTAGATGTGGCTTTTTGGGACTTTTACATCTTGATGTAATACAAGAAAGACTTGAGAGAGAGTTTAATCTTGACTTACTCACAACTGCTCCAAGTGTTGAATATCATATATATACAAAAAATGGTGAATTAATAAAGCTCACAAACCCATCTAATATGCCAGACCCAAGCACTATAGAAAGGATGGAGGAGCCAATAGTTGATAGTGAGATAATGGTTACAAAAGAATTTGTAGGTGCAGTTATGAAACTCTGCGAATCAAGGAGAGGCATCTATATATCAATGAATTATATAGAAGAAAATAGAGTTGTGTTAAAATATGAATTGCCACTAAATGAAATAATTTATGATTTTTTTGATGTTTTAAAATCACAGTCAAAGGGTTATGCTTCTTTTGATTATAGTTTAAAAGAGTATAGAAAATCAGATCTCGTAAAACTTGACCTTTTAGTAAATAAAGAAACAATAGATGCCCTATCTTTTATAGTGCATAAACAGAGTGCAGAAGAGAGAGGTAGAAAGATGTGTGAAAAATTAAAAGGTGAAATACCAAGACAACTATTTGAGATACCAATACAGGCAGGAATACATGGGAAAATCATAGCGAGAGAGACAATAAAGGCTTTGAGAAAAGATGTGCTCGCTAAATGTTATGGTGGAGATATAACTAGAAAAAAGAAATTATTGGAAAAACAAAAAGAGGGGAAAAAGAGAATGAAGCAGTTTGGAAGTGTGGAGATACCACAGAGTGCTTTTATGGCTGTTTTAAAACTTGATGTAGAATAAATTTATGAAAATGACTAATTTAAAAAGATGTATATGTTTTATAATAATAATAGTTAATATATTTTTGTTGGGTTGTGAGAGAGATAGAGAAAAACTGTATGTGTATAATTGGGGACTATACATTGATGAGGAATGTATAGATTTATTTGAAAAAAAATATAATGTAGATGTAGTCTATGATATGTTTGACACAAATGAAGAAATGTTTGTAGTAGTAAAGAATGAGGGAAGAGTATATGATGTGATATGTCCTACTGATTATATGATAGAAAAGATGATTAGACTTGATATGCTAAAAAAAATAGATAAAAAAAATATTTCAAATTATAAAAATGTTGATGAGAGAATACTTGATATAATGAAATCATTTGACAAAAATAATGATTATGCAGTCCCTTATGTTTATTCTACTATTGGAATAATTGTAAACAATACTCTTTTAAAAGAAATGGGAATAAATAAAAAAATTACTAAGTGGAGTGATTTGTGGGATGAAAAATTTGATGGAACAATTTTGATGCAAGATGCAATGAGAGATTTATTAATGGTGGGACTTAAGAAAAATGGTTTTTCATTAAATACAGATGATAGAAAAGAATTAAATATAGCAAAAAATGATTTGATAAGTCAAAAACCTTTGGTGCAAGCCTATGTGATAGACCAAGTCAGGGATAAGATGGTGCAGGGAGAAGCTGCTCTCGGTGTCACTTATTCAGGAGAAGTTATGTATATAAAAAATGAGGGTAAATCTCTTGGCTATGAGTATGAATATGTGATACCAGAGGAAGGGACAAATCTAACTATTGATGCTTGGGTCATACCAAAAAATGCAAAAAATGTGAGTCTTGCAGAAAAGTGGATAGATTTTATGTGTGAAAAGGAAATAGCACTTAAAAATTTTAATGTCATGACTTATGGTATGCCAAATACTCTTGCAATGACAGAGATAGATGAAAGTTTATTGGATGATGAAGCAGTGTTTCCAGATTTGATAAATGATGATTATGAGTTATATAAGGATTTGGGAGATTTGGAAGAAATTTATAATGACATTTGGAAAGAGATAAAATCATAATGTTTGTAGTGATAACGGGGGCGAGTAGAGGGATAGGCATGGAATTAGCATATATTTATGCAAAACATAAATATAATTTATTTCTTACTTGCAAAAAAAATATTATAGAGCTTTATAGATTAAAAAATGAACTCGAAGAAAAGTTTGGCATTGTTGTTGTTATAAAAAAGGGACACATTGAAAACGGAGATTTAGAAAAAATAAATGATATATACTTACTCATAAATAATGCAAGCATTGCTGAATATAATTTGTTTTGTGATACAACTATTGATAGGTATTATGAAATAATAGATGCAAACATAATTGATTGTCTACTTGCTACAAGAGAAGTTTTACCAAAACTACAAAAAAACAAAATGGGTATTATATTAAATATTTCATCCATATGGGGAATAGTTGGAAGTAGTATGGAGAGTGTGTATTCATTGACAAAAGCAGGGATTATTGGTTTTACAAAATCTCTCGCAAAAGAAAATGAATTCACAGGGGTTTCTATTTTTTCTATTGCACTTGGGATGGTTGATACAGATATGAATAATAATTTGTCAAATGAAGATAAAAAATATATAATAGAAAAACTTGATAATAAAAAAATGATGACAAAGGAATTTGTAGCAAATAAAATTTTTGAAATCATTTTAAATAATTCATATAAAAATGGAGATGTAATAGAAATCAATAATGGACTAAAATAAAAATGTAGGGGTGAAACAAATATCTTGTAGGGGCCGTAGGGGCGAAGCATCGCGAGCCCTAAACGAGCCCGTAGCAAGAAAGTAGCGATAGCCGTAGGGGCGAAGTACCACGAGCCCGCGGCAAGACAGTAATGTTAGCAGTAGGGGTGAAGCATCGCGAGCCCGTAGCAAGACAGTAATGTTAGTAGTAGGGGCGAAGCATCGCGAGCCCGAGGCAAGACAGTAATGTTAATCGTAGGGGC